>JANXED010000029.1 GCA_025058175.1 Candidatus Calditenuaceae archaeon | reverse complement strand
GGAACCTCACGAAGAGGATTGAAAGTGATCACTTGATCAGAGTCTCCAACTCGTTCACCTTGTGGATGAGTAGAACCTCACGAAGAGGATTGAAAGGCCGCTGCATTCGGCGGGCTGTTCTTTTTGCAGCAGATCGGAACCTCACGAAGAGGATTGAAAGTGGCCTCCTCGACATTCCAAGGAGCTGGTCTATTGAAAATGAACCTCACGAAGAGGATTGAAAGCGTGAGCTTGAAGAGCGCGATGATGAAGAAGATGGTGAATGAACCTCACGAAGAGGATTGAAAGAGATGACTGTAATAACTTCATCGCCCTTAACTTTAGTTATGAACCTCACGAAGAGGATTGAAAGCGTTCAATTGCTTCGCCATGAACATCATTTTATCACTGAAGAACCTCACGAAGAGGATTGAAAGAAGTAGTAATTCGTGCCCCGCGCTACTGACTGCATGATCTGCGAACCTCACGAAGAGGATTGAAAGCGCTTCGGTTTGCTGACGATGAGTTTCGGGTTCTGCTGAACCTCACGAAGAGGATTGAAAGCAGACGGTTTGTCGAGAAAGAGCTCTTTGGTGTTGATGTGATGGAACCTCACGAAGAGGATTGAAAGCTCTACGAGGCGCGTGAAAATGCGGCGCGCGAGCGGCTCAAAGAACCTCACGAAGAGGATTGAAAGGGGCAATTCGCGCTTTTTGCGCGGACTCAAGCCACGACGAACCTCACGAAGAGGATTGAAAGGAAGCAGAAAGACACGGTCACGCGGTGAGGACGTGCGGAACCTCACGAAGAGGATTGAAAGTCGCACGAATCGAGTCCGTGGTTTTGCGAGGACGATTATTGAACCTCACGAAGAGGATTGAAAGATGCTCGTGTCTTCTTCTACAGCAGCGGGGTCAAGCAAGAACCTCACGAAGAGGATTGAAAGATTTTATGATCCGTTACGGGATCCGCAGCTAAGTCCAGCACGAACCTCACGAAGAGGATTGAAAGATGCCGTTAGAGGTTCTCAGGACGATGGCTTTTGATTCCGTGAACCTCACGAAGAGGATTGAAAGTGTTGTCATGCGCGCGCGAGACAGAATAGAAGATGGAAAAAGAACCTCACGAAGAGGATTGAAAGTGGTCTCGTTACACGTGGCGGATCGTGCCTGGGGGATTGATGAACCTCACGAAGAGGATTGAAAGGCTAGTCAAAAAGTCAGTCACCTACCGCTCCAGAACCCGCGTCAGGGAACCTCACGAAGAGGATTGAAAGACCGCTTCTGCGCGTTTTACAGGGTCACGAGCTAGAGCAAGAACCTCACGAAGAGGATTGAAAGGGGTCAACTTGAGGCACCCCGCACGAAGACCACGAGGACTACGAACCTCACGAAGAGGATTGAAAGCACGAGATCGGACACTTCTTGCTCGGTGCGCTCGGCGCGAAGAACCTCACGAAGAGGATTGAAAGAACCGCCACCAGCGCGTGGGTGCGAGCGCGATGATGAAGAAGAACCTCACGAAGAGGATTGAAAGTCATTTTTTTATCGTTTAGCATTAGCGATCTTCGCGATGGCAGAACCTCACGAAGAGGATTGAAAGACATTATAGTATAATGTAGATTGTCTCCATCCCTGTGGTGAAGAACCTCACGAAGAGGATTGAAAGTGTGAGAGAAGAGGGGGAGGGGCCCTCCCCCCTTTTGATCACGAACCTCACG
>JANXED010000028.1 GCA_025058175.1 Candidatus Calditenuaceae archaeon | reverse complement strand
CCCGCTCCGCCCGTTCGTGGAGACGCGCGCCGACCAGCGCGGGCGGCCGCTCTCTACGCTGATCCAATTCAAGTGGAGCACGGAAAGGAGCATCGAGCGCATGTGGAATCGACACTCGCAGCGCTACATCTATGTTGTGAAAGGTCTTACAAAAGAGAAATTCGAAGAGTTCAAAACTGCTCTCGAGAATCTTGAGGCGGGTTCTGATCTGATCACAGACGCTGACACAGCTATCATACCCGTTTCAACAGACTTGCGCGTGAGGTTCACGGAGATGCTCGAGTATTTCGAGAAACTAGTTCTAGTTAATTTCATGAACATCACGCCGCGGCTGTTCACGACGCCGGGATACACGTACGCTAGCGCGGAGATCGCGCAGCGGCTGCAAGACACTATGATCGCGACGATTCAGCGACGAATCAAAGAGATCATCGAGAACGACATTTATGCAGTCTTACTGAAAGTACACGGACTCGATGCGCGCGTCGAGTTCAACTGGGGCGTCCCGCAAAAGCCGGTGCTCGACTTCGAGCAGGTCATCAGGGCTGCGCGCGGCGATGCTTACAACCCGCCGCTCGTGAGGCCCGACGAGGCACGGGCGATGCTGCGGGATTTGGGCTGGCCTCTCGAGCTCGAGAAGGACGCCACGGCGGAGGCTTATCGTCGCTACCCCGCGTGGGTTGAGACGTTGAACGAGGTGATACTGTATTTTGTTGACCCAGCGTCTGTAGACCTCGCTACGATTCGCTATCAATCAATTGACTCTGAGCGCTTTCAATCCTCTTCGTGAGGTTCCCGAGGCTAGGCCCGCGGCTTATCATGCGTTCTCGCAGGTCTTTCAATCCTCTTCGTGAGGTTCTCCTATTTCGCGGGTTCTTTGCGAAAGTGATGGTGAGAGACATCGCTGCGACTTTCTTCACATACGTTGAAAGAGATACCCTCGACGTGATAGAGCGGCGTTTCTTGATGCTCTTCAAGAGGAGGGAAACCGAGCCACGCCAGGAGCTGATCCCAGTCGCAGTTGTGCACGACTCAGACTGGCACGGAGCAGTGATCAGACTAGCTGAAGTGGGTCTGCCCGCGTTTGGTAATCTTGAACAGGCAATCGGAGTACTCAATAGGGTAGCGAAACTCGCGTCGGAGAAAGTGGTTGAACTCCATCAGGCTGAAGTCAATACTTTGCGATCGCTACTAGATGAGTCCCTCAATCTCGTCCAGAACACCAGCGACATTCAGATACTCGTGAGGGGGATGCGGATCTATGAAGCGAAAGGGGAGTTAACTCCGCCACGGAAAATTAAGTGGAGCACGATACTCATAGCGACTCTGCTCGGCGTCGGCATCGTTCTCCTGATACTACTCATATTCATGAGGTGGGGGTCTTGAAAGATCAAAACACACTAACACAGCAAGAGCTGTCGCAGATCATCGAGCAGCTAGAAGCGAGAATCAAAGCAAAGGAAGCGCGCGAAAAGCTGGCTAAGAGGGAACCTATCTTTGACTTTCAAATGATAGCTCCCGACAGACCCCGGACATCTAGAACGAGTCCTCTGCTCCGTGCAGTCGAGGAGGACAAGAGTCCCTCCCCGGAGAGGACATTCATAGCGATCACGGATTACCTGCTAAGGTCTGACGATCCGAAATTCTTGTTAGCCCTTTCGCAGATCGCGTTCCTTGACAAAAGAGTCCTCGCGATTGTTCACGGCATGA
>JANXED010000027.1 GCA_025058175.1 Candidatus Calditenuaceae archaeon | reverse complement strand
GTGAGGTTCGTGATCAAAAGGGGGGAGGGCCCCTCCCCCTCTTCTCTCACACTTTCAATCCTCTTCGTGAGGTTCCGAGAGGGCCTCGGCGAGGGGTCTGACCGCATGCGCCTCTTTCAATCCTCTTCGTGAGGTTCTCATCGCTGATCTCATGAAAGTAGCGGACGTCAGAGTCACTTTCAATCCTCTTCGTGAGGTTCACCGGATACTTGAGAGAACGGCTCAAGCGATTAGGAGCGCTTTCAATCCTCTTCGTGAGGTTCCGGCTCCGGCATGAAAAGTTTCACTGTCGCGTCGTAATGTTCTTTCAATCCTCTTCGTGAGGTTCATAGATGACTATCACATCACACGCGACGTCAATGTCAGACCTTTCAATCCTCTTCGTGAGGTTCAGCGCGATCTGCTGCAAAAAGAACAGCCCACCGAATGCTTTCAATCCTCTTCGTGAGGTTCGATAGTTTTCGCGCCGCGTGACCTTCACTTTTTCACCGGACACTTTCAATCCTCTTCGTGAGGTTCCCGCGCGTTTTCTGGGAGGAGGTGAGCGTGGAGGAGTCCTTTCAATCCTCTTCGTGAGGTTCTGATGAACCGCGAGGGCCCCCGCGTGATGAGCCTGTGCCACTTTCAATCCTCTTCGTGAGGTTCGCCGAGACGCCCGCGATTTTTGCGGGCGCGGAGACAAGTTCACTTTCAATCCTCTTCGTGAGGTTCAGGGCTCATCGTGGGTCGATAAGACCCAGAAAGCGCGACTTTCAATCCTCTTCGTGAGGTTCAGGCGCTCGACGAGAACGCGCGGAAAGCTGAGATCCTAAGACTTTCAATCCTCTTCGTGAGGTTCTTCACCTCGCCGTGGGACCAGGCCGCATTCAGACTGAGTACTTTCAATCCTCTTCGTGAGGTTCATCACGAGCTTGAGCATCGAATTCGACGCCACGAGCGCGCTTTCAATCCTCTTCGTGAGGTTCTCGGAGTCAAAGACTACACGCCGCGCGCGCGATGGACCGACGACTTTCAATCCTCTTCGTGAGGTTCCGGGCTTGATCGGTGGAGTCTCGGTCGTGATCACGGCGCACTTTCAATCCTCTTCGTGAGGTTCGAAGCTGCTGAAAAAATAAAACAAATGCAGCAATCGACTTTCAATCCTCTTCGTGAGGTTCGTATAATGTAGATTGTCGCTCCCGCGACGTTGTAATGCTAGCACTTTCAATCCTCTTCGTGAGGTTCAGAAAACATCTCAACTTAAAATTCAAGCGGGCTTGGGCACTTTCAATCCTCTTCGTGAGGTTCGAGCAAAGTACTTGACGATCTGATCGACATCATCAACTACGCTTTCAATCCTCTTCGTGAGGTTCCCAGAAGCTAACATCACGGTCATCGAGAGCGCGGAGCTGGTCGCTTTCAATCCTCTTCGTGAGGTTCGTATAAATTCTCGCTCGTCACACGTTACTCGTGACAAATACGACTTTCAATCCTCTTCGTGAGGTTCCCGTTGGGGTAAAGTTCTTCAAAACGCCACAGCGGGACCTTTCAATCCTCTTCGTGAGGTTCGTCTCGTTACGCGTGGTGGATCGTGCCCATGGGAATAATCTTTCAATCCTCTTCGTGAGGTTCTGAAAAAGTAGAGATGCACGCCGTGCGGGGTCTTTTGTACCGCTTTCAATCCTCTTCGTGAGGTTCCGTGGGCGCAGGCGGTCGGATCCTCGCAGACGAGAGCGACTTTCAATCCTCTTC
>JANXED010000026.1 GCA_025058175.1 Candidatus Calditenuaceae archaeon | reverse complement strand
TGAGGTTCCTGGTACATTACCGACATCTATGCGGAGTCTGCTGGTGACATCTTTCAATCCTCTTCGTGAGGTTCTCGAATCATCACGGAGGACCTGCTCCTGATATGCAAACTTTCAATCCTCTTCGTGAGGTTCACCCGGAGCGTATTTTGTTGATCTGTCACGACTATACTAGTAACTTTCAATCCTCTTCGTGAGGTTCTTCCTCGAAAGCGGCATCGATGCGCTGCGACACTCTATTGCTTTCAATCCTCTTCGTGAGGTTCTCAAGCGCCGGGGTGTTAAGATACACACAAGCTTAATCTTTCAATCCTCTTCGTGAGGTTCTCAGACGCCGGATCGTCATCGATTCTCAGATGACCTCCATTCTTTCAATCCTCTTCGTGAGGTTCAACAACGAGCTCTTTGGTCTGAGCCCGCTCCGACCATTCGCTTTCAATCCTCTTCGTGAGGTTCGACGACTTGGTTCTAACGATCTATGACTATGACAAAATCCTTTCAATCCTCTTCGTGAGGTTCATACAAGATATTGGATTCGTGGGGTTTTATCATATTCGTTCTTTCAATCCTCTTCGTGAGGTTCCAGAACTACAGAATGAGCTTCGAAATACCGCGCATCTTTTCTTTCAATCCTCTTCGTGAGGTTCTCATTCGTTTTAATATCTTAGCCGCTTCGTCAAGAGAAACTTTCAATCCTCTTCGTGAGGTTCAGAGAGTGTCATTCTAATTCTCGACAACAGCGGTAGTATGGACCTTTCAATCCTCTTCGTGAGGTTCTAACACACCAATCCTGCTCGCACGGCAGAACAGGGTGTACCTTTCAATCCTCTTCGTGAGGTTCTTCATTATACTATACTGTAGATTGTCGCTCTCGCTCCTTTCAATCCTCTTCGTGAGGTTCTTCAAGTCAAAGTGCTAGAGATGCAGCGCGGGCGTCGCTTTCAATCCTCTTCGTGAGGTTCCGGTTGGGGTAAAGTTCTTCGAAACGCCATAACTGAACCTTTCAATCCTCTTCGTGAGGTTCGCCACGTGAACGAGCTCGTGAAGCAAAGTCAAGGGGTCCTTTCAATCCTCTTCGTGAGGTTCTCAAGAAGTAAAGAGAATCTATTTCGCGTTTTATGATCGCATTCTTTCAATCCTCTTCGTGAGGTTCCTATTATTTCGTGCGTTTCCCTGAAAATCGCGTCGTGTTCTTCTTTCAATCCTCTTCGTGAGGTTCCGAGAGCTTTCAGCACGTTTTGTGTGCGCGTTTTATCAAAAAACTTTCAATCCTCTTCGTGAGGTTCTCATCCAAATGCGAGCCGGGCAAGCTATTACGCACCTTCTCTTTCAATCCTCTTCGTGAGGTTCCCCAGCCGTGGCGGCTTAGACGTTCTTGAACTTCTCCATTCTTTCAATCCTCTTCGTGAGGTTCTAAATTTGCGATATTTGGGGACTCCGCGATGTTATTGTCCTTTCAATCCTCTTCGTGAGGTTCCGCGCTTCAGTCTCTCAGCTTAATCCCAGCCGCGATGGCTTTCAATCCTCTTCGTGAGGTTCCGCGGCGGGGATCGTGAGCTGCTCTTGTTCTAATAAGAGCTTGCTTTCAATCCTCTTCGTGAGGTTCATCGGCCGGCCATGCCCAAGCCCGCTTGAATTTTAAGTCTTTCAATCCTCTTCGTGAGGTTCGGTCAACGATAGAACGCACGTAACACGCGCGCTAGCTCTTTCAATCCTCTTCGTGAGGTTCCGAGCCGAATTTCCGCTCCCCACGCCTCGACGAGCCAA
>JANXED010000025.1 GCA_025058175.1 Candidatus Calditenuaceae archaeon | reverse complement strand
GTCGTGGAGGCCCTCGCGATTAAAAACAGAGAACCTCACGAAGAGGATTGAAAGGAAACTATTGCCGCCCCACAAAAGCTCGAGCACGGCCGTGAGGAACCTCACGAAGAGGATTGAAAGACCGGGGAGCTGGTGCGGGTCGTGCTGAACCGTTTCACGGAACCTCACGAAGAGGATTGAAAGCAAGACCGGCATGCGCGGCCGTGCCTCCTGCGTCGGTGGAGAACCTCACGAAGAGGATTGAAAGTTGCGCCGAATCGCCACCAGCGCGTGAGCTCGATGATGAAGAACCTCACGAAGAGGATTGAAAGGAGCTTACCTGGCGCGGTTACGGTCTGGACTAACCCGACGAACCTCACGAAGAGGATTGAAAGTTGTGGCGTTTCGAAGAACTTTACCCCAGCGGCTACCAATGGCGAACCTCACGAAGAGGATTGAAAGCAGTCCTTTCCGACCCACCGTGGTATCTCTCATATACTAGAACCTCACGAAGAGGATTGAAAGGTCGCAATCTAAAGCCAATCGGATAGCCTGTTACTGCGGTGGTCGGAACCTCACGAAGAGGATTGAAAGACCAAACGTCGACCCGCAAAACCCACGCCGCAGACGACGAACCTCACGAAGAGGATTGAAAGCGATATATCACTAGGAGCCCTGCACGCTGAAGCCGGAAAAGTGAACCTCACGAAGAGGATTGAAAGAACGTCGCTAATAAAGCGCCGCCGTCTGGATTAGCAGCATCGAACCTCACGAAGAGGATTGAAAGGGGGGGAAGTCCGAATCCCGCGGTCGACGACAAGGCTACGAAGGAACCTCACGAAGAGGATTGAAAGATCATAAGCGACCCGCGCTCGCGAAAGAGCTCTCTCGCGAACCTCACGAAGAGGATTGAAAGCTCACGCTTTGCTCATCGACTCAGATTTCATGCTTCTAGAACCTCACGAAGAGGATTGAAAGTCTTCGACGAGGGCGGGAGGGATCTCTAGCTGCGTTTCTTCGAACCTCACGAAGAGGATTGAAAGCCGGCGCGTGAGCTTGGGCGAGAGCGCGATGATGAAGAAGAACCTCACGAAGAGGATTGAAAGAAACTCAAAAATTGATTTTCCCGCGATGGCCGCGCGCGATAAGAACCTCACGAAGAGGATTGAAAGACGGGAGAACTGGTGCGGGTCGTGCTGAACCGTTTCGTGGAACCTCACGAAGAGGATTGAAAGTGACGACGAAAGAGCTCGTCGACTCTGTGTTCATAGTCGAAGAACCTCACGAAGAGGATTGAAAGGATCTGTGTTTGTATCATATTCGGTACCCCGCTCTCGTGAACCTCACGAAGAGGATTGAAAGTACTGCGAATAAAGTTTCTCGAGGAGTTGTTTTTGCTTTTCTGAACCTCACGAAGAGGATTGAAAGCTGTAAAGCGCACAGCCCGCCGAGCCTTGCCATCAAGCTGCGAACCTCACGAAGAGGATTGAAAGAAGAGATTCGCTGGTGAGATTAGGAAGATAATTAACGTTGGAACCTCACGAAGAGGATTGAAAGAAATCACCCTCACGCCAGACGACCTTCACCAGCTTCACGGGAACCTCACGAAGAGGATTGAAAGCGAGAACTGTTGACGGCGTTGAGGTTCACGAGCAAATAGTGGAACCTCACGAAGAGGATTGAAAGTGGCGAGGAGGACGAGGGCCCTCGTGACCCTCAGACTCGGAACCTCACGAAGAGGATTGAAAGACGCTATCAAAGTGTTGTGGGAGAACGTCCTCGTCCCGCTAGAACCTCACGAAGAGGATTGAAAGATGTCACCAGCAGACTCCGCATAGATGTCGGTAATGTACCAGGAACCTCATG
>JANXED010000024.1 GCA_025058175.1 Candidatus Calditenuaceae archaeon | reverse complement strand
TGAGGTTCCTGGTACATTACCGACATCTATGCGGAGTCTGCTGGTGACATCTTTCAATCCTCTTCGTGAGGTTCTTCATTGACTCTATCACAACCCTAACACTCGCCTTCAAAACTTTCAATCCTTTTCGTGAGGTTCCCTTTTTCCTCCTCGCCTTCGCCGCGCAGTCATGGGCTTTCAATCCTCTTCGTGAGGTTCGGCATGTTCAGGGCATTGTCTCATTTGTTAGAGTGCGAACTTTCAATCCTCTTCGTGAGGTTCTGCGCGGCTGAGCGTACGTTTGAGTGAAGAAAAGACAATTATCTTTCAATCCTCTTCGTGAGGTTCTCTCGATACACGTGGTGGATCGTGCGAGGGGGATTGATTCTTTCAATCCTCTTCGTGAGGTTCAGGGTGAAGACGAAGACGACGACGAGGAGGACGACGACGCTTTCAATCCTCTTCGTGAGGTTCGAAGAGGCTGTTATACCATACTGCGAATGAAGTTTCTCGCTTTCAATCCTCTTCGTGAGGTTCCGCACCCACCGCTCGCGGGTTCACGTCGTTCATATCGTGTGAACTTTCAATCCTCTTCGTGAGGTTCCTCAGCCAGATGGTGAAGAATAGCAAAATCTCTGAAGCGGCTTTCAATCCTCTTCGTGAGGTTCGTTTTTGAAGAGCCATGCGGGCTCCACGAGGGCGGTCGCGCTTTCAATCCTCTTCGTGAGGTTCCTCACGTTCTCTTCAATTGTATAAACAGTAGAGATGAGTTCCTTTCAATCCTCTTCGTGAGGTTCGGGCATTTCTACTCAGCTTACGCCGTGTAGATCTTACAGCATGCTTTCAATCCTCTTCGTGAGGTTCTTGCACGGTTTGCACGGTTTTCGGCGCGCGTCGTGACGAAAACTCTTTCAATCCTCTTCGTGAGGTTCAGGGCCGCCGTTCTCCTCGCGTGACCGTGTCTTTGCGTTTCCTTTCAATCCTCTTCGTGAGGTTCGCGCGGACTCAAGCCACGACAGCGGAGTCGACGATTGCACCACTTTCAATCCTCTTCGTGAGGTTCCTCATTCTCGAGATCCTCTTCTGTAAGTCGGTAAGTCTGCACTTTCAATCCTCTTCGTGAGGTTCAGTGCCGCTCGTGCCCACGTGGCGCGAATTCCTCACGCGACTTTCAATCCTCTTCGTGAGGTTCGGCGGGGCTCCGGCTGAAGGTGGGGCGCATCGCAGCGACTTTCAATCCTCTTCGTGAGGTTCTTGCGCTTTTGCAATAAATTCGGCGAACAAATAATTATCCTTTCAATCCTCTTCGTGAGGTTCCGAGATGATGCTTGTCTGCAGCAGCAGCTGAAGCTACAACAGCTTTCAATCCTCTTCGTGAGGTTCCTTTAACAAAATAGCATCAACGTGTCTCGTCACGAACTCGCTTTCAATCCTCTTCGTGAGGTTCGAGGAGCAGGGCTCGCCACTCACGGAGCTCGTCGACCGACTTTCAATCCTCTTCGTGAGGTTCTCCGCGGTCACGGATGAAGCGACACTGCACTTCACGCGTGACTTTCAATCCTCTTCGTGAGGTTCCTGAAGATTGTGGCGGGCGAGGCGCTTCTGGAAAACAACTTTCAATCCTCTTCGTGAGGTTCACCCGGAGCGTATTTTGTTGATCTGTCACGACTATACTCTTTCAATCCTCTTCGTGAGGTTCAGCGCGGCCCACTGCTCGAGCCATTGCCTCTCCTGCTTGCTTTCAATCCTCTTCGTGAGGTTCCTCGCACGATCTTTGCGTCAACGTCACGACCGACGATGACTTTCAATCCTCTTCGTGAGGTTCTGAAGAGCGGCAGCGTTATAACACTCGCACACACCGCTTTCAATCCTCTTCGTGAGGTTCT
>JANXED010000023.1 GCA_025058175.1 Candidatus Calditenuaceae archaeon | reverse complement strand
TCATGAGGTTCCTGGTACATTACCGACATCTATGCGGAGTCTGCTGGTGACATCTTTCAATCCTCTTCGTGAGGTTCTTCGCGGCGCAATCAAATACAGAAGCCGACCGCCTGGGTAGTACTTTCAATCCTCTTCGTGAGGTTCAGAGTGTCTTGTTGATTCTCGATAATAGCGGCAGCATGGACCTTTCAATCCTCTTCGTGAGGTTCCGTGGGTTGAGACGTTAAACGAGGTGATACTATATTTTGTTGACCCTTTCAATCCTCTTCGTGAGGTTCGTGTCCTGTGAGACGACGACCACGACAACAGGCTATCCGATCTTTCAATCCTCTTCGTGAGGTTCGCGGACATCACCGAGCGAGCTCTGCCCGCACGCGACATGCACTTTCAATCCTCTTCGTGAGGTTCCCCGCCAACGTTGGCTTCTCGTCCAACAGCGGATCTACTCTTTCAATCCTCTTCGTGAGGTTCGTGGTGGGCGGGATCTCGGTCGTGGTGAACGTCACGCAGAGTAACGCTTTCAATCCTCTTCGTGAGGTTCTCGGAAGCATACATCACCAGAGTCACGATGAGTTCGAGCGGCTTTCAATCCTCTTCGTGAGGTTCTCTGCGTGGAATACGAGGAGAGGCGCGCCGACGTCGGGGATCTTTCAATCCTCTTCGTGAGGTTCCGCGTTTTACAGGGTCACGAGCTAGAGCAAATTCTACGAACGCTTTCAATCCTCTTCGTGAGGTTCCCGGGGCTGTAGTCGGGTTAGTCCAGACCGTGATCGAGCTCTTTCAATCCTCTTCGTGAGGTTCTTAAACGCGGCGATTTTCCTCGCCACGGCTGCATCCCTCGCTTTCAATCCTCTTCGTGAGGTTCGCTGAATTTGTTGACGAGGGCTCTGCATATTTTCCAACTTTCAATCCTCTTCGTGAGGTTCCTAGCTCCGCGCTCTCGATGACCGTGATGTTAGCTTCTCTTTCAATCCTCTTCGTGAGGTTCCGTGTGCGACGTGCGAGACGATCGAGACGATTGAGATTTTCTTCTTTCAATCCTCTTCGTGAGGTTCGGTGGCAGGTACGGTTTAGACCCGACGCGGTCGATGAGACGACTTTCAATCCTCTTCGTGAGGTTCAACGAATACGATAAAACCCCACGAATCCAATACCTCGTATTCTTTCAATCCTCTTCGTGAGGTTCGCTTCTGGGCGGCCTGCCTGGCCCTCTCGCGCACGTGAAGACTTTCAATCCTCTTCGTGAGGTTCTACATGATAGCTGAAGCGCGTGCGTGATCTATCACGCGCCTTTCAATCCTCTTCGTGAGGTTCTGCGGCCGAAACGGCGCGACGCTGCGAGGTTACACGGCTCATCCTTTCAATCCTCTTCGTGAGGTTCAAGGGCCCTTCTCGTGCGACGAGGGCCCTCCTCCAGTCCCTTTCAATCCTCTTCGTGAGGTTCTGAATCGATTTTCGCCTGGCTCAAAGAGCAGGTAACGAAGATTCTTTCAATCCTCTTCGTGAGGTTCCCAGGACTGGAGGGGGGAGGGCCCCTCCCCCTACTCCCTTCACTTTCAATCCTCTTCGTGAGGTTCCTAGCATCGTGAGCTTTTTCATTCTTAGATACAAATTTGTACTTTCAATCCTCTTCGTGAGGTTCCGCGCCTCCACATATCGACTAAGACCGCGCAATTCAATATTTACTTTCAATCCTCTTCGTGAGGTTCTTCTCAACTATAGCATCGACTCCGCTCGCGAGAACCTCGATCTTTCAATCCTCTTCGTGAGGTTCCGACGCGGGACTTTTCCACGAGCGAGGTGACCGTGAGTGTCTTTCAATCCTCTTCGTGAGGTTCTCTCGCCCCCCGCTGTGTAGACGTTCTTGAACTTCTCCGTTCTTTCAATCCTCTTCGTGAGGTTCCGTGGGGCTTATC
>JANXED010000022.1 GCA_025058175.1 Candidatus Calditenuaceae archaeon | reverse complement strand
GAACGGTTGAACGGCGGAACCTCACGAAGAGGATTGAAAGTTCGACGCACACTGAGCAATATTTCCAGCCGCGTGCGTAGAACCTCACGAAGAGGATTGAAAGCTTCAGCTATCGTGCAAACCGTGCAACCGTGCACGTATTTAGAACCTCACGAAGAGGATTGAAAGCGCATGCCGGTCTTGAGGACGCGAAATCAGAGAACGTTCACGAACCTCACGAAGAGGATTGAAAGTACAAATATGTGACCGTCTCGCGCTCAGGTCGCGTCACGAGAACCTCACGAAGAGGATTGAAAGGCACTGCAGATCATGCAGTCAGTAGCGCGGGGCACGAATTGAACCTCACGAAGAGGATTGAAAGCAGCCTGAACCCCATCGGATAACCTGTTACTGCAGCGGGAACCTCACGAAGAGGATTGAAAGAAAAAAGTCGGTGCGCGAGAGATCGAGCATCGCATCTTATGAACCTCACGAAGAGGATTGAAAGGCAGCGATGAGGTCAACGTCGAGCCGTCTAGCTGCTTTATGAACCTCACGAAGAGGATTGAAAGTCTCAAGACCCAGCGCGGTAGAAGGGCCCAACGCTGGACTGAACCTCACGAAGAGGATTGAAAGAATTTTTTGAGCCCTTCAGCCACGCTCGTGATCTCAGAACCTCACGAAGAGGATTGAAAGGAGAAGGGCCGCTGTAAGGGAAACGGCTAGGGGAATAAAAGAACCTCACGAAGAGGATTGAAAGAACGAGACATGCCGGATCGCTCCTGCTCGAATTTTAGTTTCGGAACCTCACGAAGAGGATTGAAAGTCTCAAAATCTCAGCCTTTCGCGCGTTCTCGTCAAGCGCCGAACCTCACGAAGAGGATTGAAAGACGTCGCTGATGCGATATTTTCGCGCCATCCGTCCGACCCGGAACCTCACGAAGAGGATTGAAAGTTTATAATCTGGTCTTTGCTATGATATGATGTTGGGCTGTGAACCTCACGAAGAGGATTGAAAGAGAAACGCGAAATTTCGACTCGTGGAGACGATTTCATCGAACCTCACGAAGAGGATTGAAAGCAAAAACCAGCGCTCGACTTCGAGCAAGTCATCAGGGCGAACCTCACGAAGAGGATTGAAAGCCTTCGCCGGCTCGAGATCATCGCGCAGCAGGCTGAAGAACCTCACGAAGAGGATTGAAAGTGAGCACCACTTCGCGCATGTTGACGCGTCGATTGAACCGCTGAACCTCACGAAGAGGATTGAAAGGGTGAAGCGCGCATGACCCCAAGCGAGCTCGCTAGCGCCCTGGAACCTCACGAAGAGGATTGAAAGCGGGCTCGGGGGGGAGCGGGAATCCCGCGGGAGCGGACACGAACCTCACGAAGAGGATTGAAAGTGCGAAGAGCCCATACGATCCGTACGCGCGCGGCTGGAGAACCTCACGAAGAGGATTGAAAGTGTACAGCGTTCACGATCCCATCAATAATAGATTTTATGAACCTCACGAAGAGGATTGAAAGTCTGCGAGACGCGCTATAATAGCGCTCTTCGACTAAGAACCTCACGAAGAGGATTGAAAGAATTTTTTCAGCCCTTCGGCCACGCTCGTGATCTCATCGGAACCTCACGAAGAGGATTGAAAGCAATCGTCGTCGTACTTGATGACAAAAGCTCGCACAAGCGGAACCTCACGAAGAGGATTGAAAGTGGCACTCATAGGCGCATGCCCGATCTAAAAAACCTATTCCACGAACCTCACGAAGAGGATTGAAAGCCGGCTCCGGCATGAAAAGTTTCACTGCTGCGTCGTAATGAGAACCTCACGAAGAGGATTGAAAGAACACCCTGCAGGAACGCCGGGGAGTCAGCCGGTTCTGGCGGAACCTCACGAAGAGGATTGAAAGTTAACTCGTTAGCATTCTTGATCACAGGATCACAATTTCACGGAACCTCACGAAGAGGATTGAAAGGGCACTGTGCCATTCCGCAAACTTGAGTGGCTCGCCGGAGAACCTCACGAAGA
>JANXED010000021.1 GCA_025058175.1 Candidatus Calditenuaceae archaeon | reverse complement strand
CGGAACCTCACGAAGAGGATTGAAAGCGCATACACTGACCTCATCGCGTACGACAGACATATTGTTTATGAACCTCACGAAGAGGATTGAAAGTGTAATTAGATCTTCATCATACTCATAGTCAATCGACGGGGAACCTCACGAAGAGGATTGAAAGAAGAAGGTCGGTGCGCGAGAGATCGAGCATCGCATCTTAGAACCTCACGAAGAGGATTGAAAGACGCACGACGACGCTCATCGTTTCAGCGACGCTACGTCAGTCGAACCTCACGAAGAGGATTGAAAGTTGTTTTCTAGAAGCGACTCGCCCGCCATAATTTTCAGAGAACCTCACGAAGAGGATTGAAAGAGCCACCTACATCGTCGTGGACGAGGGCCGTTTTCTCGCGAGAACCTCACGAAGAGGATTGAAAGTTTTTGAATTGATCAGTCCGCACTATACGGAGCTTTACAGCGGAACCTCACGAAGAGGATTGAAAGTGGACTCTTCTGAGGTCACTAACATCGTCTTCGCAAACAACAAGAACCTCACGAAGAGGATTGAAAGTTTGATATTTTCGACTTACTCGAGTTGAAGCTTGATGACATCGAACCTCACGAAGAGGATTGAAAGCTCGAAAGCTCCTCGTACAGCGTTCACGATCCCATCAGAACCTCACGAAGAGGATTGAAAGGGCTCAACAGATATCGTATTTTCTCGTGCGGCTTTTCATTCTGAACCTCACGAAGAGGATTGAAAGTGCCGTCCCCACGGCCCGATCCGCGGCGACGTGCTCGAGGAACCTCACGAAGAGGATTGAAAGAAAACCGTGCAAACCGTGCAACCGTGCAAGTATTTAAAGAACCTCACGAAGAGGATTGAAAGACGAGTTCATGAGCCGGCCCGTGCGCCGCGGCGAAAGCGCGCTGAACCTCACGAAGAGGATTGAAAGGTTTTCTGAGGCCGGCTTGGATGGTATCTATGTACAGTTGTGAACCTCACGAAGAGGATTGAAAGGAAATGCGAATAGAGTCGCGAGGAGGAGGGCCGCAATTCCGAGAACCTCACGAAGAGGATTGAAAGACGTACATCAACAAACCCCCGCTGAGCATTCACCAAGGTGAACCTCACGAAGAGGATTGAAAGCTCAAACTCCTCGACCGTCTGTCGTCGCGTGAGGAATTCGAACCTCACGAAGAGGATTGAAAGAGCCCCCGCAGATTGCGCAAAAGCTCGCGCGAGACCGCGGCGAACCTCACGAAGAGGATTGAAAGACAGGCTCAATCTTGATGCACCTTCCAATCAATCCCCCTCGGAACCTCACGAAGAGGATTGAAAGGCTCATCATCTAGCGAGCCAGTCTTCTTCATCATCGCGCTCTGAACCTCACGAAGAGGATTGAAAGGAAGCGGAAAGAGACGACCGCCACGCGGTGAGGACGTGCGGCGAACCTCACGAAGAGGATTGAAAGGGCTCATTTGGAATCCCGAAAAGCGACAGGTCGAGTATGAGAACCTCACGAAGAGGATTGAAAGAGGGATTTTGCTATTCTTCAGCATCTGGCTGAGGACTTTCGAACCTCACGAAGAGGATTGAAAGTACGTTCATAATCCGCGCCTAACGAGACATGCCGGATCGCGAACCTCACGAAGAGGATTGAAAGAGTGATTTGGCGAAAGGCGATAAGATCCGCGTCACGTGGCTGAACCTCACGAAGAGGATTGAAAGGCGGACTTAGAAGCGTTCTTAAGCACGCTCCTCGTGCCCCCGAACCTCACGAAGAGGATTGAAAGTTGTTTTGCTTGCGGACTCAAGTCGTCTATCGAGTCTTCCGCGAACCTCACGAAGAGGATTGAAAGGTCTGCGTAGAATGGTTCAAAACCGAGAGCCTTCGCTGTGAACCTCACGAAGAGGATTGAAAGACGCCGGCTGGGCCGCGCAACAACACAGCTCGCACGGCGGAACCTCACGAAGAGGATTGAAAAGTTTTGAAGGCGAGTGCTAGGGTTGTGATAGAGTCAATGAAGAACCTCACGAAGAGGATTGAAAGATGTCACCA
>JANXED010000020.1 GCA_025058175.1 Candidatus Calditenuaceae archaeon | reverse complement strand
TCTCTTGGCCCTCTCTGAGCGACTTGACCTCCTGCCATAGCTTCTCCTGGTTCTCCCAGAGCTTTCTTGTCTCCTCTCTGAGTGCCCTGATCTCCTCCCAGAGCCTGAAGATGTTCTCCTCGATCCTGTCGAGCCTCCTCAGTACCTCCTCGAGGCCTAGGAGGCCTGCTACCGCGTACCTGAACTCCAGGTCCTCCTTGAGGAGCCTCAGGATCTCTTTCTTGAGCTCGGCAGCCATCTCCTTCCAGCTCAAGCAATCCTAACCCTACTTATAAGTAAATCAGGAACGTCGTCGGGCCTCCGCTACCACCCGGCGTAGTACATCCTCGTCCGCTTCCTCCTCCCGACGAACGCCGAGACGACGACCGCGGAGATTATCGCGACCGAGATCCCGAGGACCAGAGACCTGACCTGCGACTCGGGCATCGGCAGGGTCATGTGCTGGGGGAGCTGGGGCTTGGGAGGAGGCTCGACTAGCCTCGCGGACATCCGGTAACCCGTGCTGAAGCCCTTGAGCTCCCTGAGCGAGACCTCCAAGATCACCGTGTCGTCCCTCATCAGCTCCGTGATCATCATCCCGACGTTGACAGGCTCTCCGGGCTTTCCGGTCGTCGAGTTGATCGGGAACCCGTCCCTCGTCCTGATGACGACCGTGAGCCTAGCGGTGGGGTCCAGCGGGACGACCGTTACGTTCAACCTCGAGTTCGGAACCCTCTCGACCCTGAGCGTGTAGACGTCCGTGGTGTCCCTGCTGAAGAAGAAGGCCGGTCTCGCGCCCTGCTGCGCGTAACGTTGACTCAGGAAGCCCGAGAGCTCTATGACCTCGCCGACCTTGAGCTGAGGGAGAAGTCCTGCTGTCGCATCCGTTACCTGATAGGGGTCGTTGGGGGCGTCTCCCCAGTTGGTCGTTACGGTGGACTTGACCTGGCCCCGGCTATCCTTCACGGTGATCACCGGCGCGTCGAGGACGGTGACCGCGGAGGCCCTCACCGAGTAGTTCAGGACTGCAGGGGTGTCCCTGAAAGAGATGCTGCTGGCCATCACCAGGAGGTCGCCAGATTCGCCAAAGCTCACATAGTACTCGAACCGCGCCGTCTTCCTCTCTCCGGGCCTTATCACGTCGTCGACTGAGTTGAAAATCCCTCCGCTCGCGGGGCCGTATCCGACGAAGTATCTCGCCGCGAGGTACCTCGCGTGGCTGACCTCCACCTCGATCTTGACCAGGTACCCGACCTGCCTCTCGAGGCCGCTAAGCCTTATCAGGACGGTCTCGGTCTCGCCGCTGTACTCGGGCCCGACTAACTCACCGGAGCACCACTCCTCCGTTGACCCCTCCCTCACGAACCGGACCTGATCGCCCTCGGGAACGGGGCTCAGGACGCAGTTGGGACGGAACTCTTGGGCGAAAGCGACCTGCAGGGACGCGAGTATTACCAGTGCCAGCGCGGCTGAAACCGTATGTCTGTAATCCATCCCTGCTCTCTGGACCCCAGCTTCAACTAAAGTGTTTTCCCGAATAGAGCTGATCGGGTTACCCTGGGAATTACGAGGAGTTCTTCGGTCGGTGTAGATGAGCCTGAGAGGGTTCGCGATGGGAATTCAGTGGACCGAAAAGAAACGTAAAAAAGGGTTTGAGGGATTTCCTGAAAAACTCACTTTGCGGGCGCCTTCGGGGGCGGAGGAGCGTAGACTCCGAGCCTCCTTCCTCTCCACCAGCGGTATTCGCTGATGATGACCGCCAGCACGATCACCAGCAGTATCAGGCCGATCAGGAGCGCCAACAGGGTCGCGAGCGACATTGGTATGCCGAGCAGCTCCACGTAGACCGGTAGCCTAATCTCGACCACGTCTCCACGCCTGAGAGCCTCGAGCGAGACGGAAGCCCTGCCGGAGTAGCCCTTGTAGAGCGCCTCGACGTCGTATGCCCTCGGGGCCAGCCTCTCGAAGGTCACAGCACCAGCGGCGTCTGCCGTGCCAGTTGCGATGACGTTACCGCCTACGATCAGCTTCACGGTCGCGCCCTGCAGTCCCTGTCCGAGCTCGCCGAG
>JANXED010000001.1 GCA_025058175.1 Candidatus Calditenuaceae archaeon | reverse complement strand
ACTACACTCCAGTGAATGAGATCGGTTTCATGTGTAGGAGGGCCCTTGCAGTCTGGCTTGGCCTGGAGGATAGAGTTGAGAGTGGTCCTAACGGTGAGATGAGGTTCGTCGATGGATTAGAGGAGTATGTTGCCAAGTTGAAGCAGCGTAGAAATGAGAAGGAAATACGGGAGTTTAGAGAGAAGTTGTTGTCTCTAAAGGTCCTGGATCCAGCCGTTGGCTCTGGTGGTTTTCTAGTCGTTATGATGCAAGCGATTCTCCAGCTCATTCAGGAAGTCGAGGAGGCGGTGGGCTGGAAGACTGATCTAGAGCAATACAAGAGGAAGATTATACCGAATCTCTATGGCTTCGATATTGAGGGCGAGGCGGTCGAGATCGCCAGGCTCAGGATTTGGCTCTCTCTCATAGTCGATCAGAAGGAACCCGAACCTTTGCCGAATCTTGATGTAAACATTGTGACTATCTCGGATTCACTGGAGGTACCTAAGGGTATTCAATGGGTTCTGGATGAATTCTTAGGAGATGCGGAGTATAGGGCCTTCGTTGAGGAGATTGAGGCTGTTAAGGCGAAATACCTCAACGAGCATGATCCTGAAAAGAAGAATGCTTTGAGAAGGAGGATCGAGGAGCTCCAGAAGGACTTTGTGAAGAAGACTGGGCTGACGATCGTCTCTGGGCCGCCTGTTGAGTTTTACATGCCATCGCTTGCTGATATCATAGTCATGAATCCACCATACGTTAGGCAGGAGAAGTTAACAAAGGAGAAGAAAGAGTATTACGTCTCGACCTATACACTGGACAAGACATCTGACATTTACGCCTACTTCATGGTGAGAGCGCTGCGCCTGTTAAGGCCTAGGGGAGTTGCGGCGCTCATAACCTCTGACAAGTGGCTTGAAGTTGGATATGGCGTCACACTGCAGGGGGCTCTTAAACCACACATCGTCGCAATAATTGGCCAAAGAATGAGGAGTTTCCATGCCGACGTCAACACTGTGATCACAATCCTAAAGAGGGATGAACTACCTCCATCTCATCCCATCCAGTTCATCTATCTCGAGAAATATGGTGAGCCACGCGTTCGGAATTACAAATCCATTGAGCGTGGAAAGCTCGCCCCCGGGAAATGGTACTATCTAAGAGCGCCCAGATTCTTCGAGGAGGTGCTACTGCCCAAGCTGACTCACAAGTTGAAGGAATTCGCCGAGATAAGGTTTGGAATTAAAACCGGTGCTAACGAGTTCTTCTACATGAAAGACGTCACTCATCTGTATGAGGCCGATTACTTGGCGAATCCCAAGAAATTTCATGAATGGGGGGTAAAGGCCAGGACAGCAGAAGAACTAAGACAACAAGGACTCATATACATAAAGAACGAGGGTGGAGAAAGATTTGTAATTGATAAAAATGACGTGAGGCCAATATTGAGAAGCCCTAAACAGATAAGAAGCTATCTGATTAAAGCGGTCAACACCCTATGTCTCTATACAACGAATCCAGGCAAGTTTGCAAGGAGATATATTGAATGGGGAGTCAGCAAAGGCTACCATAAGCGACCTACATGTAAGGGGAGGCAACCGTGGTATAAACTGCCTGATTTCGAACCCGCTCATGTCCTATTACCTATGTCATGGATGAATGTAGCATATATTGCATATAGCAGAAAACCGATATTATATGATGCGAGACTTTATGGACTTTATCATCGCTACTCATTACAGATTTGGAAATATCTCAATTCCACTTTGTTTCTACTGACGGTTGAATTATTGTGCAGAAGACTTGGTGGAGGTGCCACCGATATTAAAGTTGAAGACTATCAGAATATGCCAGTGCCTAATTTATCAGAGCTAAATATAAACTTCAATGAGGAATTTTTCTTCTCTAGAAGACCGCTTCCATATCATCAAGAGGTTAAGCAACCCGATAGGCGTGAGCTGGATAAGGCGGTTCTGCGGGCCCTCGGATTTGATGAGAAAGAACTCGACCGCCTCGTCGACGAGCTTCACAAGGCCTTCGTCGAAGTCGTCGAAGACCGCTTGATTAAAGCAGGTAGACCACTACGCGAGGAAGAGCTGAAGACTGTGGAGGTGGAGACTGATGACGAAGATAATCGATAACAAGAGGGAGAAGCTGGCCGACGTACTCAACCGCGAGTTCGCAGACCTTCATGAGATAGCGATAGCGTCTGCCTACTTCAACATCAGGGGCTACGGAGCAATAGCAGAGGGACTGGGAGACAAACCCATGATGCTATTGCTGGGCAGGGAACCAACCGAGGCCATCAAATGGGAGGATGAGATACTAAGAGAACTAGAAGAGTACGAGGACGACCCGAAATACTTCAAGCTCCTCCAACAAGCGATCCAGTACTTTAGAGACGAAAAACGCCAAGTAAGAATCATCGAGGGCAGATTCTTCCACGGCAAGGCATTCATCGCGACGTCGCCCACTCTAAAAGAAGTGAAAAGAGGTGTTGGGGTCGTTGGAAGCAGCACCTTCACCTACGGCGGCCTAATCTCTAACAGAGAACTCAACATGATCAACACCGACAGGGAAGTCGTCCAAGAATTATGCGAATGGTTTCTGGAGCAATGGAGCACCGCCCGAGATTTCAAACGAGAATTCTTAGATATGCTGAGCAACTACGTAACCACGTGGAGCCCCTACGAGGTCGTAGCGAAGGCGCTCTACGAGACCTATAAAGCGAGCATCGTGGAAAGAGAGGAAAAGCTCCTCAAGACCCTCTATGCACATCAGCAGCTCACTTACATCGACGCAAAGGAGAAGCTCGAAAGATACGGCGGCGTCCTTATAGCGGACTCGACCGGACTGGGTAAATCGAGAGTCGGCCTAGCACTCGCGCACGAATACATCAGACTGGGGATACGTCCCCTCTTAATCGCTCCCAAAGCCATACTGGACACCACGTGGGAGAGCGAGATGAACGATACACTCGTAAGAATAGACACCTTATCAACGGAAATGCTCTCCCAACGTCCCGAGATAGTCGAGGAATACATAGGTGAGAAAGGCCCAAAACTGATAATAATAGACGAAGCACACTACTTCAGAAGGCCATCCACTAACAGGTACGTCGCTCTACGAGAATTAATAACCAAGAACAAGGCACAGATAATACTAATCACGGCAACACCAGTAAACACTAGCCTCATGGACCTATACTCCCTTCTGAGCCTGTACCTGCCAGAAGATGCCCTAATCGACATGGGATACGACTCACTTTATGGATACTTCACAAGCCAACAAAAAAGATGGCTAGCCAACGAACCAATAAACATGGATGATATCTTAAGAAGATTCATAGTCAGACACTCAAGAGAACTAGCCAAGGCCCTTGATAGAGAGGGTAGGATAAGATTTCCAAAGAGGATGTTCGACGACAAGATAGACCGATATTCAATAAGAGTTAGCCTACAAGAGATTGCTGAAAAACTTGAAAAGCTGAATCTGGTCTTCTACGATCTCTCAATAGAAAGGTTAGCAGGAAACTTCAGGTTACCCGACGGCACCCCAATATCTAAAGTCAAACGCGAACAGATAGAGAATTTGAAGAAACTAGTCAAGACGATATTCGTCATAAACCTATTCAAGAGGTTGGAGAGTAGCCATGAGGCCTTCCGCAAAACCCTTGAAAGACTAGTGAAGTACATACGCCTGACCAGCCAATACGCAACGCAATATGGGGTCTTCATACCATCAAAGATGAAAGGAGATGTAATCCGAATGATAGATGAAGATGAAGTTGAGGATGGCGTGTCAAGACTACCAATTCCCGACCAACTCCTCTCCAACACTAAGTATGGTGAACTCTTGAGTAAATGCAAGTTAAGCGCAGATGAAATTCAAGAATTCGTAAAGAAATGTAAAGAAGACGAATCAACCATTGAAGCAATACTCAAAATGTTGCCCACTGATGATGAAAAATATCACGTTTTAGAGCATAGAGTACGTGAGATCGTGGAAGGCATAAAAGAGCCAAATGGAATTATAATCTTTACCCAATACGCGGATACGGCCCACTATCTATACGACAAACTCAAATCAACGTTTGGAAAAGTTATGTTAGTCACCGGGGCTGGCGGACTTGATAATAATGGAAGACGCACATCAGAGGACGAGGTCGTGAAGAAATTTCGCAAAGTAGGCGGAATATTGGTTAGCACGGATGTACTCGCTGCTGGTCAGAATCTTCAGAACGCCCAATATGTAGCAAACTATGACTTCCCGTGGAACCCGGTAGTGCTTATCCAACGTGTAGGCCGAATAGACAGAATCGGATCACCATACGACGAGGTGTACCTCATTAACGTCTTGCCGAGAAATGGTGACCCAGAAGACCCTGAAAGCCTCGAATACTTCCTTGGCCTGATGCAAAGGCTTTACCAACGCTTAGAGATGATAAGAGAGACGATAGGGTTGGATGCCTCAACGCTAGGTGAAGAGGCCGCCATAAAGGACTTCAGTATACAGGCGATGATAGCCAAAAACGATAGCAGAGTATTAGAACTATTAGAGAGGCGAATAGAACAATTCACCAAAGACCCGATAGACATCCTGGCAAGAATACTCAACGAGAAGGGGCTAGATTGGATAAAAGAAATCCCGGAGGGCATAGGATCAATAAAGGACGGAGAATTCGAGGGGATATTTGTACTGTTTACTGATGGAGAGAACTTCTATTGGAGACTTCATCGCTATGATAACAACAAAATCATCACATCACCGACAGAGATCGTCGACCTCCTCTTAGAAGGAGATAGTCAGAAGAAAGGAGAGAACATAGACTACGAGATCATAATACCGCTACTGAAAATGACAAAAGAAAATCTCTTGAAGGAACTTGAAGAGCAAGTGAAGAGAGCAAAAACAATGACAGGGCCTTTTAGACCCGACAGAAAAGTAAGGCAGATTTACGAAACGTTATCAAGTCATGGCCAAGATGGAGAGAAGCTGGCAGCCATGTTTAGGAAGGTCTCGGAGAGCAAAATAATTGTCGACCAGCTATGGAGGGCCATGCAACAGGGTAAACTGATGGAGGAGGCTTGGAAGATACTGCCTAAGGCTGTGGAAAATCACAGCAAAGAGAGCGAAAAGAAACTACCCGAAAAGCTAAAGAGGATCTGCTGGTGTTATTTCAGAAGAAAACCCTCTTAGTCTCTAAGTGGAACTTAACGAACACGCCCCGTGTGATATGGTGGAGGTCTGACAGCCCCGATAGCCCGATCGTACACTGAGCCATACTATAGTGTTCTTGTCGTTCCTGGCTGAGCTACGGGCCCCACGTGACTCGCACATCGGTGAATATCAAGTGAGCGCAGGTCCGCTCTCCGGGGAGCCGTCCGCGCCCTAGACCCCAACAGCCAGGAACCTCCTGATCTGCTCGATCTCTGCGTCGAACCTCTCGGGCGTCGACTCCCAGACTATCTTCCCTCCGACCATAACGAGGACCCTGTCCGAGACCTTGGTCAGGAGCTTGTACCGCGTCCCCTGCTCCACCAGGAGCACCGAGAGCCCCGACTCTTTCATCGTCGTTATGATGTTGTAGATCCGGTTGGTCACGATGGGGCTGACGCCCTCAGTGGGCTCGTCGACGAGCAGGACCGAGGGCTTCATGAGGAGGGCCCTCAGGAGCGCGACTATCTTCCTCTCGCCGCCGCTAAGGGAGTCCGCCCGCCTGTCGAGCAGCCCCCTCACCTCAGGGTAGATCTCGACCGCCTGGCTCAGGTCCACCTGCTTCCTCCCTGCCGCGAGCCTGAAGTTGTCGAGCACCGACACGCCGGGTATCAGGCCGGTGTAGTCGGGGACGTACGCGACGCCCCTCGAGGCTATCGCGTGGGTCGGCAGCCTCGAGACGTCGGTCCCGTTCAAGATCACCTTGCCCCTCTTCGAGACCCCTATGTTCATGACGGCCTTGAGCAGGGTGGTCTTCCCCACCCCGTTCCTCCCTATCAGGGAGACTATCTCGCCCCTCCTCACGTCGAGGCTGACGTCGAAGAGGACCTGGGCCTTCCCGTAGAAGGCGTCGAGGTTGCGGACCGATAGGACCTCGCTCATCCCAAGTACACCTCCTTCACCCTCTGGTCCGCGGCTATGGCCTGCGGCGCGCCGTCCGCGAGGACCTCACCCCTGTGCATCACCACGATCCGGCGGGCGAGCGTGAAGACGACGTCCATGTCGTGCTCGACCACCACTAGGGTCACCCTCGACGGGAGGGACTGGAGCAAGGAGACTATCCTCTCCTTCTCGCCGACGTTGAGGCCTGCGGTGGGCTCGTCGAGGAAGAGGACCGAGGGCCTTGAGAGGAGGGCAATCCCCAGCTCTAGGACCTTCATCAGCCCATAGGGGAGGAGCGCTGCCTTAGTGGTGAGGTAGGGCCTGAGTCCCAGCCCCTCGATGATCTCTCCCACTTCGTCAGCGTCGGCTCCCGAGGTAGAGGTCGCCACCAACAGGTTCTGCTCGACGGTGAGGGACTTGAAGACGCTGGGGATCTGAAAGGTCCTGTTGAGCCCTTCCTTCACCCTCTCGTGCGGGCTCAGACCGGTGATGTCACGGCCGTTGAGGAAGACACTGCCCTCGTCGGCCCTGAGCTGTCCCGTGACCAAGTTGATGAAGGTGGTCTTCCCTGCACCGTTCGGGCCTATGATCGCGGTCCTCTCGCCCTCCTCGAAGGAGAGGGAGACCTTGTTGACGGCGACGAACTCGCCGAACCTCTTCACAAGGCCCTCGGTCCTCAGAACCTCCTTCCCCATAGCCTTTCCACCAGCCCCAGCACCCCTCCCCTAGCTCCGAGGAGGAGCGCGACCAGCACGATCCCCATGAAGAGCTGCCAGAACTCCGCGACCCGCGCAGTGACCGTGGTCACCGTCACGAAGACGGCCGCGCCCACCGGCGGCCCAAGGAAGTACTGCGAACCTCCGAGGAGGGTCATGATCAAGGGCTCCGCAGCCATCGTCCAATACGCGACGTCGGGGGTCACGGTCCTCATCAGTAGGGCATAGAGGGTCCCGGCCAGGCCGCTGAAGGTCCCGGAGATCACGAGCCCGGCGAGCTTGTACTTGTAGACGCCCAGTCCGGTGAACTTGAACCTGTCCTCGTTGTCGCCGAGGGCCCTGAGGAGCAGCCCGAGCCTCGACCTGTCGATCCACCTCAGGAGCAGCACGCTGAACGCGAAGAACAAGAAGAGCAAGGGGTAGAAGCTTTCGACAGTCGGCATGCTGAAGAACGCGGACGTCCTCGGTATCCCCGATATCCCGTCGCTCCCTCCGGTCACGTCCCGCCACTTGATCAGGAGCGAGTAGAAGAGCATCGCGAACGCGAGGGTCAGCATCGCGAAGTAGATGCTGGTGTGCCGCAACGTGAGGGCGCCGACCGCGAGGGCCAAGAGGATTGCGAGCGCGAGGCCTGCCGCCACCCCGACGAACATGTCGGGCACGACCCTCGTCGTTGTCAGGGCGAGGCCGTACGCGCCGGCCGCGAAGAAGAGCGAGTGGCCGAAGGAGACGTGCTTGAGGTACCCGAAGACCACGTTGTACGCGCTTGCGAAAATCGTGAAGACCATGAAGAGCGAGGCCAAGTAGAGCAGGAAGCCGTCGCGCGTCAGCCCGACCGCGGCCGCTGCCACTATCATGCCGATCAGGGCCGCCTCCCGTCTCACCGCTCTCCGAAGATCCCCCATGGTCTCACCAGGAGCACCACGGTCATGATCACGAAGATCAGGAGGATATCGACCTCGGGGACGAACATGATGAAGAGGCTCTCCGAGACGCCGATGATCATCGACGAGATGAACGCCCCCAAGAGGTTGCCCAGGCCCGCTATGACGACGATGACGAAGGCCACGATGATCAGGGAGTCACCTAGCCCCGGGGCCACGGGCGTAAAGGCCACCATGAAGGCACCGCCGAGCCCCGCAAGGAAGCTGCCCAGCATGAACGTCCTGCTGAAGATCCCCCTGCTGTCGATTCTCAGGGCCTCGGCCACGTGGAGGTCCCTCCAGGTCGCCTTCACCTTCAGCCCCCAGAAGGTCCTCTCTATCAGGTAGTAAAGCAGGGCCAGCGTCGCGAAGGCGAGCCCTATGACCACGAGGTAGAAGAGCGGGAAGGGCCTCGGACCGATGTAAACCGCCGCCGAGAGCTCCCTGGGGAGCGGAAGCGACCTCGACTCCGGACCCCAGATGATCTTGCTCGCGTCGTTGATGATTAGGGTCAGGGCGAATGTCATCAGGAGCTGGTACAGGTTCTCTATCCTGTAGAGGGGCCTCAGGAGGGCGACTTCGCTCGCGAGGCCCACCAGCGCCACCAACGCCGCTGAGCCTAGCACTGAGAGGACGAAGTTCCCTGTGAGGGAGTGCACAGTAAGGGCCGTGTACCCCCCGAGCACGAAGAAGGTCGCGTGGGCGAAGTTGACGACCCTCGTCACCCCGAAGATCAGGGTCAGGCCGGACGCGATCAGCCAGTAATACGAGGACCTGAAGAGCCCCGTGAAAGCCTGATAGAGGATGGCGTCGATCATTTGACACCGCTCTGCCGGTGAGGTAGCGTCACGAGAACGGAGGCGACCTGTAGTACTCCCAGGCCGACCTCGTGACGAGGCTCGTGAGGACCGGGATCTCTCCTCCGGTATGCGAGATCTTGCCGTACGGAACGTCATATATCGCTTGGTGGTCCTCAGGCCTCACCCACCTGACGCCGGCTGGCGAGATTATAACGCGCCCCTCGATTTGCTTGATCAGCGCGTCGATGTCGAAGGTCCCGGCGGACTCCAGGATCGACTTGATGAGGTAGATCGCGGTGTAGGTGGTCTCGGCGGAGTACGGCGGGTACTTCCCGTACTTGGCCCTGAAGGCCCTCACGAAAGCCCTGTTGACCTCGATGTCGGGGTAGAACCAAACGTACCTGGCCGAGACCCAGGTCCCGAGCGGGGCCGTCGGATAGTCAGCTCCGAGCTCGTAGACTACGTCGGTCGAGTAGCCCATCGGGTTGATTACCGCCCTTAGCTTCTCGTAAGCTCCCAGCGCCTTAAGCTGCTTGTGCATCGTCACCGCCTCGAGGGCCCAGTTCACCGAGAAGAGGCCCTCCGCGCCCGCGGCGATCACCGCAGAGATGAACGGGCCGAAGTCCGTGGTTCCGGGACTCCTATTGAACTGCTCAGCGACGAACTCGACGTCCGGCCTCAGCGCCGAGAGCGTCCTCTTGAAGAAGTCCCAAGATACCCTGCCGTACTCGTAGTCCGGGTTGATGCCCGCCCACTTCTTCACCGGGAGGTCCTTGGCCACGAATGCTGCTAGGATACCGTCCTGGTAGACCGGAACGGAGACCCGGAAGATCTGCTTGATCCTCTGCTTATAGACGAGCTCCTCAGTCACCCTGTGGGTCGCTGCGTGGGTCACGATCAAGATCTTGTTCAGCTCCTGCATCAGCGGCCCCACCCTCATAGCGTTCCCGCTGGAGTCAACGCCCACCAGGAAGTCGACCCTCTCGGCCTCCACGAGCTCCCTGGCCTGCTTGACGACGTCCGCCGCCTCGTCTCGGATCGAGAGCTCGATCTTGCTGCCGAGGATCCCCCCAGCTGCGTTTATCTCCTCGGCCGCGAGCCGTGCTCCCTGCTCGATGAACGTCCCATAAGTCCCCCACGGACCCGTCCTGATGCCGAGGACGCCGATCCTCACCGTGTCCTTCGGCAACTTCCTGACCGGCGTGACCTCCTTCGTCACGGTCACGGTCGTCTCCGGCCCTGGGCGCGTCACCGTGATCGTTCTCTCGCCGCCGGCCGCTGTGACGGTGGCCGTCCGGACCACCTCCCTGACCTCAGGAGACCTCAAAGACCAACCGAGCCCGGCGCCGACGACGACCCCAGCGACCCCACCAGCTAGGGCCGAGAGGAATCCACGCCTAGAGACCTCACCACGAGCCATATCTTTGTCTGTTAACCTTCTTAAATTTAAGTTTGATTTTGCGATCTTATAGACTGTTAATAAAGATTGCATATCTCGAATCTTCCTCATGACGACTGTCTACTGGCTGATGGCTTCGCAGGCAGGTGGCGAGCGCTCTGCTCTCTCGGCGCGTGTTGCCGTGAGGCGACGGGCGCCCCGTTACTGGGCCATTCGTTATCCTGTGTCCCTGCCGACGTCCCCGTCAGTGGTACAGGCGTGCGTAGCCGTGCGCTGCCGATTCCCGCTAAGACGGTCCGGGCCCAGCGTTCACAGGTCACCGCGTGAGACGCCTGGTCCGGCACCTCCTCGGTCATGCGTCCTTTGCGGAGGTCATTCAGCGGTAGGTCTAGCGATGTGGATCGGGGCCGACTCGCGGCTGCGGTGGGCCTTCTCGGACCGTCTACGCCGGACGCCCCTCCACGACTCGGCCCGTTCAACTTAATATACGGGGGCCGTGGGTAGCGGGTGTGCTGATCACGAGGCGTTTCTCGGAAGAGGAAGAAGAATGGGAGGAGTGGGAAGAGGAGGAGGACTTCGAGGAGGAGTGGGAGGAAGAGGAGTGGGAAGAGGAGGAGCTCTGAGGACCCCCTCAGTGACCTCTTGGCCTAGTTATTTTGATGTCGGAGGTTTCGCGGCTTCACCGTCAGCCATTCTCTCTTCCAGCACGATCGACGTCTCGACGCCCTTCACGCCGACTAAGCTCATCACGCGCATCCTGAGGAACCTATGGAGCTCGTTGATGTCCCGAACCCTCACCATCGCGATCACGTCGTACTCGCCCGTCACGCTGAAGACCCTCGTCACGTTCGAGCAGGAGCAGAGGCTCGAGACGATCTCGCCGACGCGGTTCGGCTCCGCGCAGATGTGAACGAAGGCGGCGATCGAGTCCTTCTCGTCCAACCCGGCCCATCAGGGACATCTCCGAGTTAAAAATTGTACTGGCCCTAAAGAAACTATTTTTTATAGATGATATATTAATTCGAGGGTTGCCTAGGTTCCACGAGAGGAGGATTCAGCAGCTCAGGGGCAGCTCCTATGTGATCACGCTCCCGAAGGAGTGGGTCGAGGAGTCGGGGCTGAGGAAGGGCTCGGCGGTGACCGTGATCGCGGAGAGGGAGCTCCTGAGGGTCGTTCCGGCGGGCAGGAGGACCTCGGTCCAGCTCTCCCTGGACGCGGACCTGCTCGGCGAGCTGGTGGAGGACGCGATGGTGGCGTGCTACGAGGCCGGCGTCTCCTCGGTGAGGGTCCAGACGAGGCGCGGCAGGGCAGAGGAACTGGTCGTGAGGTCGAGGAGGCTGAGGGAGCGGCTCCAGGGCATGTTCGTGGCCCTCGAGTCGGAGGGCTCGATCGTCGTCGAGATCTCAGGGGATCCGTTCAGGTCGATCGAGCAGGCCCTCTCGGTAGCGCTCCAGTCCCTCGTGAGGGCCCTCAGGAGGGCAGAGTCCGACATGAGCACCGGCGGAACCCCGAGCCCGGAGCTCGAGGAGCTGCTCAAGGACTGCTCCGGCTACGCCTCCATCCTGAAGAGGATGGTCTCCCAAATGGTCGCGATTCCCGACGAGCAGACCCCGTTCTACGCCTTGTCGATACTGACCGAAATTGCATCCGACCTCGCGCGCCTCGTGAGGGAGGTCGAGGAGGCCTTAGCCCCGGCCAGCAGGCAGGAGACCCTCGCGATGGCCCATCTGGCCGACGCGCTCGAGCAGCTGAGCGCCTTGGTCGTGGAGCTGAGGAACTCGGTCGTCGTCGACCAGCTCGCTGACTTGGCGAGGTCGCTGCGGGAGGCGGGGCGGAGGACGGGCCTCAGGTCGCTCTTCAGGCGCGCCGAGGACCTAGTGAGTACCCTAATGCGGCTTAACGCGCTGGTCATGGTCGCCTCGGAAGACAGAGCAGATCTAGGACCACGTGGTCCAGCCTGGCCGAGTACGACTTGACCCGCGCGGTCCGCAGCAGCCTGACGTCATAACCCCTCTCCTTCACACCGCCGACGACCCTGGCGCAGTACTCCTCCTCTGAGCCCCCCTCAACCAGGTCGTGTAGGTGGACCACACCTCCACCTGGCCTCAGGGCCCTGAGCCCGGCGTCGAGGTAGCCGATCGTCCCGGGGAAGTAGCCCATCACGACCCTGTCTGCGACGCCCTCCAGCCCCTTCGTGACCTCCCTGCAGTCGCCCAAGTGGGTCCTGACCCTCCCCTCGAGCCCGTTGGCCCTCACGTTCCTGACGAGGTACTCGTAGGCCTCGGGGTTGACCTCGATCGCGTGGACGAACACAGCTCGCCCTAGGGCCGCGATGGGCAACGAGAACTGTCCTATGCCCGCGAAGGCGTCGACGACCACCTCCCAGTCCCGGGTCAATGCGGCGACCCTCAGCCTCTCGAACTTGTTCCCTAGCGAGAACATCATCCGCTCGACGTCGAGCTCGTAGACGACCCCGTGCTCCGCGTACCTGGTGACGACCGGCCTCTCGCCGTGGAGGAGCCTGACCCTCGGTAGCCTCAGCTCGCCCCCCACGCCCTCGTACGCCAGCACGGCCCTCAGCCGTGGAAGCCTGCCGAGTAGGTAATCGACGACCTCCTTCGGGTCCTCGCCGTCCCTGAGCCTCACGAGCGCGACGTCGCCCACAACCTTGTAGCGCGGCCTCATGATCCCCGCAGCGCCCTCAGCCTCCTCACGACCTCGTCCCTGCCATTGCGTGCAGCTGCGAGCTCCGCGTACTCACCGATCGCGCCGGGGTCGAGATCGAGGGCCCTCCTCACCGCCTCCCTCAGCTTCTCAGGAGTGAGCTCCCTGATGTCGAGGACGACCGCCGCGCCCCTCTCCGAGAGCGACTCGGCGTTCCCCAGCTGCTCCGAGTGATTAGGGGTCGGCAAAAGGATGGGCCTGCACCCGAACGCGAGCGCCTTCGAGACGGTCGAGTGCCCGGCCCTCGAGACGACGACGTCGGCCGCGGCCATCGCGACGCTCTCGTCAGGAAGCCATGAGACGAGGAGGCGTTTCCCACGCCTCTCCCAGCGGTCGGACCCGGGCTCCCCGAGCGAGAAGACGAGCTGGTGCTCCGACAGGGCATCGAGGGACCTGATCAGCCTCTCCCTGAGGGCCCTCCTCTCGGACTCGGGGCCCGTGTTGAGGACCAAGACGAGGGGCTCGTAGGGACTGAAGCCCAACATCTCCTTTGCCTCGCTTCTCCCCGGGAGCTCGGAGGGGTACCTGTCGAGGACCGGCCCGACGTAGGCGACCTTCTCAAGCTCCTCTTCCCTGAAGATGAGGTTCCTCCTGGAGATAGTGAGGGGCGGAGGGTAGTCGGCGATGAGCACCTCGTCGGCCAGCGACCAGACCCTCGCCACGACGTCCGCGAAGGCGTTCGTCAGCGCGGACGCAATCCGGTACCCCTCGGACCTGACGACGACCCTGAACTGATTGAGGAGGACCGCGACCGGGAGGCCCATCGCCTTAGCCGCTAGCACGGTAGACCCCCTCGTGTCCGAGAGGACTACCTCGGCGTCGAACGCGTCCATGACCGCCATCTCCTGCGCGACCTGAATCGCGACCCTCAGTGGCAGTGCGGTCCCCTTGATGACTGACCACCTGAAGCTGACGCTCCCGTCCGGTGACCTTCCGTAGTCAACCCGCTGCACGCCGACGACCTCTATGCCGCTCGACCTCAGGTAGCTTAATCCCTCTGCGTAGCTGGTCGCAACGACCTCGTCGCCGCCCCTCTTGAGCTCCTCGATGACGCCCTTCGCCCTCGCCGCGTGTCCAAACCCTATCCCGCAAACGCCGACGTGTGCTCTCAAGCGCCGCACCTTGCCCCCGCAGCCGGCCCAATGAGCCTCAGCCTCCTCACCGGGCCCCGGGGACGCTCCTCGATGTAGAGCTCGGCCTCGAACCGGTAGACCCTTGACTCAGGGCGCAGGTAAGTCGTGGGCGGAAGTCCAGCCTTGAGGCAGACGTTGACCAGGAACTCCTCCGCGTCCCACCCCTGCTCGACGGCGACCTGCGGCAAGAGGAGCCCCGATGCGCCCCTCCATTCGATCATGAGGCCATGCCTCCCGACCTCGACCTCGCCCGGCATCCTCCTCCTGTCCTCGACCATTATCGGCTCGAGGGGCGTGAGGACGCTGAGCTCGAGCACCGTCCTGTCGAGCTCGTCGACTTCCAGGGGCGGGAAGCGGGGGTCGAGGAGGGCCGCGGCGATCGCCGCCTTAACGGTCAGCACCTCCAGCCTCTCGACCGGCCTGGGGTATCCTATGCAGCCCCTCAGCTCCATCTCGGGGTACGTGTAGATGGTCACGAAGACCCCCCTCCTCACCTCTTCCTCGAAGACCTCGGGCACTCGGACCTCCTTGGGGTCCGCGCCCCTGAGGGCCGACTCGATCGCGGCCCTCGCGGCCGAGATCAGCTTCGCGGCCGCCACCTCACCGATCTCGCCCATCGGGCCTCCGTCCGCCGCCGAGCCTTTTACCCTTAACCGGTCTCCGACGTCCCGGCCCTCTGAGCGCGCCGCGACCTCTTGAGCGCAAGCCTCTTCGCGGACTCGAGCGTCCTCTCGATTCTCGACCAGTGGCTCCCTTCCCAGTACCTTTGGCCGCAGCTGGTGCAGACGTAATGACGCCCGTCGCCCTCCTCGACCAGCTCGCCGTTGCATAGCGAGCACCTAGTTGCCTCGGGCTCGAAGAACTCCTCGACGTCCAGCCCGAACTCCCTCGAGACCTCCTCCGCGATTGCGGCCAGCTGACTCTCTATGCCTTCGAGCGGGACTAGAACGGACCTCACCCCCCTCTTGACCGCGAGCCTGTGCAGCTCGACGTCCGAAGTCACGATGACCCTCCCGGAGCTCTCGGCCTCCAGGAGGATATGGTCGTCGTCGGACTTGGCGTAGACCGAGTCGTACCCGAGGAGCCTCAGCCACCTGGCGAGCTTGCCGTGCATAGAGTCTGCCAGAAACCTGGGTCTCTCACTCGACCGTCTCCCTACCTGACTCAAGCCTGCACTCCTCGCAGAGGAAGCTGTCGTCGACCCGGAGCAGCATGTCGCTCCACTCGCCGCAGGAGTCGCAGTAGCCCTCGTAGTAGGGCTCGGGCCTCCTCACGATCCCCCTGATCCTCAACTGCTCCCTGACGATCTCGATGATGTCCGGGGTGAACTTCAGGATGTCCTTCATGCTGATGATCCCCGCAATCCTTCCCCTGTACGCGACGACCAGCCTGCTCACGTTGAGCTTGTTCATCGTCCTCATGGCATCCTCTATCGTCGCCTCCGGGCTGACGGTGATAATGGGGCTGGACATCACGTCCCTCAGCTTCACCTCGCTCGGCTTGAGGTCCTTAGCCACGACCTTCTCGACGAGGTCCCTCTTCGTGACGATCCCGACCGGCTCGTTCCCCCTCATCACCAGCACGCTGCTGATCCTGTACTTGGCCATCTGCTGCGCCGCGTCCGCGGCCGTCGCCTCCTCGCTCAACTCGATCACCGGGCTCGTCATCACGTCCCTGACCAGTATCTCGCCGGTCAGCGGCGTCTCCTTCAACCCGACAGTCCATGGTGTCCGGTGTCAATAAACTTTGACTCACTCAGTGGTCGTCGAGGAAGACGCTCACTCGATCTCCTTCTGAGGGTTGACCCTGCTGAAGAAGGCCCGTAGGCTCCCGACGTCGATACCTCTCCTGAGAAGCTCGGCCTCCACCTCCTCCACGAACTCCGAGCCCAACCCCCTCGGGAGGGAGACCAGGTCGTCGACCACGTCCAGCGCGATGGGCAGCCCGGTCGCGGGGTTGAAGGTCTCGAGGGCGTAGGTGACCGCGAGGTCCTTCAGATCCCTCGGAGCGGCCCTCGGGAGCTCGACGCAGACCGGCGGCTGGGACTCGACAGTCCTCACGAAGGCCCTCTCCGTCGAGCCTATGAGCCTCACGAGCCTCTCTAGCCTCTCAACACGCTCCTTCTCTCGAGCTTCGTATGGGATGAGGTCCGAATCCAGCTGGACCCTGAACCGCCGCTCCGCAGTCGCTAGGTCCCTCTCTAGAACCTCCTTGCTGACTGCACCGCTACGCTCTTCGAGCATGCTCCTGAGCAAGGAGTAGACCTCATGGGGCCGGTCGAAGACCGAGGAGTACTCGACCACGTCGCCGGGAGAAGTAACGAGCATGAGGACCGACCTGTCCGAGAGCCCCAGCATCCGGTCGGGCCCATACCTGTAGCCCACGTAGCCGTCGATCGCCGAGGTCGCGACCCGCTTCACGACGCCGAAAACCCTCCCAGTCCCGAGGAGCTCCTCCGTCATCTCGACCAGCTCGTCGATCAGCTCCTGGACGAACCCGAACCGCCTGTGTGTGAAGGGGTCGACCCAGTCGAGCTTCCTTTCCTTCACCCTGCTGCACCCGGCCCTGAACCCGAAGAAGCTCCCGTCCAGGACGACGTAGTCAGCCCTCTCGAGGGCCCCGAGCGCCATCCTCCTCTCGAGGTAGACGGTCACTAAGTCCAGCTTCTTCAGGAACTCCTCCTTGCTCTCGTGGACCTGGCCCCTCAGAGCCTCGCCCACGAAGGACTCGCCCTCCGGGAGCGCCTCCAATCCTCGGAAGAGCTTCAGGCCCGCCGCCGAGAGGCCGTACTTCAGCCCAATCCTCTCAACGATCGAAGGGGTGTCGGAACCGTCTACGATCGCGAAGACCGAGTCCCTCCACTCGACTCGGCGCGGCTCGCGCTTAGCACCGCCCACGACCTCCTCGAAGGGCTCCAAGAACCGAGGGTCGACGGACCGGATCGCCTTCAGGAGGCGCGAGACCTCCTCCCTCGCCAGCTCGTAGAACCTCTCCTGGAGCGGCCTCGGGATCCTCAGGACCGCCGGTATCTTCTCAGGCTCCACGCACGCGCTCCTCCTCCGGTATCTCGAAGGTGATCAGCAGCGGCACGGGTGAAGGGTTGAGCTTCCCTATCAGGAAGAAGTGGCCCTCGGGGAGCCGCAGGAGCTGGTCGCTGGAGACGTACGACGTCGCGAAGTACTTCTCCGCCTCAGGCGCATCGAGCGGGTGTATCCTCCCGACGAAGAGGGTGTTCAGGTTCCTCCTGACGGCCGCGTTGATTCCTATCTCGCCGGCGATGCCCTGGGAGATCAGCGTGAGGGCCAGCTTGTAGGACCTCCCGAGCGCGGCGAGCTCCGTCAGCGTCTTCGTGGTCCTCTCCTCGAGCCCCCTCGGCTGCCAGGGACAGTACTGGGGAGCCTCGTCGATCACCAGGGCCACGTTGATGGTCCTCTTTTCCTCCATCATCCTCTTCAGGTGCCTCGCTATCGAGAGGAAGACGCTCAGCTTCTGCTCCTTCGCGCCGTAGCTCAGGTCGAGGACCAGCAGGCGCTCCCTCCTGAGCCTCTCCACGATCTCTCTCGGCTTCATCGTTCCCATCACGGGCTTCAGGTCCTGCCGGTCGAGGTTGTTGAAGGCCCTCGTCGCCTTCCTGAGGTAGGTGTCCCCCCACCTCGAGAGCTTCCCGCTCTGGTCTGTGTTGTCTTCAATGATCACCCGTTCCATCTCACTCAAGAGCCTCTTCGCAGTCTCGAACTCGTCTTTACCCTTCCAGTTGTGGGTCGCTATCACCTCCCCGAGGTAGAGCTCGAGCCGCTTCCCTATGTCGCCGCCCCCGAAGTAGTTCAACGCTGAAGCAAGGTAATCGATGATCGCCTCGTCGTCGAGCTCGACGTCTCCCATGTTTAGGACCTTCCCTGGGTAGTGGGGCGCGTAGTCAGAGCCCTTCCAGTCCAAGATCAGGACGTCGTAGCCGTTCCTGAGGAGCATCGGCACGACTTGATGCCTGCAGAGGAAGGACTTCCCGGACCCCGTGACCCCGAAAATCCCTATGTGCGATGAGATGTACTCCGCCTGGACCGGGACCTCCCAAGTCTTGTAACCGGTCGCGTAGTAACCGAGCCGCTGCTCCGACGATGAGAGGAACGTCATAGGGTTGAACCCCTCGTTGAACCTGTAGACTCTCGAGCCGGGCGCGATGATCTTCGCGTTCTGCACGATCCTCCCGCTGGTCACGTCCCCGATCGCCACCAGCCTGAAGGCGTAGTACTCCTTCGCGGTGCTGGTCGACCCTCCCCTCCTCGCGTAAGCGATCCCCGGAGTGTACTCGGAAGTCCTGAGCGAGTCGTTGATCCCGAAGCCGCCCCTGCATATCGCGAGGACCTTGTTGCCGTTCCTATTTTCGATCAGGACCAGCGACTCGTTCGTGACGACCCTCTCCTTCCCCTCGTAGAGGATGACGAGGCTCTCGTTCTCCCTCGAACCGCTCGCGACGACCCCGATCTCCTCTAGGCTCCCCTTCAGCCCATCCAGGTCCACGGGCTCTCGTTTCATCCTCCCGAACTGCCCCCCGTACTGGTAATAAGCTTAGATCCGGTGAGATATCAGTCGCCGCCGGGTGCCGGTTAATAACGACCGCCGAGGCTCGAGTCCCGGGTTGAAAGTCGACGAGGTGCTGGTGGAGCTACTGCGCGTCTACACGCCGAGCGGCCAGGAGGCGGCGCTGGAGCCGCTGATGAGGAGGCTCCAGAGGGAGCTCGGCTACGATGGGCTCGAGGTCGACTCGGCGGGGAACTACCTCTTCGTCAAGGGTAGCGGCGAGAGGACGATACTCCTCGCGGGCCACGTCGACACCGTGCCCGGAATGCTCGAGGTGGTCAGGAAGGGCGACAGGATCAAGGGGAGGGGTGCGGTGGACGCGAAGGGCCCGTTCGCTGCGATGCTCTTCGCGGGGTCAAAGGCCGTCTTGAAGAAGGGCTTCAGGCTCGTGGTGGGAGGCCTGATCGACGAGGAAGGAGAGGGCTCGGGCGCGAAGGCCCTACTCAACTCGGGCTTCAGGGCAGACCACATCGTCATCGGAGAGCCCACCGGGACCACCGGCGTCGCGATCAGCTACCGGGGCAGCGTCACCCTTTCGCTCACCAGCAGGGGGAGGGGAGGCCACAGCTCGGCGCCTTACATGGGCGACTCGGCCCTCGACAGGCTCCTTGACGCGATAGAGACCATAAGGTCCGTCTTCAACGGGAGGAGCTACGACGAGCCGACGTCCGCGGTCACCGTGATCAAGGCCGGCGATTGGCCGACGAGGCTCCCGGAGCACGCTGAGGCCGTGGTGAACATCCGGTTCCCGCCGTCCGTCGAGACCCGCTCGATACTCGAGAGGGTCGAGGCGATCTGCTCGCTTTACGACTGCTCCTTCACCGTAAGGGACGTGACCGAGCCGTTTCAGACCAGCGTCTCCCAGCCGGTCCCGAGGGCCCTGATCAGGTCGATGCTCAGGCTGGGCGTGAGGCCGAGGGTCGTCAAGAAGACGGGGAGCAGCGACATGAACGTCCTCTGGAAGCTGACGATGAGCATCTCGGCCTGCGGACCAGGTAACTCGCTCCTCGCCCACACCTCGGAGGAGGAGGTCAGCGTTTCGGACCTCGAGCTGGCCTCGAGGATCTACGCTGGAGCCGTGGAGGAGCTCCAGCCCAAGTGACCGGACCGGTCAGGGCCTTCCCAGGAGCCTCTCCCTCGCCTTCGCGATCGACTCGAGGGTCTCCTCGGCCCAGGCCCTCAGCTCCCCTGCCTCCCTCGCGAGCTCCGCGCAGGCCCTCCTGACTTCCTGGGGGTGTGACGACCCGATCACCCTGTAAGCCCTGAGTGCGCGTTCTGGGTCGAGGAACTCCTTCAGGGCCTCAAGGGACTCCTCGTCGAGCCCAAGGGCCCTTCCCTCGGCGACGACGCGGTCGACTCCCGCGCCCGAGACGACAAGCCTCGAGAGCCTCGCAGCTATCCCGTGGGCCCTCCTGAACCCCATCCTGCCCCTGAGCGCCAGCGCCGCTGCGAACTCGGTCAGCCCCGAGACCGGGTGGACTGCCTCCCTGGCCCTCTCGGTGACCCTGATCCCAGAGAGCATCCCCCTCAGGACCCTCAGCGTCTCGAGGACCGATTTTGAAGCCGGCCAGAGGTGCCTCGTCGACTCCTGGAGGTCGAGGACGTAGCCCCCGAACCTGCGGTCGATTGTCGCCACGAACCCTACCATCCCTGCGAGGGCCTTCGCGGAACAGGTTCTCGCGACCTCGGCCACGACCGGGTTCCTCTTGTGGGGCATGATGCTGCTGGTCGAGCAGTACTCGTCCCCGATCTCGACGAGCCCCATGCTTACGTACCTCACGACCTCCTCTGCGAGGTCCGATAGCGCGACCGAGAGCCTGCAGAGCGCGCCGAGGTACGTTACCGCGAAGTCCCTCGAGGAGCTGGCCTCGAGGGCGTTGAGGGCGACGCGCCTGAAACCCAGGAGCTCGGAGAGGAGGACGCGCTCGTGGGGAACCGAGGTCCCTCCGACCGGTCCGGCCCCGAGCGGCGACTCGGCGATGTCGTCGTAGAGGGACACGATGGCCTTCAGGGACTTGAGGAGCCTCGAGGCGTGGTAGCTCAGGACGAACCCGAAGGTTCCCGGGGCCGCGACCTGCTCGTGGGTGAAGAGCGGGAAGAGGGTCTCCGCGTGGGCCGAGGCCTTCGCGACCAGCTCCTCCGCGAGCCTCGCTCCCTCCCCGACGATCTCGGCGACGTAGCGCATCAGCCTCAGCCTTATCGCCGCGGCGACCGCATCGTTCCTGCTCTTCCCCAGGGCCAGGTTCTCTCCGGCCTCCGGGACCAACGCCCTCAGGTGCTCCTCGATAACCATGTGGACGTCCTCTAGCCTGTGGTCTGTCATGGGAAGCGCCGAAGGTTCCGTCCTACGGAGCACATCCAAGGCCCTCTCGAGCGCCTCCCGCCCCAACGCGCCCGCCCTCCCGAGGGAGACGAGGTGCGCCGCGTTCACCATCAGGACCTCGTCGAAGATCTCGGGGTCAACGTCGAGGGATGTGACGTACCTAGCGACCTCCTCGGGCATCTCCGCCCCAAGGCGTCCGGACCTAAACGACACGGCCCTCCGAGGCTCGAGCCAGTTATCACCGTTTTCCCTCGCCGAACTCTGCTGCCAGTAGCTTAATATGGACCGTGCGGTCGGGGAGCGATTGCGGGCATGTCGGCCGACATCACGCTGAAGCTCCTGAACAGGAGCCTCGGGAACCAGGTGCTGATCAAGCTGAGGAGCGGCAGGATGATAAGGGGGGTCCTGGTAGGCTTCGACCAGCACATGAACGTCGTCCTGAACCCGGCGGAGGAGGTCCACCAGGACGGGAGCGCGAACAGGCTCGGCACCGTGATCCTGAGGGGCGACAACATCGTGATGATCTCCCCCGGCCAGCTGAGGGAGGATGAGGGGAGGTGACGAAGGGAACACCCTCGATGGGTAAGTTCAAGACGCCGACGCACGCGAGGTGCAGGAGGTGCGGAAGGAGGTCCTTCCACTACAGGTCGAGGAGGTGCGCCCACTGCGGCTTCCCCGACCCGAAGTGGAGGAAGTACAGGTGGACGAAGAGCCTGAAGGAGAGGACGTGACCTCAGAGCCTCGCGAGCTCCTCTAGCAGCTCTAGGACCTTCCTCCCGCTCTCTGTGAGCCTGTAGGTCCTCCCCCGCTCGTCGACCAGCTCTATCAGCCCGTACCTGCTCAGGACCTCGACGTGCCTGTCGACGGTCTTCCAGTCCATCCCGAGCTCTTCCGCGAGCTGGTTCCTGTTCATCGGCTCGTTTAGCCTCCTCAGGATCTCGACCCTGGTCCTCGCGCCCCTCATCCTTACCAGCAGCCTGAAGACGTCGTAATCGAAGTAGCTCCTCGTCCAGACCCTCCTGACGTAGCCCTTGAAGGCGACCATCCCGACGAAGGCCGCCCACGCACCCGCCGCGCCGACCAGCAGGACCGGGGACGGTCCAGCCGCGACCGCGGCCTCTCCCCTCCCGAACGCCCTCGCGACCCCGGCATCGCCCTCCTCCGTTTGCCCTCGCTCCGAGGCAATAGCGGGCTGCTGCGGAGGCCAGGAGACGACCAACAGCAGGCTGAGGGCCACCGCTGCTACGGCCATCGCGACCGTCACGTAGTCGTACCACTTGCTCGTAACAGCGACTACCGCCCTCTCCACCCTCAACCCCGCTCGCGTGATGTGACGATGAATATTTCTGAATTTGCCCGAAATCTATAGCAAGTTCGGCGCTCTGGGAAAAGTAGACATATACACCGCCCGGGAAATCCGTCGTGATCGGATGGGTCGGATCAAGCAGGGCGTTGGACCTAGCGCTGATCGCGGCGCTCGTGATGCTCGCTGTCGGGCTGGTGGCGGTCACATCTGGTAGCAGGACAGTTCAGGTGATCGCGCAGGGGGACGGCGAGGACGACGTGATTACAGTCACGGGCTCAGCGTCTGCGAAGGTCGTCCCCGACGAGGCAAAGGTCGTCGTGGGAGTATTGACCAGGGCGCAGAGCGCGTCGGAGGCGATGAGTCTCGCCTCTGAGGCAGCAAACAGGGTTGTCTCGGCGCTGAAAGGGTTGGGCATCAGCGAGAGGGACCTCAGGACCGTCGGGATCCAAGTCGGGCCCGAGTACGACTGCAGCTCCGGCCGGTGCCAACTGGTCGGTTACATCGCGACGAACACGATCGAGGTGACGCTAAGGGGCGGTTTCATGGGTAAGGCGGGCGAGGTCCTCGACACCGCAGTGGGCGCGGGAGCGAACGCGGTACACGGCGTGAGCTTCTACGTCTCCGAGGAGAAGAGGGGCCAAATGGCGAGGGACCTGCTCAGGGCCGCGGTCTCGGACGCCCGTGCGAAGGCCGAGACGGTCGCGAGGGAGCTCGGGCTAAGGGTCGTGGGCGCCTCGAGGGTCAGCGTTAACCTCTACGAGCCTATCCCGCAGGCCGTACCCGCAGAGGCCGTGCGCACCGCCGCCCAGAGTACGCCCGTGATGCCCGGGGAGCAGGAGTTCAGGATAACGGTCTCGGTGGTTTTCAGGGTCAGCGGCTAAGGGCCCAAGAGCTTCCTCAGCACGTAGTTCAGAATTCCTCCGTTCCTGTAATACTCGACCTCGATGGGAGTATCGAGCCTCGCAATCGCATTGAACTCGACGACCGAACCGTCGGCCTTCTTCGCCCTGACCAGAAGTTTCTTCCTCGGGTAGAGGCCCTCGGAGATCCCGAGGACGTCGATGGTCTCCGTCCCGTCGAGCCCCAGGCTCTTCCAGGTCTGGCCCCTCTCGAACTGGAGCGGCAGGACCCCCATCCCGACCAAGTTGCTCCTGTGGATCCTCTCGAAGCTCTCGGCGATGACGGCCTTCACACCGAGGAGATGGACGCCCTTCGCGGCCCAGTCCCTCGAGCTGCCGGCGCCGTACTGCTTTCCAGCGAGGACAACGAGGGGGACGCCCTCGTCCCTGTACCTCATCGCAGCGTCGTAGATGGTCGTCACCTCTCCGGTCGGGAGGTACTTCGTCCACCAGCCCTCCCTCCCCGGGACGAGAAGGTTCTTCAGCCTCACGTTCGCGAACGTGCCCCTCATCATCACCTCGTGGTTCCCCCTCCTCGCGCCGTAGGTGTTGAAGTCGTCGGGCGTCACGCCGAGGGACCTCAGGTACTCACCCGCAGGGCTTCCGGGCAGTATCGCTCCGGCCGGGGAGATGTGGTCGGTCGTGATTCTGTCGCCGAGCAGTACGAGGACCCTGGCTCCGACGATGTCCTCGGGTTCCCTGGGCCTTAGCGAGAAGCCCTCGAAGAAGGGCGGCTCCCTGATGTAGGTCGAGCTCGGGTCCCACACGAAGACCTCACCGGTCGGGGCCTCGAGCGCTCTCCACCTCTCGTCGCCCTTGAAGACGTCCGTGTACTTCCTCCTGAAGAGCTCAGGGGTCACGGACCTCTCTATCGCGTCCGCGATCTCCCTCATCGAGGGCCAGATGTCCTTCAGGTAGACAGGCCTCCCCTCGCCGTCGAGGGCGAGCGGCTCCTCCGTGACGTCGATATCGACCCTTCCGGCTATCGCGTAGGCCACGACCAACATGGGGGAGGCGAGAAAGTTGCCCCTGACCTGGGGGTGTATCCTACCCTCGAAGTTCCTGTTGCCGCTGAGGACGGAGAACGTGATCAGGTTGTGCCTCTCTATCGCCTCCGCGACCGGTTGGGGCAGAGGGCCGCTGTTCCCGATGCAGGTGGTGCACCCGTAACCCACCAACGAGAACCCCAGCCTCTCTAGGTACTGGTAGAGCCCCGACTCCCTGAGGTACTCCACGACGACCTGCGATCCGGGAGCGAGGCTCGTCTTGACGTAGGCCGGGACCGAGAGGCCCCTCTCGACGGCCTTCTTCGCGAGGAGCCCCGCGCCGACCATTACGGTCGGGTTGGAGGTGTTGGTGCAGCTCGTGATCGCCGCGATCACCAGAGAGCCGTCACTGAGCTCATAGGTCTGCCCGTTGAGCGTGACCTCGACCGAGACCGCCCCGGCAATCTCCGCGCCCCCTTCGCCCTCCCACCTGTCGACGTCGGACCTCTGCGCCGCGAGGCCCCTGCTCCTCCTGATGTACTCCGTTACGATCCTTTTCAACCGCTTGAGGTCCAGCCTGTCCTCGGGGTTCGCGGGCCCCGCGAGGCTCGGCTCCACGCTCGAGAGGTCCAGCTCCACGACCTCGGTGTACGTCCCCCTCCACTCGTAGTCCTCCAGGAAGAGCCCCTGGGCCCGCGCGTAGACCTCGACGAGCCGGATCCTCTCTGAGCTCCTCCCGGTGAGCCTGAGGTATGCGAGGGTGTGACCGTCGATCGGGAAGAAGCCCACCGTCGCGCCGTACTCGGGGGCCATGTTCGCGATCGTCGCCCTGTCGGGGACCGTGACGTTCCTGAGGCCCGGTCCGAAGAACTCGACGAACTTCCCCACGACGTCCTTCTTCCTGAGGAGCTCGGTCACTGTGAGGACGAGGTCCGTCGCAGTCACGCCCTCCCTCAGCTCTCCGACCAGCCTCACGCCCACCACCTCTGGCACCGTCATGTAGTAGGGCTGGCCGAGCATCACGGCCTCCGCCTCTATACCGCCCACTCCCCACCCGAGGACCCCGAGGCCGTTGACCATCGGCGTGTGAGAGTCGGTCCCGAGGACCGTGTCGGGGAAAGCGATCCTGAGTCCGTCCTGGATTCTGTCGTCGACGACGGTCGCAAGGTACTCGAGGTTCACCTGGTGGACGATACCCGTCCCCGGGGGGACAACTTGGAAGTTCGCGAAGGCGTTCTGGGCCCACTTCAGCAGCTGATACCTCTCCCTGTTCCTCTCGTACTCGAGCTCGAGGTTGAGGGCGAAGGCGTCGGCCCTCCTGAAGAAGTCGACCTGGATCGAGTGGTCTACGACGAGATGGACCGGGACCTGCGGGTTGATCAGCTTAGGGTCCTTGTTCAGCCTTTTCGCGACGCCCCTCATCGCCGCGAGGTCGACGATCAGCGGGACTCCGGTGAAGTCCTGAAGGAGGACTCTGCTGGGGTAGAAGGGGATCTCCTCCACGGGGCTCGGTCCGGTCCCCCAGTGCCCCACCGCCCTGACCTCCTCCTCGGTGACGACGCCGTTGCCGACGTGCCTGTAGAGGTTCTCGAGCAGCACCTTCACAGAGAACGGCATCTTGTCGACGTCCTTCGCGAGCCCGACCTCCTCGAGCTCCCTCAACGGGTAGTACCTGAACGTCCCGAAGGGAAGGCTCAGCTCCCTGGGCATCCCGCACCGGTCGCGCCGACGCTCGTTATATAAGTTGAGACCGGCCCCTCTGGACGAGAGCTCACCTGCGGACGCAGAGGCCGACGAAGTTCCTCAGGACCTTCCTTCCCGTCTCGCCGGACTTTTCGGGGTGGAACTGCGTGCCGTAGACGTTGCTGGACCCGACGATCGAGGGGAACTCGTAGCCGCCGTACTCGGTCGTCGCGAGCACGATCGAGCGGTCTCTGGGATCGGGCGCGTAGGAGTGGACGAAGTACACCCACTCGCCGGAGGAGACCCCCTCGAGGAGCTCCGAGTCCCTGACAACCTTGAGCCTGTTCCACCCGATGTGCGGGAGCTTCGAGGAAGTCCTGAGCCTTACCACCCTTCCCCTGAAGACCGAGAGCCCCTTGCCCTCGCCCTCCTCGCTCGCCTCAAAGAGCAGCTGCATCCCGAGGCAGATCCCTAGCGTCGGCGTCCCCGAGCCCATCACTTCAAGGACCGCGTCACTATGAGACGCGACGTTGGCCGCCCCCTCAGTGAAGTTCCCGACGCCCGGCAGCACGAGCCCGTCGAGTTCCGCCCTGTCGAGGGACTCGAGCAGCTCGACCTCTGCACCGAGCCTCCTGAGGGCGCTGACGACGCTGAAGAGGTTCCCGACGCCGTAGTTAAGGACGCCTATCCTCGGCAACCTTCGAATCGGTCCCCGAGGGCGCTAAAGAGGATATTCACGGTTCAAATCCTCCGGGAGCCGGTGAAGGCCGAACGGTCGGCATGAAGGTCGCGACCTACGAGTTCAGGCTCAGAACGAAGGGCGAGGGCGACGTGCTTGACGTCACCGACCGGGTGGCCGAAGCGGTCTCGAGGTCGGGCGTGAAGGAGGGGATCGCGAACGCCTTCGTCGCGGGCTCGACCGCGGCGGTCTCGACGATGGAGTATGAGCCCGGGCTGATCGAGGACCTCCCGAGGATGCTGGAGCGCATCGCCCCGAGGTCCGAGGTATACAAGCACCACCTCCGGTGGGGCGACGACAACGGCCACTCCCACGTCAGGGCTACGATCATAGGCCCCAGCGTTACGGTCCCAGTAAGCGGCGGGAGACCTCTGCTCGGGACGTGGCAGCAGGTCGTGCTCATCGAGCTCGACACGAAGCCGCGGGAGAGGAGGCTGATCGTCACGGTCATGGGCGAGTGATCACCAGGAATCCGCTGACCCGCGCCCAGGCGCCCGGTCCCCCGGTCAGCCCGAGAGGGCCCCTAGGGTCAAGATCACGGCGAGGGCGGTGGCGGGTACGATGACGTTGTCGTCGACCGGCCCGAACTCGAACCTCTCGACGAGTGAGGCCAACAGTCCAGCCACGGCGCCATTTACGCCGAGAACCGCGAACCCGTAGGGCACGCAGAACGCCATCATCGCGAGGTTTCCCACGAAGGCCTTAGTCCTCCTCCGGTGGAGGGCGTTCCTGACGAAGCCCGTGACGCCGTCGCCAACCGACATGAACATCACCGGCACGACGGCGAGCCAGATGTCGTTCAGGAGGAACCCGACGAACATGATCGCGCCCCACATCAAGATGAAGTTGACCTCGTACATGTTCTCCTTCACCTGATACCAGTAGAACAGCCTTCCCCTAAGATGAGGGAGAAGGTTGCCGATCGCAAGAGCCGCGACCATCAATCCGATCATCGTGTAGGACTTGAAGAGATGGGGGACGAGTGCCGCGACCACGCCTCCGGCCAGCACGTGAATGACCTTCCGGTTGTAGTATACCGCGACGTGGTGTTCCAAGTTCCTCCGCATCATCGCGTCGTAGGTCCATCTCGTGAGGACCAGCGCTACGAAGAGCACCCAGCTCAGGAGTACCGCGGTGTAGACAACCTCCTCGAGGGAGGGAACGGATAACACGAATATCTCAATATGTTGAACTGCGTATAAAGCGTTGCGAGGGTTCCTTTTCAGCCGGTGCCCCTCTCCTGCATCCTCAACTCGAGGGTCTTCAGGTCGAGTCCCGCCATAGACTTGGTCTCGGAGACCATCCTTTGAGCCTCCGCGACCACCTCAGGCCTGTCCCAGTAGGTGGTCGCTAGCACGATGGCCTTCGCCCTCTCGAGCGGGTCGTTGGACTTGAAGATCCCCGAGCCCACGAAGATCCCGTCGCACCCGAGGCCCATCATAAGCGCCGCGTCCGCAGGGGTCGCTATTCCGCCTGCGGCGAAGTTCACGACGGGGAGCCTCCCGAGCCTCGCGGTCTCGACGACGACCTCGTAGGAGACCCGCATCTCCCTCGCGGCCCTCACGAGCTCCTGCTCGTCGCCCTCTTCGTAGATGGCCCTGATCCTCCTGATCTCGGCCTTGACGAGCCTCATGTGCCTGACGGCCTCGGCGACGTTGCCAGTCCCGGGCTCGCCCTTGGTCCTGATCATCGAGGCCCCCTCCTCGATCCTCCTGAGGGCCTCGCCGAGGTCCCTGGCGCCGCAGACGAAGGGCGTCGTGAAGTCCCACTTCCATATGTGCCTCTCCTCGTCGGCGGGCGTAAGCACCTCGGACTCGTCGATCATGTCGACCCCGACCTCCTCCAGCACCTTCGCCTCCCAGGTGTGCCCGATCCTGCACTTCGCCATGACAGGTATCGTGACGTGGTCCATGATCTCCTCGATGACCTTGACTGATGCGGTCCTCGCGACCCCTCCGGACTTCCTGACGTCGTAAGGCAGCTTGTCCAGGACCATCACCGCGACTGCGCCCGCGTCCTCAGCGATCTGAGCCTGCTCGATGGTGGTCACGTCCATCACGACGCCGTGCTTCAGCATGTGAGCGAAGCCCCTCTTGACGAGGGTCGTGCCCCTTCTCACCAAGGCGCCGTAGCCCTCGGAGGTCCTTACTCCGGGCGCCTCCCTCTCGGAGAGGACGAGCGAGATCATTCCTCCGCCGAATGGTTGACCCCACAATAAGAGTTTACCCGGAACCCCCGCGCCTCAAAGAGGTCCTATTCTCCTGGCCTTCCCCGAGGAGACTACCGGTCCGACCAGTTCGCGGGGCAGGGAGGCGACGCTGCCTCTCCTGAAAGGCCCCCTCTTCCTGCCCGAGGCATCGACGAGCGCGGGGGCGTCCTCCAGGAAGGCCACCGTGACCGTCTCCCTCCTCGCGAAGTCCCTCGAGAGGTCTAGGGTCCTGGAGCACTCCTCAACGAGCTCGGCGTAGTCCTCGAGGAGGGACCTGAGCTCGGAGTAGAGGCTCTGCTCGAAGGGGAGGGCCTCGCCGGGGTCGGCGCCGGTCTGCGCGGCCCTGATTAGGATCCTCAGCCTCTCGCCGAGGAGCTCCGAGACCATCCGCTGGAGGGCCCCGAGCTCGGCCTCCTTTAGCCTGTAAGCGAGGGACCTTCTGTCGGCGGCCGTCCGGATCGACTGCCTCAGCTGGGAAGCCCTCGACCTGAGCAGGGACGTCAGCGACTGGGGCAAGGTAACTAGCGTCTTGCTCTTCCTCTGCTCCTCGAGCGCCCGGAGGAGCGCCTCGTAGGCAGTCCCGGCCTCGCCCATGACCTATCATCGTCCGAGGGCCGCGATATTATCCTACGAGCCCGACGCAGGAAGACGGTTATCAACGCGACGTCGCGCTCACCGGCGTGGCGGCGGGGCTGAAGTTCGTCACCTCCAACGAGGGGAAGTGGTTCGAGGTCTCGAGGCTCCTGTCGTCGATGGGCATCGAGTGCGAGTGGGTGAGGGCGAGGCTGACGGAGGTCCAGTCCGACGACCTCACCGAGATAGCGAGGACGTCGGCGATCGAGGCCTACGGCAAGTTCGGAGGCCGGGTGGCCGTGGAGGACGCGGGGCTCTTCGTGGAGGCGCTAAGGGGCTTCCCCGGTCCCTACTCCTCCTACGTCCACAGGACGATAGGCATCGAAGGGCTCCTGAAGCTGATGTCTGGCGTCGAGGACCGGAGGGCGCACTTCCTCTCTGCGGTAGGATTCGCCGACTCTGACGGGAACGTCGTGGTCTTCACGGGCCGCGCCGACGGGCGAATCGCAGACGCTCCCAGGGGCTCAAGCGGGTTCGGGTTCGACCCGGTCTTCGTCCCAGAGGGAGAGACGAGAACGTTCGCCGAGATGACGGTCGACGAGAAGAACCTCTTCTCCCACAGGGCCAAGGCCTTCAGGTCGTTGACAGAGCACCTGCTGCGCCGGCGCTGATCACAACGCCCCCGGACGCCATGCGACTCCCACCTCAGGGTCAGGGCTCCGAGTCCATGACGGAGAACCTCGTGACGTAAAGGCCGTCCTCGCCGGGCACGACGTAGATCCTGTCGCTGTAGATGAGCGTGAGCCCGTTGACGAAGTTGTGGAGCTCCTTCGGCGTCATCAGGTAGTTGTTCTCGAGGAGCGAGAAGGCCGTGACCAGCTCGAGGGCCCTCAGACCCACGGGCTCCCTTCCTCCCCCTGAGAGCGACCTGAAGGACCTCGAGAGCTCCTCGAGCACGACCTGCTTCGGGGGGGCCTTGACGTACTTCACGTAGAGCGGCGCGATCACGGAGAAGAGCGCGTCGGCCCCGGAGGACGGCGGGAACTCCATCGCCTTCCTGACAGCCTCGGCGTTGGAGAGGAGGAACTGCGTGGCCGCGTACTTCCCCCTGCCGACCTTCTCGAGCAGGCCGAGGTCGACCAACCACTCGATCCTCGGGGGCGCGATGTGCCTGTACTTCGCGTAAAGGGTGCTCCTGATCCAGTCGGACTTCCTCCCGTAGCTCTCCCTGATCTCCCTGAACCTCGTCGCCTCCTCGAGCTTCTGGAGGTACTCGGCCTTCCTCCTCTTCCCCGCGCTTGACGCGGCGAGCCTAAGGGCCTCGGGGTAGACCTCCTCCATCAGGTAGTTCATGCCGTCGTTCCTGGTGAACTCCCTCCTCTCCGTCACGAAGTGTATCAACCTCTTCATGACCAGGTGGTCCCTCGAGTAGACCGCGTAGAGCATGAAGAACCTCTCGAAGGGGGTGAGGGAGATCAGGTCCCTGTGGGTCAGCCTCGCGTCGCCCCTGACCAGCGCGACGAACTTCGCGGATGACCTCAGCGAGATGAAGAACCTGCCCATCGGGCCCAACAGACCTGACCTCGGGTTAACGAAGCCCAGCTCCTTCGCGAGCGTCACGTAGTTCCTCGCTGTGACCGGGTTCCTGATCACGCCGGTGGTCTTGGCCTCGGCGGGGCTGGAGAAGGGCGCGTTCGTCGCGATGTTGTGGAGGACCGCTGCCACGTACTCCAGAGAGGCGCTCCCCTCGAGCGTCGCCGCTACGGCCGCGATGACCCTCAGGTAACCGAGCCTGCAGACCTCGCCGTGGGTCTCAACCAACAACCGAGATCAGCCCGCCGCGACCTGCCCGCGGGGAGCGCCCCGGGACGGACTCCGGCTTCAGGAGCTCCAGGACCACCTCCCTATTCACGCCCTGGTCGGTGCCGAGGTACATCAAGTACTTCTTCTCCTTGGGGATCTCGTCGGTGATCACCCTAACCGGCTCGAACCCCGTCCTATCGACGACGTTCAGCAGGAGCTCGGCCATGTTGACCGTCTCCCCCCTGAGCCTCACGACGCCTAGCACCAGGAAGCAGGACCCGCCGGGCCTAAGCACCCTGTTGAACTCCGTCAGGAACTCCTCGGCGAAGGAGAGGAACCTGCTGACCGAATCCGTGTGGAAGAGCCTCCTGGCCACCTCCTTGTATTCGTGGCCGAGGAACCAGAGCCTCAGCCAGTTGTCCCACGCGTAGGTCTGCATGTTGAAGTAGGGCGGGGAGGTGACTATCAGGTCCACGGACTCCGGAGGGATGGGCAGGGACCGAGCGTCGCCCTCGAACGCGATCCCCTTGACTGGGGGGAGCCTGTCCGCGAGGACCCTCTCGGCGCGCCTCAGGATGCAGTCGGCCACGTTCCTCTCGGGCCTCCTGAGCCCCGATACCCTAACGGCCTTCTCGACGTACTTCGGCGACATCGAGAAGGAGTGGGAGCACTTGACGGAGAGCGAGTCCGAGGAGGAGCCGTGGAGGATCCCGAGCATCACCGCGGTCACGAAGTACTCGACGTCCGTCTCGGGCTCGGAGAGGAGCTCCCTCACGGCCAGCAACTGCCTCAGGGTGCTCCTGCTGTAGAAGACCTGGACCTCCTCTGGGGCGTCGGTGCCCCGGTAGGACTCGATGAAGCTCCTGTTCCTCTTGACCCATCCGATCACCTCCTCTAGGCTCACGGGCCTGACCTTCGCCCTGGTGAGCACATACGCCTCCGGCGCGAGGTCGTTCCCCACTCCGACCCTACCAGCGAGACAAGCCTCGAGAGGTGCCGTGCCCTTCCCGGAGAACGGATCCAGTACCACGGAACCCGGCCCCGAGTACCTCTCGATGAAGAACCGGGCGAGCGCCGGCGGGAACGACCCGGTCCTCGAGCAGAGCGCGTGGAGCGAATGGCCGCTCGACTTCCTCGCGCCCTTCCACGTCCCCTCCAGCTCCCAGGCGGAGACGCACTCGATCTGTCTGAGCATCTTCGGCGTGCCTTGGCCAGAGATCTCCTATAACGCTGATGTGTAATCGATGTTGACAACATATTTTGAGATTCCGTGAATAATCGATGAAGAATTTACACATCATGCGCAAGCGCCGTCTTAGGACCTTTGAGTGTATTACTGTGAGATCACTGAGGCACTCTGCGCCTGTACAGGCTGATCGCGATGGCCGCCGCGATGACCGCGAGTGACCCCCAGAGGACGGCTTGGGCCGTGACGTCGAGGTGCAGCGGTGCGCCAAACAGCACTAAAACGGGGACGCTCAGCGCTACTTCACCCAGGGCGGTCGTTGTGACTTTATGTCCGTCGACCTCGACCACGACCTCATAGGGTTCCAGGAGCGCTGGCAGGCCGGAGAATCGCACGACGCCCGACGCATCGGTCGTCGAAGTCCCGTATCTCAGGCCCGACTTGAGGACAGAGACCCTCGCGCCGGGCAGTGGGGTCCCGAGTTGGTCCGATACTTTCACAGTCAGCGAGGTCTGGGGAACCCTGATCGATACCGGTGCTCCGGAGTGGGAGATCCTGCCCCTCGCGACCTCGAGGCCGCGGGCGTCGACGACGCTATAGCCGTACTCGCCGAACGGCAACGTTGGGACCCTTGGAGGCGCTCCGGCCCTCAGGGGCATCGAGTGTCTCGAGCCCGCAACCTCCAAGACTAGGACCCCGTCCAGCCTTAGGCCGTCCTCCCAGAGCACGATCAGGGCAAGGTCCCCGACGGGGAGGGAGAAGTTCGCGGTCGGCCAGGCCTCTGAGGCCCTGATGCTCCGCGATAGGAGGTTGAAGGTCGAGTTCATGGCCCTGAACGACACTTCAAGCCTCAGCTCCACGTCGGGCACGTCGACCAGCCTCACAAAGGTCCCATGCCCTGCGTTGACGGTGTCGAGGTAAGCCACGCGCCAGGTGACGTTCAATGGCTTCGAGGAGGCGTCCAGGAACCTGAGCTCGACGTCGTTGACCCTCGTCCTGAGCTGGAAGGCAGCGTCGGACGTCAGACTGATCGCGGACTCGTGGACCACTACCCCCTTGTAGGTGACCGAGACGACGTGGCTCCCGCCCGGGAAGTGGTCGAAGGAGGCCTCGCCGGTCCTCAGAATGATTTCTCTGTCGAGGACCTTGAGCGCGGCTCCCCTCAGGGGCTTGCCGTCCTGAGTCACCAGGCTGACCGAGAGCCTGTAGAACGGGAACGAGAGGGTAACGCTCGCTCCCGGCACGGCCTGAAGCTCTCGCAAGTGGGTCGTCCCCAGCGAATCGTTCGCCCTCGCCCTGACTCCGTACGTTGTGACCGGTAGCTGGACGAACTCCGCTCGGCCGTCCCTCGAGGTGACGGTGGCCACCACCCTGCCCCGGGGGTCGGTGAGGCTCACGGTAGCCGCCAACGGCCTCCCCATGCCGTCTCTCACCGTCACGGAGATGTCGTCGAGCGAGGCGGTCATGGTCACTGATGGCGGGAGCCTGCCGTGGGTCGGGTGGTAGCCGACGTACCTCGTGACGCTCCCTACCTCGAAGCCCATCACCTCGAGCGAGACCGTGTAGTTCCCAGTCGGGACCAGGCGAAACTCAGCGGTGCCGTTAGAGACCCTCACCTCCGAGGGTAGGGCGATCGCCGCGTACACGACCTCGATGGGCCTCAGCCTCGCGACTCCATCCTTTACCGGCCTGCCTTTCATGTCAGCGGCGCTCAGCCGCAGCGTGTAGAGCTCGGTCGTCAGGGAATCCAACCTCGCGAGCTCAAGAGCCGTCGCGTCGAAGGACGAGACAGGGATCGGGTCGGGGGTGTAGGACGTCTTATATAGGACGGTGACGCTGTAGACGAACCTCTCGGGCAGCCTGGTGAACGCGACGTACCCCTCTCTGTCCGAGGAGAGCCTCAGCGTGTACTGGGCGTAGACATGCGCCTGCAGCCTGACCTCGGCCCCAGAGAGCGGTATCCTCCCCTCGCTGTCGAGGAGCCTGAGCTTGAAGGTCCTGAACGGCTTCACCTCGAGGTCCCCGACTACCCTGACCTCTGGCAGACCGAAGGGCCTCCCGAAGGTGTAGGTGCTCCCCTCGACCGTGGCGTCCACCTCCACGTTCGGCCTGTTGCTCCCGAGGAGTTCAGAAGGCAGGTCTTTGGGGACCCGGAACTCTAACCTCAGGTCGATCCTGAACGCGGACGTCGAGCCGGTCGCGATGTAGCTCGGGACGTCGAAGGGTGGTAGCGTCCTCTCCACGGACCTCTCCGAGTGAAGCGCCCTTCCGAGGCCGGGCCACGGGAACCAGACTCTAATGGCCTTCACGTGGACGGATTTCCCGACGCAGGCACCGGTGACGACCAGCGTGTAATCCGCTACGGGCGTAGGGCCGACCATCCTGGTCGCGTTGACGGCGAAGACGTAGTCGAGGATGAGGTTCTGCTGTCTCAGGTAGTTCAGCCGACCTTTGAGCTCCTCCAGCTGGGCGTCGGTCAGGTTCCTGAGGAAGGCGTGGGTCGTATAGGTGAACCTCAGCCTGGGCGTCCTTGAAACGCAGTTGACGTTGAACAGCGACGCCTCGATCGTGCCGGTCTCGCCGGGGTAGAGCGGGCCTCCCGAGACTTGGACCAAGAAGTCCCAGGTGGGCTGGGAGATCGCGGGCTCCGGGGCCGATGAGATCAGGACGAGAGTCAGGAGGGCCGAGGCCAGCGACAGCGCCCTCATCCGGTCACTGCCCAACCGGTTCAACTCCCGCCCATCCTCCTGAGCAGCAAGGCCGCGACCGCGGCGTCTTGGACCGCGAGGCCGACGCTCTTGAAGACTGTGACCTCCTCGTCGCTCTCCCTCCCGGGCCTGATCCCGGCGACGACCTCTCCTAACTCGGCGTGGACGTCCTCCCACCTCATCAGCCCCCTCTGGACCGCCTGGATGATGTCCCCGGCCTCTGCCTTCGCGGCCTCCCTCGAGTCGACCACGACTTTGGAGGAGGCGACCAACTCGGCCTCGAGCTCGGCCATCTGAGGCGTGAAGGCCCCGATCGCGGAGATGTGTGTCCCGGGCCTGACCCACTCCGCCTTGAGGAAGGGCTTCGAGGAGGTGGTTGCGGTGATGATGACGTCGCTCTTGGACGCTAGGAGCCTGACCTCGTCCGCGACCTCCACGTCGAGCCCGTACCTCCTCGAAGCCTCCTCCCCGAGCTCGACCGCCTTCGACCTGACGATGTCATGGAGGTACAACTTCTCGACCCTCATCACCTCGAGCGCTGCCTTAAGCTGCCACCTCGCCTGGTAGCCGCACCCGACTACGCCGAGCGCTCCCTCCGTTGTCCTCGAGAGGTGCTTTATCGAGACGGCCGTCGCGGCCCCAGTCCTCATCCCGGTCGCGGCCCTCGCGTCCGCAAGGACCTTCGGCTCGCCGGTCGCGGGGTCGGAGATCAAGAGGGACGCGAAGATCGTCGGGAGGCCCCTCGAAGGGTTCCCGGGGTAGACGGTGACGTACTTCACCGAGAAGACGCCCATCTCCGGGACGTAACAGGGCATGAGGAGGATGGTGCCTTCGTGCTCCGTTACCGGCACGTGGACCCTCTGGGGCATCAGGGCCCTCCCGGTGCTGTAGAGCGCGAAGGCCCGCTCGACGGCCTCGATCACCTCCCTCAGGCTCAAGGCCCGCTCGACGTCCCCGTCGCTCAGCGACCTGACCAAGCCGCGATCGGTCCTTCGGTTCGAGATTTATCAGTATTCCCGGGGTCTCACCGGCGATGAGGGTGATCGGCTTCCTCTCCGACTACGGGCTCAAGGACCCCTACGCGGGTGAGGTGAAGGCGGTCGTCCTCAGGCACTGCCCCGACGCTACGGTCGTCGACGTCACGCACGAAGTCGAGCCGTTCAACGTCCTCCAAGGCGCCTTCCTCCTCCACCTCGCCTACAGGCACTTCCCGAGGGGCTCGGTGTTCCTCGCGATCGTAGACCCCGGCGTGGGCACGGAGCGGAGAGGAGTGGCCGTCAGGACAAAGGGATACTGGTTCGTCGGGCCGGACAACGGCCTCCTCTACCCCGCCGCGTCGGAGGACGTCATTGAGGCGTGCTACGCGATACCGCTAGAGAGGTTCCCGAGGTTCGGGGGCGAGACCTTCCACGGAAGGGACGTCTTCGCGCCGGTCGCGGCCTCGCTGGCGGCTAGGAGGCTCCCCGACCTCGTCCCAGTCGACCCGATGACACTTGTGAGGCTGGAGCTGCCCCGCCCTACGGTCGCCAATGATGAGCTCAGGGCCGTCGTCCTCCACGTGGACCGGTTCGGGAACTGCGTGACCAACGTCGATCGCGGCTCGCTACCCGATTGGATCGAGCTCGGCTCGAGGTACCTCGTCGAATCCAGGGGCAGGACCGTCGAGGCGGTCTTCGTCAGGGCCTACGGGTACTCGGGCGCGGGCGAGTTCCTCCTGACATTCGGGGGGACGGGGTACTTGGAGCTCTCGGTGAACATGGGGAGCGCTGCTGCCGACCTCGACCTCAGGCCTGGGAGCGAGATAAGGGTGCTCAGGATGCGATGAGACTGCTCACGCGAGGATCTCAGGCTTCAGGGCCGAGATCGCAGCTCTGACCTCCTGCTCGAGGGCCTCGATCTTCTCGACGTCGTCGTTCCTGAACTCGGCCTTGGCCCTGACGATCCTCGAGATGATCGGGAGCTGCCTGATCTTGATCAGCGGGACGCCCTTCCTCAGGACCTCCTCCGCGTTCCTGTGGAAGGTGACGAAGAGCCTCATCAGCGCGTACTGCTTCCTCGACGAGCAGTAGGAGTCAACCTCGTCGAAGGCGCTCTGCTGGAGGAAACCCTCCCTGATCATTCTGCCCACGTCGAGGATCAGCTTCTCCTCGTCTGCGAGCGACTCTGGTCCGAGGAGCCTCACGAGCTCCAGCAGCTCCTCCTCCCTCCTCAGGAGCCTATAGATGTAGGCCCTCAGCTCGTACCAGTCCGCGCTGACGCTCTTCCCCCACCAGTCCTTGACCGTTTCGACGTACCCGGAGTAGGACATCATCCAGTTGATCGCGGGGTAATGCCTCGTGTAAGCTAGGTTCGGGTCGAGCGCCCAGAAGGTCCTCACGAACCTGAGCGTGTGGGTCGTGACGGGCTCCGTGAAGTCGCCGCCCGGCGGAGAGACAGCGCCCACTAGCGTCATGCTCCCGACCCTCTCGGGTCTACCGAGCACCTCGACGCGTCCGGCCCTCTCGTAGAACTCGGCGAGCCTGCTGGCAAGGTAGCTTGGGTACCCCTCCTCCGCGGGCATCTCCTCGAGCCTCCCGCTTATCTCCCTGAGGGCCTCGGCCCACCTGCTAGTCGAGTCGGCGACCAGGAGGACGTCGTATCCCATGTCCCTGTAGAACTCTGCGATGGTCGCGCCGGTGTAGATGCTGGCCTCCCTCGCGGCGACTGGCATGTTGCTGGTGTTCGCGATCAGAACGGTCCTCTCCATCAGCGGCCTCCCCGTGTAGGGGTCCTTGAGGTGCGGGAACTCGGTGAGGACCTCGGCCTCCTCGTTCCCCCTCTCGCCGCAACCGATGTGAAGGATCACCTTCGCGTCGCTCCACTTCGCGAGCTGGTGGAGCGTGACCGTCTTTCCGGTCCCGAAGGCGCCCGGTATGCACCCCGTCCCACCCTTCGCCATCGGGAAGAGGACGTCGAGCACCCTCTGTCCCGTGATCAGAGGCACAACGGGGTCCAGCCTCCTCTTGAACGGCCTCGGGGTCCTGACGGGCCACTCGTGGGCCATCCTCACCTTCTCGACGCCGTCCTTCGTCCTCACCTCAGCGACGACCTCGTCGACCGCGTACTCTCCCTCCGGCGCCACCTCCTCGACCTCGCCCCTCGGCCCGTCGGGCGGGACCATGATCTTCGTCGCGACGAGCGGCGTCTCCTGGACCTCGCCGATGACGGTCCCGGGCTCGACCTCCTCGCCCCTCTTGACCGTCGGGACGAAACGCCACTTCTTCTCTTGGGGGACTGGAGGGACGTTGACGCCCCTCCTGACGAAGGGCCCGACCCTTTCCGCGATCCTATCGAGGGGCCTCTGTATGCCGTCGTAAACGCTCCCGATCATGCCGGGACCCAGCGTGACCGAGAGTGGGGCGCCCGTGCCCTCCACCGGCTCGCCAGGCGAGAGGCCCGACGTGTTCTCGTAGACCTGGATGAACGCGACGTCGCCCGTGAGCTTGATCACCTCGCCCACGAGCCCCTCCTTCCCGACCCTGACGACCTCGTACATCCTCGCGCCCATCATGCCGTCGGCCTTCACGGCAGGGCCCGCGATCCACACGATCCTCCCTTTAACCGGCATCTCGAGGTGCCTGCTCACGGCTCTCTAAAAAGGATCTTCCCCGGACCCGCTCCTCCCTGCACCGCTAAATCGCGGCCGCGGAAGCCCTTGACGTATGTCGCTCGAGCTGCTGAGGTCGAGGCTCGACGAGCTAACTTCTGGGTTCCCGGAGCTGGAGGAGCTCTGCGACCGGTGCCTCTCCTCGAGGAGGTGGGGAGGGAGCGCGGTCCTGATGGTGGTCGACGCGGCCTTCACTTCGATCGGGCTGAGCTACTTCAGGTCCGTCGTGCCCGCGGTCGCCAGGATCAAGCGAGAGCTTGTCGACCGGGGGGTCCTGACCTCCCTCGAGGAGCTCGCGGAGGTCGACGTGGACTCGGTCAGGGCCTTTTGGAGGAACGGGAGGTCTTGGGAGGTGGCGAGGGGCGTCGCGGCCAAGTTGGTCGAGCTCGAGGGCGACGACGTCTCGAGGCTGAGGCGCTGGGCCTCCTCCGCTACGCTGGAGGGTTGGAGAGAGGACCCGGTAGGGTCTCTGAGGGGCGTGGGCCTAGTGACCTATCAGTACCTCAGGATGATGGGAGGCATCGATACCTCCATGCCCGACAGGATCGTCAAGCGGGTGATCAACGGCCTCTTGAGCGAGTGCGGGTTCGGGCCGGTCGAGGACGACGTCGAGTTCGTCAGGACGGTCGAGCGGGTCTCAAGGGCCACCGGGTACAGGGCGGTCGAGCTGACTTGGCTCACCTGGCTCCTCCACGAGACCGAGCTGATGAGGAGACCGACCTACAGGGAGGTAGTCCACATGATCTGAGGCCGCGTCAGTACACGTACCCGAGTAGCTTCCCTCCCAGCCCCTTCTGCTTCGCCTCCCTGTGGGACATCACGCCCTGGTTCGTGGTCACAACCAGGATCCCCACGTCCCTGCTCGGTAGGTAGCGCTTCTCGAACTCCTCGTAGCCGTCCTTGCCGACGCTGAACCTCGGCCTTATCGGCCCCGCCTTGTTGATCCTCCCGAGCAGCTGTATCACGACCTTCCCTCCCCTGCCGTCCTCGATGTACTCGAAGGCCCCCACGTACCCGTGCCTCTGGAGCGTCTTGAGGACCTCGACCACCAGCTTCGAGTACTTGTGGACGCACTCCTTGTTCCTCGCCATCTCGTTGTTGTAGAGCTTCGTGAAGAGCCCGCTCACCCAGTCGAAGGTCGCCATCTCCTTCAACCGTTCGTGCCGTCCCTCCTAAAATACGTGGGACCCGGAATCGGAGCAGCCAACGCGCCTACCGCACCGCAAGTGTTGAGTCTCGGGGTGCACCTACTCATGCTGCCCGACGCGGTAGATGAGGACGTATCAGTCATGGACGATTCGACTTCCTCTGGGACGGGGGTCGCGCTGTTAGGGTGGCGTTGCTGAGGTTGAGAAGAGCGAGGGCGGTCTACGTTCACGAGAAGACGTCGCGTGGATGGGTTTACAGGCTCGCTGAAACGAACGTTTACGTTCTCAGCGTTGCGGAACCTCGACAAAATACCGCGGCAGAGGTGCACCCGGCCGGTAGGAATCTACGGCGCGGAGGCGATGCGGAGCATCACGGACATGCGGAGCCCTGCCCGACGTTGTGGATGAGGGTATAGCGGTCCTCGGCGACTAAGACCATTCAGTCGCCGGGCTCGACGCCCAAAAACTCCAGTTTCTCCCTCGGAATCGTCACCCGCCCCTTGCAGCTGACCGGAGAAACACCCGAAACCATTCCTACCGAAGGCGAAGAATTCTTTGATAGAAGCTCTATAGATACCCGCTCCAAAAAACAGGAGACGTCACGAAAATTGTCTGCGGGGGGTGGGATTCGAACCCACGAACCCCTACGGGACAGGGCCCTGAGCCCTGCGCCTTTGACCAGGCTTGGCTACCCCCGCACCGCCCTCAAAAAGAGCCAATCCAGGACCGTCCTATTAGCCTTAACCCCCGATCCTTCCCTCATTGTCGGAGCAGGAGCAGCAGGTAGAGGAGCGCGAGGACGATCAGGAGGAGCGGCGAGGTCCCCACGGTGAGCCCGTCGAGCCTCACGGTCACGAGCAGCAGCGGGTGGACCTCCTCGAGCCTGGGCAGGACCCTCGGCAGGAGCGAGAGGACGACCAGCGATATCCCCAGCACGGTGAGGACGATGCCCGTGAGCAGCAACGGGTCCCTCACGGCCGCCTCGACCTTGAGCGTGCGATCAGCTCCCTGACGGTGCCGTCGTCGACCTGGCCGAAGTCCTCGTAGAACTCCCCGACCGCGACGAAGTCCTCCGGGACCTCGAGCGCGACCAGCTCGTCGGCCTCCCTCGAGACCCTGCTGGCGGCCTCGACGGACGCGACCGGCACGGCCACTATCAGCCTCCTCGGCGACCTTCCCCTCACGTGCCTACAGGCCGCGATCGCCGTCGATCCGGTGGCCATGCCGTCGTCGGCGAGGACCACATCCCTCCCCTCCACCGGTATCGGGTCGAGCCCTCCCCTCAGCTCGGAGGCCTTCCTCCTCAGCGCCTCGAGCTCAGACTCGGCCCTCCTGACCACGTACTCCCTCTCGAGTCCGTAGAGGTGGACGACCTCCTCTTCGACGTAGACCTCACCGCCCTCCGCGACAGCGCCCGCGGCCAGCTCAGGGTTTCCCGGCACGCCTATCTTCTTCACCATCACCAGGTCGAGGGGTGCGCCGAGCCCCTCTGCTATCACGGATCCCACCACCACGCCGCCCCTCGGTATCGCGAGGACCGCGCTCTCGCTGCCCACTTTCCCCCTCACTAGCGGGAGCAGCCGCCTGCCGGCGTCCCACCTGTCCCTGAACCTCATCCTAGTTCTTCTCGTCGCAACACCGGATATACGTTTGACCCTCAGGTGTGGAAGAGCTTGACCTCCTCCGAGAGCTTCGAGGAGCTGACCAGTTTAGCGACCGAGGGCCTGGGCTTCCTGACGACCGTGAAGCCGCAGTTCGGGCACTTCAGCTGGGCGGCCTTCGGGCTGATGTCCGCCTCGAAGAGCGACTTGCACCTGAGGCACTGATAAGTCGAGCCCGGCTTAGACATCCCGATGTGGTCCGCCGCGCTCCCTAAATATATCTCTCGACCCTCGGGACCACGGGTTGACCAGGCAGATCTACGGGACCGGCGACGACGGGAGCACGTGGCTGCTCGAGGGGAAGAGGGTCAGGAAGCACAACCTGAGGATCGACTGCCTCGGTGAGGTCGACGAGCTCAACTCGGTGATCGGGGTCTGCAGGGCGGTGTTGAGGGACGGACACGCCGACATAGACGAGCTCCTCAAGGGCGTCCAGTCGGTCCTCTTTAGGATCGGCGCCGAGATCGCGGCCGAAGACCCGAAGTCATTGGGCGTCGACGTGGTCACCGAGGACGACGTGAAGTCACTCGAGATGACCCTCGATCAGTACATCAGGTCCCTCGAGCCCCTGAGGCACTTCATCTATCCCTCGGGGTCGCTGGCAGGCTCCATGCTCCACTTCGCGAGGGCAGTGGCGAGGAGGGCCGAGAGGCACGTCGTCATGCTCTCGGACAAGGAGAAGGTCAACCCGCAGGTCATCAGGTACCTGAACAGGCTCTCGACGCTGCTCTTCTACTTGGCGAGGTTCGTCAACGAGAGGGAGGGGAGGCGCGAGGACGTCTGGCCGGGAAGAGGCTACTCCTGAGCCCTGGCGGACCTCCTCCTGGACCTCTTCGAACCCCTGAGCCTTCTCACGATGAACTCCGAGGCCGCGACCGCTTCCCTCCCGTCCCAAATCTTGACGCTGTGAGAGGAGAACATGATGTTCGCGGATGGCTTCCTGAGCCCCCTTTCGTCGCCTGGCCAGAGCTGCACCAGCGCCCGCACCTTAGGCAGGAACCTGAAGCTGAACGCGACCCCTCCGAGCCTCTCCTGCGTCCCGCCGATCTGCCTCGAGGAGGCCTTGAAGACTTGGACGTTATTCCCGAAGTGGTCGAGGAACGGCCTCATCACCTTCTTGACGAACTCGCCGTGGTGCTGTGAAGCCCCCGAGAACCTATCGATCCCCACCCAGCCCGTCTCCTGCTCGACGTAGCACTGGTAGACGAGGTACTTCAGCAGGACCCTGGTGAAGCTTTCGTCGGCCTCGTCCCTGGTGACGACCTCCTCCGCCAATCCGCTGTCCAGGTGGACGCAGTAGGTCAGGTCGAGCACGTTGACGAGGTATCGGGCCCCGGCCCCCTCCCTAGGCGGGAGGAAGGCGACCTCACACCTCTTCGAGACCTCCTTCGGGTCCTTGGACCTCAGCTGCTCGAGGACCTGCTGAACCTCCAACCCTTCAGACCGTCGGACTCGAGCGGAGATAAGTTTGAGCGCGCCCGATCACACCCTCGTAGTACATAGACACTCCCAGGGTGATACGACCGTCACAGGCATCTTCCCCCTGTAGGACTTTTCCTACGCGACGTACCTCCTCACTTCGTGGTGCGAGGCGACGGCCAGTGCGGTCATCGCGCCGTTGAGGTCGAAGCCCTTCAGGACCTACGGCATCCCCTCCTCCATCAGCTCCTCCCAAGACCCGGGCGGTCTGGGGAAGAGGACGACGTGCTCCTCGCTCCTCAGGGAGACGGCGTAGAGCTTCCGGGCGTCCCGCTCTCCGACCACATCGCTCCCGTTCTTGAAGAGGCCCTCAGCGCGGAGCTCATCGACCGCCTCAACAGCGAGGCGCTCACCCGGACCTCGAGCAGGACCGTGTCGGTCATCCTACGCTTTGAATGTTTCAAATCGCCAGCGCATATATAACATTAAATCAGCCCGCAGCCCTGAGGTCGACCGGAACTCTAATCTCTGGGCCCTCGCGAAAGCAGGTCGTGCCGAGGCTCATCATCCACGCGGCGAAGAGGCCCTACAGGCACGTGACGGAGAGGGGCGAGGAGGTCTGGATCTGCATGTGCGGCCTGTCCGAGACCTACCCGATCTGTTCAGGTAGGCACAGACTGGTCGCGAGGGAGCGGGACGACGAGGTCCTGATGTACGACGAGCGCGGGGAGCTGATCGGGCCAGCGACGGGGATCCAGCAGGAGGTCCTCGCGAGGCTCAGGAGGGTTTAGCGGTATCTCCGCGCGCCCTCTTCCTCCTCCGATGGGGCCTGGTGTCGGCCGGAGCGCCCCCTATCGCCCTCATCACGTCGCCCCCGACCGATTGCCACGAGGAGGCCAGCTTCGCGAGCAGCTCCTCGTACCGGGCGACGCTCTCGTCCAGCAACGACCTCCAGTCCCGGCCGTCCCTCTCGACGAGGGTCATCATCTCCTCGACGTGTCTCCTCGTCTCGGGGGAGACGAGCCTCTCATCGACGCGCTCGAGGGCAGAGATCAGAGACCTCCCGAGCTCCGTGGAGATCAGGCTCTTCCCAACCCTCGCGGCGTAGCCCCTCTCGACTATCAGCGAGGGGAAGGTGGCCCTGGTCGCGTCGGTCCCTATGCCGCTCCGCTCCATCAGCGCGATCAGCTCGGACTCCGTCATCCTCGGAGGCGGAGAGGTCTGGCCTCTCCGGAGCCTGACCTCGACGACCTCCAACCTTTCGCCCCTCGAGAGCCTCGGGATCGGCTCGTCGCTGACCCGCTGATACACGTACACCTCTAGGAAGCCCCTCTTCACGACCATCCTCCCGCTAGCGCTGAGCCTGACGCCCGCGAGGTCGAATACCGCCTCCTGGTTCAGCACCGCAGCGTCCTCGAGGAACGCGTTTGCCACGAACCTCCTCGCGACGTACTCCCAAATCGCGCCCAGGAATCCTCCAGACCTGAACGGCCTGATCGGGTAGATCGGAGGATGAGCGCCGTCGTCGTGCTTCCCCTGCCTCGGGTTCGGGACCGGCCTGAGCTCGCGCCGCTCTACGATTCCCGACTGGACGACGGCCGAGAGCGGTCTTCTGAAATCGAACCCGGTCGGGTATCTGTTCGTGTCGGTCCTAGGGTAGGAGATGTAGCCCTCGGAGTAGAGCCTCTCCATCGCGTCGAGCACCTCGCTCGCGCTCCTCTCGGTAATCCTCACCAAGTCCCTGAGCGCGTCGTCGGTCCTGAGAGGCGTCGGCCTCTGTAGGGTAACCGTCCTCTCCGAGTATGCCTCGACGACAGCCTCCCCCACGCCCTTCGCCCTCCCGAAAGACTCCCTCGCCGCCTCCTCGTCCCAGAACCTCTGGGAGCCGGCCACGAGGACCTCGCCGGACTTCGTCCTGAGCTCAGCCTCGATGTACCAGAAGGGCCTCGGCTTGAACGACTCGACCTCGGCGTCCCTCTTCACGACGAAGTTCAGCGTTGGGGTCTGGCAAGATCCCCAGCTGATCAGTCCCCTGTGCCCGAGCCTTCTGGCCCTCAGCGTGAGGAACCTCGTGTACGCCGCGCCAGTCAGGAGGTCGAAAGTCCTCCTGAACTCGGCCTTGTTGACCCAGCTCCACCTGAGGTCCGGCTCGAGGCTCCTCCAGGCCCTGAGTATCTCGTCCCTGTCGACAGAGTTGAACCTCATCCTGTAGAACGGGCTCCTCTCACCCCTCACGCCCCTGTATATCGCGAGGACCTCGCTGCCGATCAGCTCGCCCTCGTGGTCGTTGTCGGTCGCGATCACGAGGGGCGAGTGGGACCTGAAGAGCTCTAAGAGGGCCCTGTAGGACTCGAAGTCCCTGACGACGTACCTGAACCTCCTGACCCTGATCAGCTCCAGCGGGTCGACCCTTGTCCATGAGCGGTACTCCGCTGGTAGGTCCGCGTCCAGCACGTGTCCCCTGACGCTGGCAACAGTCACCTCTTCGCCGATCGAGGCGAGCGCCTCCCTGATCGCCCTCGCGACCGACGGCTTCTCCGCGACGATTATCGCGCCCTTCATCTCATCCTCCGGTCCCGAAGGACGCGTTGACCGTCTCGTATATCGTCCTCACGACGCTAGAGGGGATCCTCCTGCCTCCGACCTTGACCTCGCTGAGCCTCGACTCCACCACGGGGAGCGGGTTGGACCTGACGAAGCAGATCAGGTCGCCGAGCGTCCCGAAGCTGTTTAAGAGCGCTGTCGCGGTCTTGTGGCCGCACATCCCCTCCAGGGCGTAGAGCGCCCTCTCGGCAGGCGACATGTCCCTTCGAGCGACCCTCAACGGGTACTCCCTCCACCCAGATGGGCTCCTGAGCCTCTTGTCCTTCCAGAGGATGTAGGTGACCGTGGCTTTAGAGTCGGGGACAGGGATGATGGGGACGCCCATCTCGAGGACAATCTTGTCGATCAGAGCGAGGACCGCGGTCTCGCTCCAACCCGTCCTCCTGTAGCCCGCGATGTTCCCCTCGAGGAGGATCAGCTTCGGGCCCTCGTGCTGCCTCATCCGGTCCAGCTGGTCCCAAAGCCGCCCCTTCAGGCTGTTGAGGAAGTCCAAGACCCTCTTCCTCTCGATCAGGACGCTCCCCTGCGACCCGAGGACGAAGTAGTCGCCGACCTCGAGCGGCCTCACCGCGACCTCCGCCCTCCCCCTGAGTGATTCGTAGATCTCTGGCGCCTCGGCGACCTCGTTGCTGTCGATCATGATCATCCGCAGCCCGTCGGTCCAAAGGCCATTAATGCTTAACCCGCCTCGGGCTTCTGGAGCGCGGGCCGATCTCGACGATCCTCATCAGCGGGTAGTTCAGCCCTCTCACGAAGCCCAGCTCCCCGACGACCTCGGCCTCGCCGTACCTGACCTTGACCCTAGCGTAGATCTCAGAGGGGCCTATTTCGCCGTAAGAGTACGGTCCCTTTCTCCCTCTGCCCTTGGGCCTCCTCAACCTGACCTCCACCTCCACCCTGAAGGGCTGCGAGAGCACCACCGACGCAACCCCTCTCGCCAGGCTCTCGAGCTCGCCGTCGGTCCGGGGAGCCGGAAGCCCGACCAGCGCGTGATAGACCGTAGCCAGCGCTATGCCCGCCTCGAACGCGGCCCTCTCCCTATCAGTTACGTCGCTCGAGAAGTAGGCCGCGGCAGGGTCCCGACTCGACCTCACGCGCCACAAAAAGACCGCGTCCCCGTTAAGTCTGACCGCTCAGAGCTTCGCGAGGAACCTCTCCCACTCCTCCTCGTCATCGACCTCGTCCTCGAGGAGCTCTTCGAAGACCTCGTAGGTCACTACGTCGGTGAACCTGTACTTCTCCACCATCTGGTTGTAGAACCTGATCGCACACTGCTCGGACTTCAGGACGTCCTCGATCACCCTCTTGATGTCGGTCGGGTCTTCAGGCGGAGCGATGTAGCCGCACCTCGAGGTCGCGAGGAGCTTCGCGAAGTCCATCACGGGCCTCCCTCCTAGCTGAATTATCCTCTGGGCCAGCTTCTCGGCGTGCTTCAGCTCGTCCATCGACTGCTTCATCAACACAGGCCTGAGCGTGTCGGCGTCGATCCCCCTTATCCACTGGGCCGCGAGCCAGTACTGGTAGTGCGCGAGCCACTCGTCGGCGTAGGCCTGGAGGAGGTCGTTGAGGACCTCGTTGATGTCAGCCTTCACGATCTCCCTGCCAGTCCTGCCCATAGCATACGGATCAGTCGCCCTGAGGCATTTAGGGTTTTACGTGTTCTCGAACAGCGACGCGACGCGTAACCGACTACCAGCGGCACCACCGACAGCTCCCAGCGAACGCGCCTCGGAGACCCGAGCCCTAAGTGCGTCTTCGATCCTGTAGAGGTAGAAGACGTGGTGCTTTCCCGTCGAGCTGGACCAGATCCTCAGGACCTCCGTGGGCGTCCATCCCTTCACAGGATAGCCGTGCGCGATTACCAGCGCGTCCTTGTCCGCGGTCAGGAGCGCGGGCTTGATCGCCTCGAGGGCGTCCGTCGTGAGGTACGTAAAGACGAAGTTCACTGAGCTCAGATCGACGCTTCTGGCGTCGGCCTCGACGAACCTAGCCCCTCTCAGCCCCAAAGCCCGCCTCGTTCGCTCCGCGTGCTCGACGAGGACGCCGTCGATCTCGACGCCCACCGCCTTAGCCCTGAACTCCTTCGCCGCGAGCATCGGCACCCTGCCGTCGCCGCTGCCGAGGTCGACCAGGGACGAGTCAGGCCAGACTCCCGCCTCACTCAGGGCCCTCACCAGGACGTCGCGTGGCGAAGGCACGAAGGGGTTGAGCCTCCGCCTCATCTGCGAGATAACGGAAAACGAGGTGAATTTAGGGTTCAGGGGGAGCCTCAGCCCGGCAGGGCCTTCTTCGCGTTCGCGGGGATCCACGAGTACCTGTTGAAGAACGGCAGCGCCCTCATGACTGAGCGGTGGATCGCGTAAGCAGGGAGGATGCTGACGAAGACGTGGAGCAGGTTGAAGACCGCGTTCAGGACCGTCATCAGCAACGCGAGCGTCAGCTCGCCCTGCACCGTGATCCCGACCCTCTGGAGCGCCCTCGCGCCGAAGGGCAGGTAGACGCCAGGCAAAAGCACGTAGTAGAGCAGGAAGGTCACCAGGGCCATGACGAGCGTCCTAGAGGCGATCGCGCCGACGATCCCCCACCAGATCGACCCCTTGCTCAGCCTCACGCCTAGAAAGAGGCCCAGCAGCATCGAGAGGACCGCGGTCAGCTTCATCGTCTCGCCGACGCCCGGCACGAACGCACCGCCGTTGAGTATGAGACCGTACCAGTGGGCCAACGTCGTCACCACACCACCGATCGGCCCGAAGATCAGCATCGAGAGGACGTCGAAGATCTCCGCGGCGTCGAACCTCAGGAACGGCAGCAGCGGGAACGGAGTGCTCAGCCTAGCTATGCCCGCTGCGATCGCCGCACCGCCCAGCGCCGCTACGCCAGCGATCCAGATCGATTTGGGCATCCTATCGAGCTGCTGGTCCATCGTTCACGACTGCGAAAATGACCAATTTAAGATTTGTTAATAACTTAGCAAAGGTTTGGTAAACGTAATCATTCTCTGCTAAGCTGTTGATCACTATCTCGCAAATGATTCAACGATCTTTAGCAAATCATCTAACTCCCTCTTACGACGGATCGCAACGACGCGGGACCTCCCGACCTCATGAACGGTCACGATCCCAGCCTTCTTGAGCGTCACGACGTGCCTGTAGACCGCGCTGTACCGGACCTTGAGGGCCCTCGAGAGCGCCTTGATGTGAAGCGGCCTGTCAGTTTCAGAGACCAGCTTGAGGATCCGCAACCTGGTGATGTTACCCAAAGCGCTCAGTACCCTCGCCAAGTCCCTCAGGCCGTTCTCCTCACCGTTCACGTGATTCAGTTATCACTCTACCAATAATAATGTTTCCACCGAAGTCGCGAAGTCCCCTCTTTCTGACCGAACCATAATAACATAACCGTACTACCCAAAACGGGTTATCTACTCAATATTGAGTAGTTGGTAACGTGACGTAAGGGCGTGGACGCCTTAAGAACCGCGACCGGAGCCTCACTCGGCGTTATCTCGGCCACGATGACGGTACTCCCGCTGAGCTTCTCCTACCCCCCGATCCCCTTCCTCAGGTTCGACCTGGCTGAGGTCCCGGCCTTCGTAGCAGCGCTGGGCTTCGGCCCCTCCGTGGGCCTCTTGGCCTCCACGATCTACTTCCTCGGACTGCTGCTCATAGGCCAGTTCTCGCCGCTCGGCCCGCTGATGAAGTTCCTAGCGGTGATCTCCACAGTCGGGGGGATCTGGGCCTTCTCCCGCCTCACGAGGAGGAGCACTCTCCCGATTGTGAAGGTCGCAGGCTGGACGACCGGCCTCCTCTCGAGGGTCGCGGTTATGAGCGCGGCCAACTACTTAGTGCTGATGGTGTTCTTCCCGGACTTCCTGCAGTTCGCGGTCTCGACGCTCTCGGCCTTCACTGGAACGCCCCTCAACCCCGACCACCACGGGCTAGCGCTGGTCCTTCTCCACACAGCGTTCTACAACGCCCTCCACACGGTCCTCAGCATCGGCGCCTCGGTGGCCGTCATCGACGCGATCAAGAGGTCCGGGGCTTTAGGGGGCAACTGGAGGCCCTGGTACGCCTGAGAGTCGGCCGATAACCCGACGGACAAGCCTTATAACAACATCAGTCAAGGTGTGCCCGTGGCGGTAGACCCGGTCTGCGGCATGAAGGTCGACGAGAGGTCCAGCAAGTTCGCGTACACGTATCAGGGCGTGACGTACTACTTCTGTAGGCAGCAGTGCCTCGACCAGTTCAGGAGGGATCCAGTGAAGTACGTCAAGAGGTGACCCGCACCGTACTCAGGTGGGCCCGGAGCGCCTCGTAGACACGAGCTTGGGCTTAGGCGTAGTGAGGTTGAGCGCGATCTCGTAGACGTCCATCGAGTACTCGACGACCCTCTTCACGTTGTCGAAGAGCATCCTGTACAAGACCATCGGGTCGTTCCTCGTGCACTTCGCCTGGACTTCGGAGAACCCTGACTCCAGCTTGGCGAGCAGCTCGTCGGTCTCCTCGAGGGACCTCAACGCCACCCTCTGGTCAGGCCTCAGGACCAAGTCGACGGCCCTCCTGAAAGCTCGCTCCGACTCGAGACAGATCGGGTAGAAGTCGCTTATTGGGTCGAAGGACCAGGACTTGTCGAGCGAGATCGAGGCGATCGTCGTCGCGTGGTCGGCGACCCTCTCGAAGCTCCTCGCAACCAGTGTGTAACCAATCAGGGCCTGCGGGTCACCCACCTCTACGGCCTTCAGGGTCCTAGGGTCTATCAGGGACACGTTCACGCACCTGAGGAGGTAGTGGTAGAACCGGTCGACCTCATCGTCCCGGTCGAGCAGGTCCGCTGCCTCTTCCGGCGACGGGTCCTCCAGCAGCGAGAGGCTGTCGTGGACCATGTTGGCCGCCATCGTCCCCATCCGCTCGAGCACGGTCAGCGGCGTCAGGTTCTCGTAGAGCCTCATCACGCTCAGGACCATCCCGTCCAACCTCTCGTCGACCACCTCGACGCCGACCAGCCACCTCCTGATCAGGTTCTTCAGCGCCCTCTGTATCGCCACTCCTCCCCTCTCCCTCACGACGATCGTCTCATACCCGGCTAAGTAGAGCGAGATCAACCGCCTCGTCGCCTGCTCCAGCGTGGTCCCGGGCTCGATGACCAGCTCTCCTTCCGAGAGCACCGCCTCCCTCGGCATCAGGATCAGCGGTCCGTCCTCGCCCTCGACCTCGATCAGCTCGCTCCCCCTGCTCAGACCGAACTTCTCGGCCCAGAGCTTCGGCAGCGAGACCGTGAGGGTGGAGCCACCAGTCTGCTGGACCCTCCTCACATGGGCCCTCATCGGTATATATAGAGCAGACCTTTACTATTTAGGGATTGTTTGGCCTGATACGTATGTGTTCTATTTAGAATATTGCGTAGTCTATATAGAATTTAGGGAATCTACTTATTTGACCGCGATCGTGGGCCCGCCGAGATGGCGTCGGGAACCAAGTCCGGAGTTCAGGCAGCGATGCCGACCGTGATGTCCGCGGTGATGCTGGTCGTGGGGCTCGTCGTCGGAGCGGTGGCGATGTTCTTCGTCGGAGGAGGAGTGGGGCAGTCAGCGGTGACCGTGACGAGGGTCCAGACGGTGACCGCCGCTGGCGAGAGGATAGTGATGACGGTGACGCAACCGACGACCGTGACCGCGACCGTAACCTTCACGCCGCCACCACCACAGCCGCCGCGGCTGACCGGCACGATCGAGATCGACGGATCCAGCACCGTCTACCCGCTCACGGAGGCAGCGGCTGAGGCCTTTATGAAGCTCCACCCAGGCGTCAAGATATCCGTCGGGATCTCCGGTACTGGAGGCGGCTTCAAGAGGTTCGTGGTGGGCGAGACCGACATCAACGACGCCTCTAGGCCGATAACCAGGGCGGAGGCAGAGTCAGCGGCTAAGAATGGCATCGTTTGGTTCGAGGTACCGCTCGCCCTCGAGGGACTCGCCATCGTCGTCCACCCGACCAACACTTGGGTAGACTGTATAACGATCTCCGAATTAAGAGAGATCTGGAAGCCCGACAGCAAGATAACCAGGTGGAGCCAGGTCAGGTCTGGGTGGCCGGACCAGCCTATTAAGCTGTATGGAGCTGGTCCCGACTCAGGCACCTTCGATTACTTCACCGAGAGGGTCGTCGGCAGGGCGAAGGCCTCGAGGACCGACTACGTCGCCTCCGAGGACGACAACGTCCTGATCGCCGGAGTCGCGGCTGAGCGGTTCGCCCTCGGTTACATTCCGTACGCCTACGTCGCCGAGGCCGCGGGCAAGGTGAAGATCGTGCCCGTCAGGGACGACGCCGTCGCCGGTTCGACCTGCGTTGAGCCCAACGACGAGACCGTCTCGACGTTCAGGTACCCGCTCTCGAGGCCGCTGTTCATCTACGTCAACAAGAAGAAGTACGAGGAGAAGCCTGCGCTCAAGGAGTTCGTGATCTTCTACGTTCAGAAAGGCGCTGAGTTCGCCAAGAAGGTGAAGTACACGCCGCTCCCGAGCGTCTACTACGAGCTAGCGGCTCACCTGCTGAGGTCCGGTGTCACCGACGGGCTCTTCGGGCTTACGCAGATCACGCTCAGGAACGCCGGCCCGCGCTGAAAAAACGCTTATAATGCCGACTTTTTCTGTTATGGTGGGAATTCTTGGGTTATCTCTCGTCTGAACAGTTCCTCAGGTCCGTTAAGAGGAGGCGGGCACAGGACAAGCTCTTCATGGTCGTCGTCTTAGCTGCGACCCTCGTCTCGACTCTCGCCCTGATCGTGATATTCGTCACGCTCTCCGTCGAGTCGGTCAGCTTCTTCACGCGAGTTAGCGTCATCGAGTTCCTGACCGGGACGAAGTGGACGGTGTTGTTCGCGGACAAGCACTTCGGCGTCCTCCCCCTGCTCAACGCGACGCTGATGACCTCCCTGATCGCGATCGCGGTCGCCGGACCCGCGGGGATCGCAGCGGCCGTTTACCTTAGCGAATACGCGTCCCAAAGGTTCAGGAACTTCATGAAGCCCGTAATAGAGACGCTCTCGGGGGTACCGACGGTCGTGTACGGTTACTTCGCCCTGTACTTCGTCACCCCGAACTTCCTGAGGGCCTTCTGGGAGGACCTCTCCATCCACAACGCGCTGGCCGTCGGATTGATGATCGGCGTACTCACGCTGCCGATCGTCGTCTCGATCAGCGACGACGCGATGAAGGCTGTCCCCTATGACCTCAGGCTCGCGGCCTACTCGTTGGGCTCGAGGAAGATCGACGTGGTCTTCAGGGTGGTCTTGCCTGCGGCGCTCTCCGGTGTCGTCGCTTCAATAGTCCTGGCGTTCGCGAGGGCGATGGGCGAGACGATGATAGCCGCGATAGCCGGAGGGTTCAGACCGGTCCTCTCGTTCAACCTCGGCGAGTCGATGCAAACGATGACCTCATACCTGGCCCAGGTCGCGACCGGAGACGCGCCCCACGGCACGATCGAGTACCAGTCCCTCTTCGCGGTCGGGCTCCTGCTACTCGTGATTACCGCGACCCTGAACTTCATAGGGCTCAAGGTGATCAGGAGATGGGAGATCAGGTACTGAGGTACGAGGACCTGGTTAAGAGGAGGAACGACCTCAAGAGGACCCTCGACAGGGTCGTGCCGGTGGTGCTGAGCCTAGGCGTCTTCTTCGGCGTCACCGTGCTCGCGGCCCTGCTCTTCGACGTGGTGACGACCGGTTACGACAGACTCAACCTCAACCTGATCACCGAGTACCCGTCGGCGAACCCGGCGGAGGCTGGCATGAGGTCGGCGGTGCTAGGGACGATCGTCACTGTGGGGCTCTCAGCGCTGATCTGCATCCCCCTGAGCATCGCCTCTGCGATTTACCTCGTCGAGTACGCGGGAGGGAGGAGGTGGGCGGAGGTCCTCAGGTACAACATCGCTAACCTCGCAGGCGTCCCGTCGGTCGTCTTCGGGATCGTGGGGCTCGGGTTCCTGGTCTACGGGCTCGGCCTCGGGAGGAGCGTGATCGCGGGGGCCTTCACGTTGGCCATACTGACGCTGCCCTACGTCACGGTGACGTGCGTCGAGGCGATCAAGACGGTCCCGGAGGACCTGAAGTTCGGGGCCTACGCGCTGGGGGCGACGAGGCTCCAGGTCGTCAAGTCGATCATCCTCCCCAGGGCCCTCCCGATGATGCTCACGGGCGGGATCTTGGGCATCTCGAGGGCGATAGGCGAGGCGGCGCCGATACTGATAATCAGCGGCCTCCTCTTCATCAGGGAGGACCCGGTCTCGCTCTTAAGCAGGTTCACCGTGATCCCGCTTCAGCTCTTCAACTGGATCTCGAGGCCCCTGCCGGCCTTCCAAGAGCTCTCCGCGGCGGCTATAATCGTCCTGCTGCTGATCCTACTGGCCCTCAACTCAGCCGCAATTTACTTGAGGTACAGACTGTACAGGAGGCTCGAGGCGACGTGACCGCCGAGGAGGAGGTCCTAGAGCGGATAAAGGTTATCATCTCAGAGAGGAAGGACGAGGTGGGAGAAGTCGTGGAGAAGGACGCGGCGATACTAACGGAGGACCTCTCGGTCTCCTATCACGGTCGGGTCGCGATCGAGGACATCAGCATAAAGTTCAGGAGGAACGCGATCACCGCGATCATAGGGCCGTCGGGCTGCGGTAAGTCTACGCTCCTCAGGTCCCTGAACAGGATGAACGACCTGATACCCGGCGCGCTCGTAAGTGGAAAGGTCCTCTTCAACGGGATCGACATCTATTCGAGGGACGTCGACCCGGTCTACATCAGGTCGCGGATCGGGATGGTCTTTCAGCGGCCGAACCCGTTCCCCATGAGCATTTTTGATAACGTCGCGTTCGGGCTGAGGGTGAACGGGTTCAAGCTCACCAAGGACGAGCTCAGGAAGAGGGTCCAGGAGGCGCTCGTGAAGGCGGCGCTCTGGGACGAGGTGAAGGACAGGCTCGACGCCCATGCCTACTCCCTCTCCGGAGGCCAGCAGCAGAGGCTCTGCATCGCGAGGGCCTTGGCAGTCGAGCCCGAGGTCCTGCTCCTCGACGAACCGACCGTCTCCCTCGACCCGATATCCACCTCGAAGATCGAGAGGCTGCTGGTCGCCCTCAAGCACGACTACACCATCATCATCGTGACCCACAACATGCAGCAGGCCGCCAGGGTCTCGGACTACACCGCGGTTATGATGCCCGACGAGAACCTCATTGGCAGGTTGATCGAGTTCGGGCCGACGAAGGAGATCTTCACGTCCCCGAAGGACTCGAGGACCGAGGCGTACATCAGCGGCCGCGTCTCGTAGGACCAGGAATCGGATCGCCTTTTATCAACACAAGACCTTTTAGACCGGCCCATAGTCGTCTCTGGGGTTGAAGAGGCTCAACCTGATCAAGGTGCCGCAGCTGAGGGACCCGATCACGATCGTCGGGTTCGGGGGCTGGGCCGACGCGGGGAACGTCTCGACGCTCGCCCTCGCGTACCTCAGGGAGTCCGAGGGCGCCGCGGAAATGGGTAGGATGGAGGTCTCCGACCTGATCGATCACACGCAGCACAGGCCGATCGTCACGATCGAGGGAGGTTTCATCAGGGAGCTGAAGATGCCGGCGTTCGAGATCCACTACGCGATAAAGAAGGACAGGGACTTGGTGCTGGTGAGCGGGTACGAGCTCTCCCACAGCTGGAAGGAGTTCATCGACAACCTCTTCGAGCTCATGGACTCCGTCGGGTCGAGGCTGCTGGTGACGGTCGGCGGACTCATCGACAGGACTCCCCACACCAAGCCCGTGAGGATCTCGTTCCTGACGACCAGTGAGCGGCTCTACGCGAAGTGCATGCTCCACGGCCTTAACCCGTCCAACTACAGGGGGCCGGCCTCGATGCACAGCTTCATCATGCACAACTCCGCGCTGAGGGGGCTCGAGGCGGTCTCGCTCTGGGGGCACGTGCCCTCGTATCTGAACATCCCGAACCCGAGGGCGGTACTCGCGGTCCTGGAGAAGCTCGCGTCCATCGTGGAGGTCCCGCTGAGGCTGGAGAGGCTTTACTTCGACGCGACGATCTTCGAGAGCAAAGTCAACTCGCTGGTGGAGAGCGACGAGGACCTCAAGGAGCTGGTCAGGAGGCTTGAAGCCGAGTACGAGGAGCAGGAGGACAGGCCCTCCTACATCAAGTGAGCTCCCTCGAGCGGAGAGGGCTTGAGGGTCCTACTGGTCGGATGCGGCCAGATGGGGGGCTGGTTCGCCAGGAGGCTGGCAGCTAGGGGCCACTCGCTCCTCCTCCACGACAGGACTCAGGAGGCCGCGTCCGCGCTCTCGAGGGAGCTGGGCTGTGAAGCCGTCGGCGATGCCTTCGAGGCTGCCCGGCGGGCCGACATGGTGCTTTTAGCGGTCCCGGTCCTCGAGGCCAAGAGGCTGATGAGGTCGCTGGCGAAGTCAGACCTCGGGTTCGGGTCCCTGGTGGACGTCTCGGCGCTGAAGGGCCCTCTGGTGAGGGCCGCGGAGCTCCTGAGGTCCAGGGGCGTGATCGTGGCGTTGGCGCACCCGCTCTTCGGCCCCAAGACCGAGTCGACGGAGGGGACCTTCACCGCTCACGTCGAGCCCCGAGACGTAGATCGCGAGGAGGAGCTGATACGGTCCCTGCTCCCCGGAACGAGGCTGATCAGGATGAACTGGAGGGACCACGACAAGGCGGTCTCAGTCTCGGTCTCCCTGACTCATTACATCGGGTTGGCGCTAGCCGAGACGCTCTCGAGGTCTCCCGCGGTCCTCCCTACGAACAGCATGAGGCTCGCGAAGGGGTTGGCAGAGGTCGCGCTGAGCGAGTCCGGCTCATTCTACGACGACCTCGTGATGACGTCGGGCTCCGCGAGGGCCGCCTTCAGGAGGTACATCAGAGCCTGCGAGCGGGTGCTCAAGGCCTCAGAGGGCGGAAGGCTGGGACGCTTCCACGGGAGGCTAAGGGGTGCGACTAGGGCCAGAACCCCGCCCGATGGCACGTGAGGGAACAGTTATCACGCGCGGTCCTCGGGCCTGCCGATGAGTATCAGGCTGGCTGCCGCTCGCTACGTCGGGAAGCCCGTCCCTAGGATCGAGGACCGGAAGCTCCTGATCGGCAGAGGCAGCTTCATCGACGACCTCTGGCTCCCCAGGACCCTACACGCGGCCTTCGTGAGGAGCGCGTACCCGCACGCGGTCATCAGGTCGATCGACGTCAGCAGGGCCGTGAAGGCCCAGGGGGTAGTCGCGGTCTTCACTGGCGCAGACCTGAACCCGAGGGTCGGACCGCTGGCCGTGAACGCGAACCCCAAGTACTCTAAGGTGCCGCCGGTCAAACCGCTCGCGGAGAGGAAGGTCAGGTACGTGGGCGAACCGGTCGCGATGGTAGTCGCCGAGGACAGGTACGCGGCCTACGACGCAGTGGCCCTCGTCGAAGTCGGTTACGAGCCCCTGCAGGCCGTCGTGGACCCCGAAGAGGCCCTCAGGCCCGGATCGCCGTTGGTCCACGAGGAGTTCGGGGACAACGTCGCCTTCACTTATACCAGGGTCGGCGGCGACCCGGACGGGGCCTTCAGGTCCGCGGACAGAGTGGTGAGATACAGACACACCGTCCAGAGGGTCGCGGCGACGCCGATCGAGCCCAGGGGTATACTCGCGAGCTACGACCCCTCGACGGGCCAGTTGGAGGTTCACGCGTCGCACCAGTTCCCGCACTCCCTGAGGGAGTGGACGTCAGAGGCCCTCGGCATACCGCAGAACAGGGTGAGGGTCGTGGTCACGGACGTCGGGGGCGCGTTCGGGTCGAAGATCCCCCACTACCCCGAGGACGTAGCGGTCCCCGCGGCGTCGGTCGCGCTCGGCAGGCCGGTGAAGTGGGTCGAGACGAGGCGCGAGAACCTCTCCTCGACGACGCACGGGAGGGGCCTGATCGCGAGGGTTGAGCTGGCCGCGAAGTCGGACGGCAGGCTTCTGGGCGTGAGGGTTGAGGCGATCGGCGACGTCGGCGCCTACTTCTACCACCTTACCCAGTCGGTCTACACCGGGATGCTCGGGATGGTGCCAGGCGTCTACAAGCTCACCGGCTTCGAGGGAAAGGTCGTCGGGGCCTTCACCAACAAGGTCCCGACCGCGCCCTACAGGGGGGCTGGAAGGCCGGAGGCTTCGTTCCTGATCGAGAGGAGCGTCGAGAGGCTCGCGAGGGAGCTCGGGATCGATCCCGCGGAGCTGAGGCTCAGGAACTTCATCCGGAGGGACGAGTTCCCCTACAAGACGGTAGGAGGACACGAGTACGACAGCGGCGACTACGAAAAGGCCCTACGGAGGGCGCTGGAGCTCGTCGATTACCTGAAGTGGAGGGAGGAGCAGAGGTGGGCGAGGCAGGAGGGGAGGCTGATCGGGATTGGGATCTCGACCTACGTCGAGGTCTGCAACTTTGCCTCGCAGTCCGCGAAGGTCAGGGTCGAGCCCGACGGGAAGGTGACCGTCTTCACCAGCACCTCGCCGCACGGCCAAGGTGACCTGACCGCCTTCGCGCAGCTCGTGGCCGACTACTTCGGGATCGGGATCGAGGACGTGAGCCTGTCCTTCGGCGACACCCAGAGCGCGCCGTACGGGGGCGGGACCGCGGGCAGCTGGACCCTGGTCTCGGGAGGATCAGCGATACTCTCGGCGTGCGAGCGGGTAGCGGAGAAGATGCGGAGGATCGCCGCCCACCTCCTCGAGGCGAGGCCGGAGGACGTGGAGCTCATCGGGGGCCGGTTCAGCGTGAAGGGGGTCCCGGAGAGGTCGGTGGGCTTCGAGGAGGTCGCGAAGGCCGCCTACGACGAGTCGGAGCTGCCGGACGGAGAGGAGGTGGGACTCGAGGCCTACGCTCACCACGTCCCCAAGCTGACGTACCCGTTCGGGGCCCACGTCGCGGTCGTGGAAGTCGATCCCGAGACCGGTCGGGTGGACGTGAAGAGGGCGGTGCTCGTCGACGACGCGGGCAACGTCGTCAACCCGATGCTCGTCGAGGGCCAGGTCGTCGGGGGCGCGGTCCAGGCCCTAGGTCAAGCGCTCCTCGAGGAGGTCCGCTACGGCCCCGAGGGCAACCTCCTCACCGAGAGCCTCGCCGACTACCTCGTTCCGACCGCGTGCGAGGTCCCGGAGTTCGTCCTGGAGAGGACCGTCACGCCCGCACCGAACCCGCTGGGCGCGAAGGGCGTGGGCGAGGCAGCGACCATCGGGTTCGCGCAGGCCGTCGTGAACGCGGTCGAGGACGCCCTCTCCCACCTAAACATTGCGATCGAGAGAATGCCCGTCACACCGGATTACATCTGGTCCCTGATGAGATCAAAGGGCGTTACACTCTGATCAAGGAGAAACGACGGGCGGGCTTTCGGTGGGGCAGGTCCTCACGCCCACCTTCCCGGTCGCCGCCGGTGGGCAGAGCGTCCCCGTGCCCCGCCCGGTCGCAGCAGCCCTTTCGGGCCTCCGGGGCCGAGCGAGGCACCCAGCCCGCGAGGCTTCCCCCACGAACTGGGCACCACCTCTCCCGGCCCGCCCAACTATTCTTATTGAAGTGTCCAATATAATTCGGTTTGGCTCACCGCTGACACTCAAAATATCAAAGTATTACCTCTCACGACGATCGTCCAGGGCCGGAACGCGCCTCGGACCCTCGTGGGACCGGCTTACTGCGAGGAGCGTCCAGACCGCACCGGACTCGAGCTCCCTCCTCTGGGCCGCGAGGGGTTCAGCGCCGAGTAGCGCCGAGAACTCCCTCACGAAGAGCGGCTTGACGGCCTCCAGGCCGACGCGCTTGCCGAGCTCGCGCTCGACCGAGGTCATCACGTCAGGCGACATACCACAGGGGGAGATCCCGCGGAACATCGAGAGGTCGGCTGAGACGTTGAGCGCGACGCCGTGGAAGCTGACGCCGTCCCTTACCGCCATCCCAATAGACGCGATCTTCCTGCCGTCGACCCAGACGCCCGGCCTCCCCGACGGGCTCCCGGGCTCCGACCGGATCCCCAGCTCCCCGAGCACCGAGACCACCGAGGCCTCTAGGGCCCTGACGAGGTCCGCGGGTCCCAGCCCCCAGTCCGCGAGCCTGATCACCGGGTAAGCGACGAGCTGACCTGGACCGTGGTAGGTGGGACCTCCGGCCCTCTCGACGGTCCTCACCGGAACGGCGTCGTTAAAGACCTGGTCGGGCCTCGCGTGCCTCCCGAGCGTGTAGACGTGCTCGTGCTCGGTGATGAGTACGACGTCCCCGACGCACCCCCTCGCCCTGAGGCCTACCAGCCCCAGCATCAGACGGTGGCAGTCGTCATATGAGGTCCTCCCGAGATCGCAGAAGAAGAGCAGTCTCTTGGCCTCACGCAACGCCCCTCACCAGGGACGCGACGAAGGCCTCGGCGGCCCTGTAGGAGCTCCTCACGAGCGGCCCGGAGGCGACGTAGAGGAAGCCCATCCGGTAGGCGACCTCCTCAAGCGTTCTGAACCTCTCGGGCCTCACGTACTCGACGACCGGGAGGTAAAGCGGCGAGTCGAGCGGCCTCAGGTACTGACCCAACGTCACGACGTCGACGCCAACGGCCCTCAGGTCCCTCAGCGTCTCGACGACCTCCTCGTCGGTCTCGCCGAGCCCCAGCATCATCGAGGACTTCGTGATCATCCTCGGGTCGACCTCCTTGACCGTCCTGAGGACCGCGAGCGACCTCTCGTAGGAGGCCCTCCTGTCCCTGACCACCGGCGTGAGCCTCCTCACGGTCTCGACGTTGTGACCGACGACGTCCGGCCCCGCCCTCACCACCTCCTCGATCGCGCGCCTCTCGCCCTCGAAGTCAGGAATCAGGACCTCGACCAGGGAGCCGGGGTTCCTCCGCTTGACCGCCCTCACGGTCTCCGCGAAGACCGACGCTCCCCCATCGGGGAGGTCGTCCCTGCAGACCGAGGTGATGACGACGTAGCTGAGGCCTAGCTCGGAGACCGCGGCCGCGACCCTCTCGGGCTCCGTGAGGTCCACCGACCCCCTCGGGTTGCCGTGGGTGACCGCGCAGAACCTGCAACCCCTGGTGCAGACGTCCCCGAGGATCATGAACGTGGCGGTCCCCGAGCCCCAGCACTCCCCGACGTTGGGGCAGATCGCGGACTGACAGACCGTGTGGAGCCCGTGCCTCCTGACGACCTCCCTCACCCTTTCATAGACAGGGCCGTGGGGCAGGACTACCTTCAGCCAGGGAGGCCTCTCCATCCGGAAGTCGAGGACGCCGGCCTCGGATAAGCCTTAGCGGAGGCCTCGTAACAGCGACCGCCTGAAGCCCCTCGCGAACTCCCTGACCGCCCCGACACCGCCCTCCTTCATCAGCGAGACGATCCTGCTCCCCACGACGACCCCGTCGGCTCCCTCCGACGCGAGGACCTTGCCGTGCTCCGGCGCCGAGACCCCGAAGCCCACCGCGACCCTCGTGGAAGGCCTCAGGGACTTCGCCCGCCTGACCAGCTGGACCGCGCTCCTAGGCACTTCGGCCCTCTCCCCCGTCGTCCCGGTCACCGAGACCAGGTAGGTGAAGACGTCGCTGGCGTCCAGGATCCTCGCGAGCCTACCGTCGCTCGTCGTCGGCGACGCCAGCAGCACCACGCCTATCCCGGAGCCCCTCATCGCCCGAGCGACGGGCTCCGACTCCTCAAGAGGCAGGTCCGGAACGATCACCGCCGAGACGCCCGAATCCCTGGCCTCCGCCGCGAACCTCTCGAGCCCTCGCCTCAACAGGACGTTCAGGTAAGCGAGCAGCACGACCGGGACGCCGACCCGGGACCTAACCTCCCTGACGATCCCAAGGACTTCCGATGGACTGGTGCCGTTCCTCAGCGCAACCGCGGTCGCCTCCTGGATCGTAGCGCCGTCCGCTATCGGGTCGGAGAACGGAACCCCGACCTCGAGGACGTCCACTCCCTCCTCGGCCATCGCGACGAGCGCCTCTACGCACCGGACCGCGTCGGGATACCCTCCCGTGAGGTAACCGATGAAGGCGGCCCTGTTTTCGGACCTCGCGGCCTCGAAGGCCTCAGCCAGCTCCCTCAAGCTCAAGCCACCTCAGGACCGTGTCCAGGTCCTTGTCGCCCCTGCCGCTCAGGTTCACGACGACCACCTCGTCCTTCGGGAGCGTCGGCGCCAGCTCGATCGCGTGGGCTAGGGCGTGGGCCGGCTCGAGGGCAGGAAGTATCCCCTCGGTCCTCGCCAGCGTCAGGTAGGCCCTCAGGGCGCTTGCGTCGTCGACCGCGACGTACTCCACCCTCCCCGTCTCCTTCAAGTACGCGTGCTCCGGCCCGACGCCCGGGTAGTCGAGGCCCGGCGCTACGCTCCATGTCTCCCCCACCTGACCGTCCTCGTCCTGGATGACATACGTGTAGGCCCCGTGGAGGACGCCCTCGGTCCCCCTGCAGAGCGAGGCCGCGTGCTCGCCGATCCCCTCGCCCCTCCCGCCCGCTTCAACGCCGACCAGCTTGACCGGGTCCTCGAGGAACGGGTGGAAGATCCCGATCGCGTTGCTCCCGCCGCCAACGCATGCGACCACCCAGTCGGGTAGCCTGCCCTCCGCCTCGAGGGCCTGGCACCTGCACTCCCTCCCGATCACCGACTGGAAGTCCCTCACGATCGTCGGGTACGGGTGCGGCCCGACGCAGGAGCCGAGGAGGTAGTAGGTGGTCTCGACGTTCGTGACCCAGTCCCTGATAGCCTCGTTGATCGCGTCCTTGAGCGTCCTAGTCCCGGACCTGACCGGAACGACCTCGGCCCCGAGAAGCCTCATCCTCTTCACGTTCGCCGACTGCCTCTCGACGTCCAGCTCGCCCATGTAGACCGTGCACTTCAGGCCGAGGACCGCGCAGGCCATCGCTGTGGCGACGCCGTGCTGCCCGGCACCGGTTTCAGCGATAACCCTGCGCTTCCCCATCCTCCTCGCGAGGAGGGCCTGACCGAGCGCGTTGTTGATCTTGTGGGCCCCGCCGTGGAGGAGGTCCTCCCTCTTCAGGTAGACCTTCGCTCCTCCGAGCAGCTTAGTGAGGTTCGAGGCGAAGTAGAGCGGTGTCGGTCTGCCCGCGTAGTCCCTCAGCAGCCTCTCGAGCTCAGACCTGAACGACGAGTCGTCCCTCAGCTCCTCGTAGCTCCTCTCGAGCTCGTCGAGGGCCTCGACCAGCGTCTCGGGGACGTACCTGCCGCCGAACCTCCCGAACCTGCCCCTAACCTTCATGGGCCCTCCTCGCCCTCTCGACGAACGCCCTAACCTTTGCGGAGTCCTTGACCCCCTGGGCCGACTCGAGCCCGGACGATGCGTCGACCCCGAACGGCCTCACCCTCCTGACGACCTCCGCGACGTTATAGGGGTTCAGGCCTCCAGAGAGGATCACGGGGAGACTCGACCTCCTCACGAACTCCGCGGCGACCTCGAGGTCGATCGGCAGCCCCTTCCCGTGACTCCGATCCAACAGCACCGCGTCGAAGCCCTCAGGGAGCTCCCGGGCCTCTGGTGCGACTGGCCGTATCAGGAACCTCACCCCCAACGACCTCAGGGAGTCAGGGTCCGCGGGGCCGTAGACCTGAAGACCGTACGGCTCGACGGCAGAGCAGACGTCCTCTACGAGCTTCGGATCGGAGCCCTCCAGCACGGCGATCGAGAACGGCCCTCCCCTCGCCTCCCTCGCGATCCTCCTCGCGGCCTCGAGGCTCAGGTTCCTCGGCGAGCTCGGGAACCCTATGACAAGCCCGATTGCGTCCGCGCCCGCCTCAGCAACGGCCCTCAAGTCCTCGAGCCTCGTGATACCGCAGACCTTCACGAAGAGCGCCACCTCACTCACCCTTGATCGCCCTGATCGCCGAAGCGGGGTCCTGTGCCCTCATGACCGCGGTCCCGACGAGGAACTTGTTCACTCCCATCTCGAGGAAGGGCTCGATGTCTGACCTGCAGCCTATGCCGCTCTCGATGACCGTCCTCCACCTCTCGCCCTCCGGCACTTGGGCCACGATCGCCCTTGCCCTCTCTGGGTTCAGGTCCAGCGTCTCCAGGTCCCTCGAGTTGACGCCGATGAGGTCCGCGTCTGTGCGGATAGCGTAGTCCAGGTCATCTGACCTGTAGACCTCTACGAGGACCTCGAGGCCGAGGTCGTGCGCCTCCCCGATCGTCCCGTTGAGCTCGAGCTCGCAGAGCCCCAACCTGAAGGCCCTCGCGATCAGCAGGACCGCGCTAGCGCCGGCCCTCGCGGCGAACTCCAGCTGCGCCCTCGAGACGACGAAGTCCTTCATCAGCGTCGCTACACCGGACTCTGAGGCTGCCCTCAGGTACTCGGGTCTGCCGCCGAAGTCGCCGGGAACTGTGAGGACGGAGATGGCGTCGGCGCCGCCCTCGATCATCCTCGCGATCAGCGCTCTCGGGTCGTCGACGGACCTGATCTCCCCAGCGGTCGGAGACCTGGGCTTGAGCTCCGCGATCACGGAGACCCTGCTCCTCAACGAGTCCAGGAGTCTCCTCCTCGTCGTCGCGAGCTCCCACGCGGACGAATAGTATCCGGACCTTACCCGACTCATGGCGTCCTCGCACGCCCTCACCAGGTACGGAACTCCCTCACCGCTCGAGCCTCGAACCGTCACCGCCCGTCAACCTCACGACCTCTTTCAGGACCCTCTCGACCCCGCCGGAGGAGAGGACCTCCCACGCGAGCTCCGCTCCGTGCCCGAGGTCGTCGGAAAGGCCCGCGACCACCAGAGCCACCGAGGCGTTACAGAGGACCAGCTGTGCGTCAGGGTCGTCCCTTGCGGCCTCTCCGAGCACCACCCTCTTCGCCCTCTGGACGGCCTCGGCCCTCGACGACACCACCAGCCTCTCCAGGGTAGTTCCGATCAGCCCGAAGTCCTTCGGAATGACCTTGGTGTAGCGGACGCCGTCCTCGAGGACCCAGCAGACCTCGGTGGGAGAGCAGGGAGAGACCTCGTCGATGCCGTTCAGCCCGTGGAAGACCGCAGCCCTCTCGACGCCCAGCAGCCTCAAAGCCTCGGCCATCACGGTCACGAGCTCCCTGGACGAGACGCCCATCGAGTGCCTCCGCGCGTCGGCTGGATTGCTCAGCGGCCCCAGCAGGTTGAAGGCGGTCCTTATCCCGATCTCCCTCCTCACCGCGGCGACGGCCTTGAACGAGGGGTGGTACCTGGGCGCGAACATGAACCCGAACCCGGCCTCCTCGACGCACCTCTCGACGACGTCCGGCCCTACGTCGACGTTGACCCCCAGCTCCTCGAGCAGGTCGGCGCTCCCCGTGTGCCCCGTGAAGGACCTGTTGCCGTGTTTAGCGACCTTGCCACCGGCAGCTGCGACGACGAGCCCCGCGATCGTGCTAGCGTTCACCGTCTTGACCGAGTCGCCCCCAGTCCCGCAGGTGTCGATCGCCCCGCCGTCGGTCCTGACCCTCACAGCCCTCCTCCTGAGGACTCGAGCCATCGCGGCCAGGTGCTTCGGTGACTCACCCCTCATCCTCATCGCCGTGAGGAAGGCCGCGACCTGCGACGGAGTCGCTATGCCCTCGGCCATCTCCTCGACGCACGCTGCGACCTCCCCCGCACCGACAGACCTCCCCTCGACGAGCTTCGCGATGACCTCGACGATCACGTCACAGCTCACCTCTGAGGAAGTTCCTCAGCAGGTCGATCCCCCTCGGCGTGAGGACCGACTCAGGGTGGAACTGCACCCCGACGAGCGGCCAACTCCTGTGCCTGATGGCCATGAGCTCGCCGTCCTCGAGGTCCCGGGCGATCACCTCCAGCTCTCTTGGCAGGTCCTCCTCCCTCACGACCAGCGAGTGATACCTCCCGACCGTGAGCGGGTTCTCGAGGCCTCTGAAGACTCCCTCTCCAACGTGGGTCACCTTTGAGGCCTTCCCGTGGACGACCCTCTTCGCCCTGACGACGCTCCCTCCCAACGCGTGCCCGATCAGCTGCATCCCGAGGCAGACGCCGAGAACAGGAACCCTCCTGCCGAGGCTCAGGACCACGTCGGCCGAAACGCCCGTGAACCTCCTCTCCGACGGGTGGCCGGGTCCAGGCGATATGATGATCCGCTCCGGGTCGAGCGACTCGACGTCCTCCAGCGTCAGCTTCGTGCTCCTCATGACTATCGGCTCCGCGCCCAGCTTCCCGACGTAGTCGGCCAGGTTCCAGACGAAGGAGTCGTAATTGTCCAGTATGAGGACCCTCACGCGCCCTCAGCCTCCATCAGGGCCGCCCTCAGGGCGGAGAGTTTCGCCTCGGTCTCCGCGTACTCCCTCTCCGGCACCGAATCCCAGACGACGCCCGCGCCGGCCTGAATGAACGCCTGGTCCCTCATCCTGAAGAGGGTCCTGATCGCGATCGCGAAGTCCGCGGACCAGTTGAAGGAGACGTATCCGACCGCGCCCGCGTACGGCCCCCTCGCGACCGGCTCGAGCTCGTCGATGACCTCCATCGCCCTCAGCTTCGGAGCTCCCGACACCGTCCCGGCGGGGAAGACCGAGACGAACGCGTCGAGCGAGTCCAGGCCTTGCCTCAAGGACCCCTCGACCCTCGAGACGAGGTGCTTGACGTGGCTGTACTTCACCAACCTCATCGCCTCGGCGACGTTGACGGTCCCCGGCCTGCAGACCCTGCCGAGGTCGTTCCTCGCGAGGTCGACCAGCATCACGTGCTCCGCGAGCTCCTTCTGGTCGGAGAGCAGCTGCATATCCGAGGCCGAGTCCGCCATCGGGTCCTCAAGCCTCCTCCTCGTCCCCGCGATCGGGAACGTCGTGACCCTATCGCCCTCGACGCGGACCAGCATCTCGGGGCTCGACCCGACCAGCTCGACGTCACCCAGCCTCAGGAGGAACATGTAGGGCGACGGGTTTATCCTCCTCAGGGCCGCGTAGACCCGCATCAGGTCGCCGGATACCCTCAGGTCCACCCTCCTCGAGAGGACGACCTGGAAGACGTCACCGCTGGAGATGTACTCCTTCGCCGCCACCACTGCCTCGACGAACTCGGCCTCCGAGAGCGAAGTCCCCGTCTCCTCGTGCCTGAACCCCTCACCGTCAAGAGCGTCCGGCCGTCTCGCTTCCTTCAGAGCCCTCTGGAGCTCCGGCCCCGGCCCCTCGGGACCGACCGAGCAGACGTAGGTCTCGCGGGTCCTGTGGTCGTGGACGACTATCGACCTGAAGACGCCGAAACGCATCGCGGGGAACCCGGACATCACGTCGCTCCGGCCGTGAAACTCGTGCCACATCCTGGCCGCGTCGTACGAGACGAACCCGATCGCGCCTCCGGCGAGCCTCGGCGTCGCAGCGGCCGGAAGCCCCCTCCCGATCAGGTCCCTCAAGTGGCCAAGCGGTTCGTCGAACTCCTCGACCAAATCGCCGTCGACGTAAAGCCTCGAGCGGTCCATGCCCTCCGGTACCTCCAGCACCGCGACCGGGTCAAAGGCGAGGAAGCTGTACTCGGCCAGCGGCGAGGGCCCCTCCACGGACTCGAGGAAGGCCACGTCCTCGAACTCCGACCTCAGGACCGAGACCAGCGAGAGGAGGTCGATCCGCTCGTCGACTCGCCTCACGGAGAAGGACGGGTCAATCAGCTCCCGTCCAAAGACGACCACCGTTCATTGCGGACCTGCGCGTCCTCGCCGTTATTTCAACGTTGCCCAAGAGGTCCCGGGACGGGCCCAACTATTCGACGCGGAGGCGCACTGAGGCCTCGAGCGCATCGACCACCCGCAGAGGTCAGGACCTACGCTTATAGCGCAGGGAGCCACTGCGTGAGCGATGACCGCCGAGACCGAGGTTAGGGAGATCTCGATCCTCGAAACCGGCGAGGGGCTGGTCTTCTCGTACGGCCCCCAGCACCCGGGCACGGGGCACTTCAGGATGATCGTTAGGGTGATCGGCGACACGGTCGTCGATCTGGACCCGGACCCGGGCTTCGTCCACAGGGGAGAGGAGAAGATGTGCGAGTACAAGACCTGGATCACGAACATACCACACCTCGAGAGGCCCGCGATCCTCGACGCGGCCGGAATGGTCTACCCTTACTGCCTCGCGGTCGAGAAGTTGATGGGGGTCGAGCCGCCTGAGAGGGCAAAGTACATCAGGCCCCTAGTGGCTGAGCTGAACAGGATAGGCTCGCACTTCTACTACTTCGCGCTCTACGGCGTCTTCCTAGGACTCACGACGCCCTTCCTATGGTGCTTCGGCGACCGGGAGTTCATCGTCGACCTGGTCCAGTTCATCGGAGGCCAGAGGATCACCCACTCGTACTTCGTCCCGGGAGGCGTGAGGAACGACCTGCCGAAGAAGGTCCCGACCGAGCTTGTCCAAAGGTTCAGGGCCTGGTATAGGGACGCGACCGGCAAGTCTCCTAAGGACGGCGAGCTGACCGACGACTTCCCGAAGTACGTCCTCAGGGTGATGGAATTCCTCGAGGCGAGGCTCGAGAACTACAGGGACCTGATGCTGGAGAACTCGATCTTCATCGACAGGACCAGGGGAGTTGGCGTCCTGACGAGGGAGATGGCCGCGGAGCTCGGCGCGGTCGGGGTCAGCCTCAGGGCGTCTGGGTTCAGGAGGGACGTCAGGGTGGACGAGCCCTACGACGCCTATTCCAAGTTCAGCTTCGAGGTGCCCGTTAGGACCGAGGGCGACTCTTACGCGAGGGCCTGGGTCGCCTTCGAGGAGATGCTACAGAGCGTCAGGATCATCAGACAGGCTGTCGAGATGATGCCCGAAGGCCCAGTGAAGAACAAGCAGCACCCGATCAACCTGAGGGTCCCGCCGGGCGAGGCGGTCGCGAGGGTTGAGGCGGCCCACGGCGAGATGACCTACTACGTCAGATCGGACGCGGCCGACAGGCCCTACAGGGTCAGGATCATGACGCCCTCCTTCAGGAACCTGCTGTTGGTGCCCTACCTCGCGAGGGGGAAGAGGATCGCGGACATCCCGGTGATCTACTGGTCACACAACATGTGGCCCGTCGAGTGGGACAGGTAGCCTCAGAGCCTCAACGCGACCATCTCCTCTAGCAACAGGAGCTCCTCCCGTCTCGCGCCCTCGGACCACGGCAAGCGGTCGGCCCTCCTCGGGTCCAAGCCGCGCCTCTCCAGCAGCTCGCGGGGCTCGGCGCGGAAGGCTATTTCGGGGGCCAGCTCGCCCCTCAAGGCCCTCACGACCTCCTCGAGGATGGGCTTCGGATCGTGCCCCTTCTCTGCGATCACCATCACGCCCACCTCCTTCGCGCCCTCCCTCACGCCGGCCCTCGCGATGGCCTGTTCTATCTGGGTCGAGCAGGCGAGGTACCTCAGCACTTCAACCTCGATCCTCCTGGCTCTGTTCGTCCCAGTCAGGAAGGAGTCGACAGCGCAGAGGAAGGCGAGGGCGATCTGCCTTTCCGAGGCCGCGGCGCGCGGGTCGTAGAGCTGGACTCTAACCCCCTCGGGAAGCTCGAGCTCCGAGAGGGCACCGATCGGGTCCGCGACTCCGACCCTCATCCCACACGCCAGCATCATGTAGCCGACGTACTCCTCGTAGATCACGCGCCACGTGAGCTTTAGTCGCTCTTCACCGTTTCGGGAAGACCGCGCAGACTCATTAGCATGTCCTCAGTTATAGCATAGGTGAGCGGGTCGGAGATCAGGGGCCTGCACCACGTCACGCTGGTCACGGGCAACTACTCGGTCAACGCGAGGTTCTACGTCGACGTCCTCGGGCTGAGAAGGGTGAAGCTCTCGGTCAATCAGGACGACGTCTATCACAGGCACGCATTCTACGCGAACCCCGAATCGACCGTAGGGAGCACGATCACCTTCTTCGAGTGGCCGCACCTGCCCTTCGGGAACCCCGGGCTCGGGTCGCCGCACCACGTCGCCTACCGCGTCGTCTCCATCGAGTCGCTCAGGGACTGGTACTGGTGGCTGAGAGGGAAGGGAGTTCCGGTAGAAGGGCCCTTCGAGAGGTTCTACGGGTTCTCGGTCTACCTCACCGATCCCGACGGAGCGGAGATTGAGCTCGTCGCACCGAAAGAGGGTGCCCCTTTCGACTACGTGAGGGAGCTCTTGGCGGAAAGGGTCGACGTGGACGGGGTCAGCGGCTCGATGAGGCTGATCAGCTTCGACCACGCCGCGATACTCGCCACGGACCCAGAGGTCGTCGAGAGGTTCTACGAGAAGTTCCTAGGCGTGACCAGCTGGGAGAGGACTAGGGACCGGAGCGGCAGGTTCTACCTCGTGGCCTCGGACGATGAGCGCGGGGACTACCTGCACTACGTCGTCGAACCCGACGCCGACTACGGTCTGGTCGGGAGGGGCTCGATACACCACGTCGCGTTCGCGGTCGAGGACGAGCGCGACCAGCGGACGATCTTGAGGAGATTGATCTCCGTCCGAATACCGAACTCGGGCGTTGTGGACAGGTTCTGGTTCAAGTCGCTCTACGTTAGGGACCCGGAGGGGAACCTGCTCGAGGTCGCCACGGCGGGTCCGGGATACGCGGTCGATGAGCCCCCGGAGAGCTTAGGGACCAGGTTGGTCCTGCCGCCGTGGCTCGAGCCGAGGAGGCGCGAGATCGAGGAGGCGCTGACCCAGCTGGATTCGGTGAACCCGGCGAAGTGGCCGCCCGACTACCCGTCGCTCCCCGAGGACCCGGAGTCGTACCCACTGCACCTCCGTCGGCCTGATACATTTAAGAAATGAGAGGGGATGAGGTACCCGTGGCGCTGAGGCTGACGGGTAAGGCTGTCAAGGGCGCGCCGACGATCGTGGGGCTTCCGGACGTCGGCCTCGTCGGGACGATCGCGACATCGTACATCGTCGCGAACTCCCAGTCGAGCCTGCTGGGGAGCATAGACCTCGACGAGGCTCCGCCCGTCGTCGTGGTGCAGGAGGGCAGGATACTGGACCCGGTGAGACTGTACAGGGTCGACGTGGGAGGAAGACCGACCTTCTCGGTGGTCTACTCCGACATCCCGATCCTCCCTAACCTTATCTGGTCTACAGCGAAGGGCATCGTCGACTACGCGGTCGAGGCCTCGTCGGATCTAGTGGTCTCGCTCGGCGGCGTCCCCGAGCCGAACCGACTCGAGATCGAGAGGCCACGGGTCTTCGTCGTCTCCAACGACCTCAAGCTCACCGAGGAGTTCACGAGGAAGGGGCAGGCGGAGGCCTTCGAGATGGGCTTCATCACAGGGCACAACGCGGCCCTGATCAAACTTGGAACGGAGCGCGGCCTCAAGGTGGTGCTGGTCCTAGCCCAGTCCCACCTCCAGTACCCCGATCCCGGCGCCTCCGCCGAGGTGATCGCCTTCATCAACAGGGTCTTTGGGACCGACTTCAACGTCCAGCCTCTTATCGAGCAGTCCGATTCCATCAGGCTTCAGCTCAGGGACCTGATGAGGAGGACCGCCGCGAGCATGTCTAGGATGCCTAAGGGCCTCGAGCTCGAGGCACCTCCGGGCTATATTAAGTGACCACCGTCTTCAGTTCTCTGTAAATTCGCCGATAATAAAATATCATGGCAGGGGCTACAGAGAGCGAAACGGCCAACACGACAGCGACCACGGGAAACGGAGGGAAGTACTCGGTCCTGGCGGCCTCCAGAACCATGTGGACCAGCGGGAAGAAGACCGCCGCGTTCAGGACTACGCCGACCGCCGGGAGGGGAAGGAAGACCCTGTCGACATAGGGCCTCCTGAGGTGCTCAGGCAGCCTGCCCAGGAGAATCGCCAGCGCGGGAAGGTTGACGAGGTAGGGGTAACGCTCGACGATGACGTGCCGTTTGAGCGAGATCACTGAGATGAGGGCCGTGACCGACGCGAGGACCCCGATCAGCAGGTAGAGTACCGTGAGGAGCTCGGACTTCGGCGCGTACCTCGTCGGCCTGCCTGCGGCGTCGAAGTCTATTGCGACCAGCTCGGGGAGCGACCCGTAGACCGCCAGAGCGTAGACGGCTAAAAGGGCCGTGGACGCCAGGCTCACCGCGGAGAGAACCTTGATCAGGGTCGGGGCGTTCAAGTCGGCTTCGGGGAGGTCAGGGCCTGTGCCCTCTCGGTCCCGAACCTGCTCAGCCTGTAGGTCCCGTCACCCTCCCTGATCAAGAGGCCCTCCCTCGTCAACTCGGTTATCCTCGCCATGACACTCCCATAGTTCGCAGGAAAACCTTCGTTCCTGAGGAACTCGTAGACCTCTATCGGCTTCATCTGCTTCCTGCCCTTCGCGTCCCACGCGTAGTAGGCCAGAAGTATCTGGTCCTTGAGCGAAAGCTCCCTGGCGAGCTTGCCCATGTGCGGGACCTCTCCCGTGAGGTCGATCCAGCCCTCGATCTCGGGCGCGGGCGTCGCCTGAGCCTGCTTCCTGATGCCCTCCAGTGCCTCCAGAACCCTCTTGTGTACCTCCTGGAGCTCCTCGGGCTTGAGTTCTGACGAGTCTTCGACCTCGAGCTCGTAGGCGAGGTCCCTATGGACCTGTATGCGAAGCCTTACCTTCATACGACGCTACACCTGCGTAACAACGGACACGACTCATTAATATGCCTTGCCCAACGGCGATCTGCTTGTGGTATTTGAAATGTCAAGCGATGTGGATCCCGGGAACCTCACCACACCCGTTCTGACGTCGAGTGCCCGAACGCTCACCCCTGTTTATTAGTTGGGCCAGGAGCTGGGGGCCGGTGATAGAGCCGACTTACGCCGCAGTCGCCGCCCTCGGGCTGCTTCACGGGTTGGAGCCCGGCCATGGCTGGCCCCTCGCGATCCTCTACGCAGTCAGGGATTCGAGACGCACGTTGAGGGCGCTTGTCGGGAGTTCTGTCATATCGTTCTTTCATATAATATCGTCGCTGGCAGCGGTGCTGGTCTACGTCGTCCTCAGGGCCTTCGTCCCAGTTTCCATTCCGTACGTGAACGTGGTCGCCGGGCTCATCCTCTTGGGTTTCGGAGTAAAGCTGCTCTTGACGAGGGAGGGGCGCGACGGCGACTCCCATCACCACGGACACGGAGGTCACGGTCGCGAAGGAAGCCCGGAGCTGATCGGTCTGAAGGGGCTGGCAACAGCGGCGTTCGTCTTGGGCTTCGCTCACGAGGAGGAGTTCGTGTTGCTGGCCCTCGCAGTTGGCGGCATAGACCCCGTTGGGCTCATGCTGGCCTACTCGTTCTCGGTCTCCGCGGGGCTCATCGGGGTGACGATCGTCGCAGCACAAACATACGACCGAGTAGAGCACCGGATCAAGAGGTACGAGCGCTACATCCCCAAGGTCGGCGGCGTGGTCCTGTTGCTGATCTCCGCGAGCTTCCTCCTCGGGCTCAGGTGACCAGACTCTTGACCTGGGCGCCTTGCCGCGGCCCTCGAGTGAAGTCCGTCGTGCTCCGACCTGGACGCTTTCGGGTTTAATACCGAGGGGGCTTGTCGGGGATCGTGAGCGCTGAGTCGGAGCTCAGGAGGGAGGTCGAACGCCTCATCGCCGAGACCAAGAAGTCGATTGAGGAGTTCAAGGCGGCGCTCCGGGAGGAGGCCAAGTCCATCGGCAGGAGGGCGCTTGGCCGTCAGAGCGAGAGGTAGGCACCTAAAGCGAAGACGCGGACCGCATCCCTCACGTACGAGACGACTTTGTCGCGGCCTCCGAAGTCCTCGTCCAATATCCTCCAGCCTATCGAGAACGGGTCTCCCAGCTCCCCCTTCAGGTGCCTCACCCTTTCCATCCACCTGGTCACGACCTCCACCTCGTCCTCGAGGGCGTTCTCGGGCGGCGTGCCCGGGCCGTAGTGGGGCCTGAGCAGGAGCTTCGGCTCGTGCTCAAAGACCCTCTTCAGGCTCCTGAGGTAACTTTCGAGGTCGAAGCGGGGCGGCACGGTGGGCGGAATGGGCCTCGGGAAGAGCGGCGACCTGTGGGCGACGGCGTCGCCGGTCACGACGTACCTGAGGGGATCGATCGAGGCAGAGAGGTGATGGGGCGCGTGGCCGGGCGTGTAGAATATCCTGAGCGTCCTGTCGCCCAGCGGAAGCTCTGCGCCGTCGTCGACCACCTCGACCCTTTCCTCGGGCACGCCCCTCATCCCACCCATCCTCCTGAGGTTCTCCTCTCCGAAGAGCGACCTCACCGACTCCACGAGCCTCTCCGGGTCGACCATGTACCTGTACGCCCTCTCGTGGACGAGGGCCTTCGCCCTCGGGTGATGCTCGAGGACCTCCGCGAGCGCGCCGCAGTGGTCTAGGTGGGCGTGCGTGACCACCACCAGCCTAAGCTCTTCCGGCCGGACGCCGACCTCCCTGACGGCCCTGAGGACGTGGCGCGCGGAGCTCGAGTAACCCGTGTCGAAGAGGACCCAGCCCCTCTCAGACCTCACGAGGTATGACGCGATCGTCCGTGGGAAAAAGGGGCCCACTGTGTCAATCAGGTAGACTTCGTTGCCGAGGTTGGACCAGTTCTTCGTCAACGGCCTACCCTCTTCAGGAACTCCTCCCACTCCTTGGGGTCCATCGACACGGTGTGCTCAGGCCCGGGGAACGAGCCCGCCTTCACCTCCTCGACGTAACTCCTGACCGCGCTGAGGACGACGGACCCCACGTCGGCGTATCGCTTGCTGAAAGGAGGCGAGCGCTCGTAGAGGCCGATGACGTCGTGGAGCACGAGGACCTGACCGTCGCACTTCGGGCCCGCGCCTATGCCGATCACCGGGATCTCCAGCGTCGAGGAGAGGTACTCCGCCACCTCGGAGACCGCGAACTCCAGCACGAGGCTGAACGCACCCGCCCTCGCGACCTCCTCAGCGTCCTTCACGACCGCCTCCGCGTCCTCGGCACTCTTCCCTCGCAACCTGTAACCCGTGCTGGTGACGAAGAACTGCGGCGTCATGCCGACGTGGCCCATCACCGGAATTCCAGCCCTCGCGATCGCCCTGATCGCCTCCGCGTACTCCTTTCCGCCCTCGAGCTTCACCGCGTCGACCCCACCCTCCCTCACCAGCCTGCCGGCGTTCCTGACGGCCTCCTCAGCTGAGACCTGATAGCTCATGAACGGCATGTCGCCCACGACTAAAGCCCTCCTCACGCCCCTCGTTACGGCCCTGCAGAAGGTCACCATCTCTTCGATACCTACGAACCTCGTGTCCGGATACCCGAGCACGACCATAGCGGCTGAATCGCCCACCAACACCGTGTCAACGCCGGCCTCGTCGACCAGCTCCGCGGTCGGGTAGTCGTAGGCCGTGATCATCGCGATTCTCCGGCCTTTGGACTTCATCTTGACGAGGTGCCTCGCGGTCAGCTTCTCTGACCTTTCAGCCAACCTCAATCCCCCAGCGACTCCCCAAAGGACGCGAACGACTCGAGCCTCTTCGCGATGATCGAGACCATTTGAGCGAGGTTCAGCGAGTTGTCGAAGCTCCTCAAGATTCCCCTCAGCTCATCCTCGGGACTGGACCTCAGCTCCCTAACCGCTCTCGTCAGCTCCGGCACTGCCCTGACGACGTTGTCGACGATTGTGATGGTCGCGGCCCTCGCGGTCCTCGAGAACGGGTTCAGGTCGACCGCGATCACCGCCTTCCCCATCGCCACGAGCTTCTCGGTCCTGTCGCCGTCCTCGAGTGGCACGAACACCGCGTCGGCACAGTATATCCCCTTCTTGCTGACGAGGCGCCTGCCGCTCTCGAGCCCGGGTATCTCCTCGACGTCCTCGAGGGGAAGGAGGACTTCGGTCGCGCCGTAAGACCTCAGGAGCTCTCCGATCCTCTCGACCCTATCCCTGCTCCAGTAGAACAGGTTCACCTCCAGCGGCGCGTTCAGCTCCTTCGCAAGCTCCACGACCTCGCGGCCGACCAGCGCGGCCGTGTTGCCGTTAACGGAGATCACGGGCCTCCTCGAGAGGAGGAGCTGGGCCGCGGCTGCCCTCACCGCCCTCCTCGCGGGCTCGTGAGTCACCTCTCCGATGATGTAGTCGAAAGCCTCTCCCCTGCCGTGGGCCATGAGGCCCTCTGGGACCACGATGCCCTTCCTGAACCCCTCGACGAGCCTCTCCCGGATGGTCAGCGAGACGTAACGCGGATGGCTCTTGGGTACGCCAACCAAGTGCCGTCACCGAGCCTCAACACCACGAGGTTCCCGAAGGCCCTCCTCATGTGCTCCCCGACCTCCTCCGCGTACCGGACCTCCGCGACCGCGAAGAGCACCATCTTCTTCACCGAGTACCCTAGGACGAGGTCTTCCACGGGCCCCATCGCGGCCTCAACCCGGTCGGTGAGGAAACCCACGCCCCTGCTGAACTCCCTCGAGCACTCGAGGAACCTCTCGAGGGTCGGGTCGGAGACGAACTTCCGGTACGCGGCCCACCCGTGCTCCCTTATCCTGTCCGCGAACCTCGTCAGCATCTCCTTGGTGGACATCTCGCCCAGCATCGAAGTCAGCACGACCACGTCGTCCCTGTTCTCGACGACCTCCGACTCGCCTATCCCGGGCGCGCCGGGTCTCGTCCGGAGGACCAGCCCTGCTCCGGCGTGGAGCGCCAACACATCACCAAGGCCCGTGACGTTCTCGACCTCGGTCACGTGGGCTCTCTTGAAGGCCTCCTGGGGGTCGGAGGACTTCTCGGCCGCGTCGGTCAACGCGCAGGCCAGCGCGATCGAGGCGCTGAGCCCGTAACCCGCTCCGAGCTTAAGGCCGGTCCTGACGACGTAGTCCCTGGTGACGTCGAGCAGGCGCCTGAAGTTGTCGCCCCTGAACGGCTCGCCGTTTACCAGCAGCCTCCCCGAGCCCCTTCGTGCCTCGCAGGTCACGCCCGGCTCCAAGACGATCCCTGCACCTATCGACCCCGCCCTCAAAGGGTCAGGGCTCCACAGGGGCACAAAGAAGCCGGTGACGTGGGCTGGAACCCGCGTCCTATCGCCTATTGATTGCACGTTAGTCACAATATCCGTTTCGTAATTAAGTTTCAGTTTACGTAAGTTACGTAGCATACCTAACAACTGACGGGATTCGCGACCGCTTGCGCCCACTCATCTGATATAGGAGCGACCCACGCAGGGAACGGAGGATGCGGCTCAGCGAGCTCGGAGAGAGGGCCCTTCTGAGGTACCTCCTACCAAGGCTGAAGAGGGTCGGCGACTACCTCTGGGCGGGTGACGACGGCGTCGACCTCCCAGGACAGGGTAGGCTCGTCCTGACTGGGGACATGTTGGTCGAGTGCACCGACGTCCCGAGGGGCATGGGCTACAGGGACGCGGGCTGGAAGGCCGTCACCTCCTCCGTCAGCGACTTAGCCGCGAAGGGCGCGCGGCCGATCCTCTGCTACGTCGAGCTCGGACTTAGGCCGGACATGTCGTTCGACGAGTTCGAGGAGCTCTGGTCGGGGATCGAGGAGGCGTGCGAGGCGTACTCGGCTGCGCTCGTGGGCGGCGACACGAACGAGGCGAAGGAGCTGATCGTTGGCGTCTTCGCCCTCGGATCAGCGGAGCGGCCAGTACCGAGGCGAGGCGCGAAGGCCGGCCAGCTCGTTGGCACGACGGGGAGGTTCGGGAGGACGGCCGCGGGCCTTCACGCGGTGATGAACGGGGTCACGGATGAGCGCTGGAGTCCCCTCGTCAAGACCTTCCTCAGGCCGGTCGCGAGGGTGAGGGAGGGGATCGCGCTCTCGGGGCACGCGAGGTCCATGATCGACTCGAGCGACGGACTCGCCGCTTCCCTGAGGGAGCTGATGGAGCTCAACGGCGTGGGCTTCGAGATCGACTCGCCGCCGGTCGATGACCTCGCGGTCGAGTACGCTGAGGCCTTCGGACTAGACCCCTACCGACTGGTCTTCGAGGGCGGAGAGGAGTACGAGCTGGTCTTCACCTTCGACCCGGATGAAGAGGGAGAGGTGAGGAGGAGGCTCGCGGAAGTCGGTTGCGAGCTCCACGTCATCGGGAGGGTCACGGGCGACGGCAAGATCAAGGCGGTCTGGGAGGGCAAAGAGGTCGAGGTCGAGCCGAGGGGCTGGGAGCACTTCCTCGGCCGCGGTACCTCGAGCTGAACCGGCCTGCGAGGCTCCACGGAACCACCGTCGAGCCCCAGTCGCGCGTATCACAATTATATACGGACCCGAGACCTCGAAGACGGATTGACTGCTCCCCAGTCGCCCGTCGAGTACGAGCGCTACTGGGCGACGAGGTACGACCAGGATGGAGTCTTCAACGCCGACCCTGACCCGGGAAGACCCAAGGCCCTCGTGACCTTCCCTTACTCCTACCAGAGCGGACCGCTCCACGTCGGCCACTGCTTCGCCTCCTCGAGGGCCGACGCCTACGCTCGCTACAAGAGGTTGAAGGGTTACAACGTCTTGTTTCCGTGGGCTTGGCACTGGACCGGCGAGGCGGTCGCGGGGATCAGCGATAGGCTGAGGAAGGGAGACCAGCGCCTGATCTGGGTCCTGAAGGAGGTCGACGGCGTCCCGGAGGAGACGCTCGCGAAGTTCGTCGACCCGGTCGAGGTCTGCAGGCACTACACCGAAGAGAACAGGAGGACCGTCAAGGCCCTCGGCCTATCTCTGGACTGGAGGAGGGAGTTCTATACCACGGACCTCCACCCCTACTACAGCAGGTTCGTCGAGTGGCAGTACCTCACGCTGAGGGAGCTCGGGCTCGTCAGGACCGGGTCCCACCCCGTCGTCTGGTGCCCAGCGTGCCAGAGCCCCACCGGTGACCACGACCGGCTCGTGGGCGAGGGCGTCTCCCCTACCGAGTTCACCTTGGTCTTTTTCGACGCAGGCGACGCTCACCTCGCCGCTGCGACGCTGAGGCCCGAGACGATCTTCGGCGCGACGAACGTCTGGGTCAGGCCGGACGCGGACTACTCGATCGTCGAGGCGCTGGGGACGAGACTGATAGTCAGCGAGAGGGCCGCGGAAAAGCTTGCGGAGCAGGTCGACGGCGTGAAGCGGGTCGGCAAGCTAATGGGCAGGGAGCTGGTCGGGAGGAGGGTGAGGGTACCGATCACGGAAAAGGAGGTGCTGGTACTTCCTGCCACCTTCGTCGACCCGAACGTCGGCACCGGCATCGTCTACAGCGTCCCCGCGCACGCTCCGTACGACTACGCCGCGCTGAGGGACCTGAAGAGGAGCCCCGAGGTCCTTAGGGAGTACGGGCTGGAGCCGACCGTCCTCGAGAGCATTGAGCCGATCCAGATCGCGAGGACCGAGGGCCTCAGCCCGATGCCGGCCGTCGAGGTGGTTGAGTCGGAGGGCATAGCGGACCAGATAGACCCGCGCCTCGAGGAGCTCACGGCCACGGTCTACTCCGAAGAGTTCTACAAGGGCGTGATGCTGGAGTGGTGCGGCGAGGTCGGCGGCATGAGGGTCAGCGAGGCCAGGGACGCGATCAAGTCCAGGCTCATCGAGCTCGGAAGGGGGTGGAGGTTCTACGACCTGACCGAGAAGGTCGTCTGCAGATCCGGCGACGAGTGCGTGGTCAAGGTCGTCAAGGACCAGTGGTTCATCGCCTATTCCGACGAGGACTGGAAGGAGAGGGTGCGGTCCCACGTGAGGGAGATGTTCTTCTCTCCGGAGGGCGTGAGGCAGTGGGTACTGAACGTCGTCGACTGGTTGAGGGACTGGCCCTGCGCGAGGAAGACCGGCCTCGGGACGAAGCTGCCCTTCGACAGGGAGTGGATCGTCGAGACCCTCAGCGACTCAACGGTCTACATGGCCCTCTACACGATCAGCCACTACCTCAACTTCGGGCTCGTCAGACCTGACCAGCTGACGAAGGAAGTCCTCGACTTCGTCTTCAGGGGCGTTGGAGACCCGGATTCGGTCTCGAGGTCCGTCGGGATGGACCGAGAGCTGCTGCTGAGGATGAGGAGCGAGTTCGAGTACTGGTACCCGGTCGACCTCAGGGTCTCGGGGAAGGACCTAGTCCCGAACCACCTCACCTTCTTCGTCTTCCAACACGTCGCCCTCTTCCCGCCCGAGAAGTGGCCTAGGGGGATCGCGGTGAACGGGATGGTGAGGGTCGAAGGCCAGGAGATGCACAAGAGCAAGGGGAACTTCATCCCGATCAAGGCAGCGATCGCGAGGTACGGCGCCGACGCGACTAGGCTCACGTTGCTATTGGCCGCCGAGGACATGGACGACCCGGACTGGAGGGATAAGAACGCCGCGGACGTCAGGAGGACCCTCGACGCGCTGATCGGGATCGCTAGGGACGTCTCGAGGGCGGAGGTCGGTCGAGACTTCTCGAGGGCAGACAGGTGGCTGCTCGCGAGGCTCAAGGGCCACCTCAGGACGATCGAGGAGGCGATGGAGTCGATGAAGACCAGGACCGCTGCCAACACGGCCCTCTACTTACTGCTCAACGACTGGAGGCGCTACGTCAGGAGGCGGAGGGGCTCGCTCGGTCCGGCCGCGAAGGAATTCCTGGAGGCGTGGGCTAAGGCCATCTCGCCGTTCGCACCCTTCACCGCGGAGGAGATGAACAGAGTCCTGGGGAACGAGGGCTACGTCGCGCTCTCGAGCTGGCCGGCGGTCGAGGTGGAGGGTGGCGGGGAGTCCCTACTCGAGGAAGAGCTGATCGACCAGCTGATCGAGGACGTCAGGAACATCGCGAAGGTAGTCGGAGCCACACCGCACCGGCTCAAGGTCCTGGTCGCGCCCTACGAGTACCTCCGAGTCTACGCCAGGATACTTAAGGAACAGGCATCCGCCGGCAGAATCGACGTGAGGGCTTACCTCGGAGACTTCGAGGCGCGAGGGTTGAGGGACAAGGGGGCGGCTGCTGGCCTCGTCACCCGCTTCGCGTCCACGGTCCAACAGCTCCTGACGCGCTACCCAGTCGAGGTCGTGGAGGCGGTGATGACGAGGGAGAGGTCGCTGTACTTGGAAGAGTCTGGCTACATCGCCTCTGAGCTCGGAACGGACGTGGAGGTCGCTGAGGCCGACTACCTCAATCCCGACAGCAAGAGGAAGGCCCTCCAGACAGTCCCCCTGAGGCCAGGGATCGTGTTGTGAAGTCGCATCGCGTCGGTCGAGGAGTACGTCTTCAGGGCGACCCGACCGCTCCTTCGCGGTGATGCTGGGCTGCGGGCCGAGTCCTCAGGAAAGAAGTTAGGCTTATCACGGACTGGATCGAAATACTTGTCGAGATGCTGCCATACGACTCGATTACCGACTTCCACGTGCCAATAACCGAGGACCATGAGCTCTTCAGGAAGGTCGTGAGGCAGTTCGTAGAGCGGTACCTCGAGCCGAGGGTCAAGGAGATCGAGCAGACCAACGCGATCCCCACGGAGCTCATCAAGATGGCCGCGGAGAACGGCTTCATGGGGCTCGGCATACCCGAGGAGTACGGCGGACAGGGCTCCGACTATCTGAACGTCGTCATCTACACCGAGGAGGTCAGTAGGGTCTGCCCCGCCTTCTCGGCCGCTACCCTGGTCAGGGGCCTCTTCACGACTCCCGTCCTCGTCTTCGGGACGGAGGAGCAGAAGAGGAAGTACATCCCGCCCCTCGCCTCGGGCCAGAAGTCCGCCGCCCACGCGACAACCGAGCCCGGCGCTGGCAGCGACGTCGCGGGGATAAAGACGAGGGCCGTGAGGAAGGACGGAGGCTGGTTACTCAACGGCCAGAAATACTTCATCACCGGAGCTGACAAGGCGGACTACTTCGTGGTGCTAGCTAGGACCAGCGACCCGCCGAGCAGGCACGAGAGGTGGAAGGGGCTGACGATGTTCATCGTCGAGCGCGACAACCCCGGCCTGAGGGTCGGCGAGAAGATACAGGTCACCGGCCTGAGGGGCTCGATGCCTTCGGAGGTGATCCTGAACGACTGCTGGGTTCCGGAGGACGCGGTCCTGGGCGAGGTCGGCGACGGCTTCAAGGTCGCGATGGTCACCTACGACTACGGGAGGGTCGGAATAGCGGCGCAGGCTGTGGGCGTCCTTCAAGGGGTCTTCGAGAAGAGCCTCAACTACGCGGCCCAGAGGATCGCCTTCGAGCGGCCGATACTAGCCTTCCAAGCGATCCAGTTCTACCTCTCCGACATGCTGAGGGACCTCGAGGCCGCGAGGCTCCTGACCTACTGGGCAGCCTACCTGCTGAACAAGGGCCTCGACGAGCGCTCGATCATCGCAGCCTCCCTAGCCAAGCTCTTCGCGACCGAGGCCGCGGAGAGGGCCGCCCTCAGGGCGATCGAGATCCACGGGGGCATGGGCGTCGCGGTCGACGGGATGGTCGAGAGGTTCCTGAGGGACACGCAGATCATGAAGATCTACGAGGGGACCTCCGAGATCCAGAGGCTCGTGATAATCAGGCACCTGGTCAGGAAGGTGCTCGGGTTCGAGGTCTGAGGTCCACCAGAACCGTCCTCCGCAAATAACTTATTTTATAAAGTTGGGCGTGGGTCTGACCGGATAGCGGATGGCATCGGTCGCGAGGGTGACGGCATCGGTGGCGGTCGTAGCGCTGGTGCTCTCGCTACCCGCGGTCCTGCAGAGCCTCCTTCAGACCGGCGAGGTCGCGCTGCCGTTCTACTGGCTCGTCGCCCTGGCGGTCGTCGTCCTCGTCCCAGGGGTCCTCATGCGGTCCTTCACGGGGTCTGCGGGCAGCGCCTCGCTCGGTGTCCTCCTGGGGCTGCTCTACGTCCTAGCAGTGGTGGACCTCAGGTATTACGTCGGGCTTTGGGAGCCCATGACGACGCTGGTTTCGTTCGCGGTCCCGGAGCCCGCGTTAGGACTCGTCGTGCTGGTGTTAGCCTTCTGCGCCGCGTCCGGAGCCGTCGGTCACCTCCTCGGACCGAGGGCCGCAGTCCCCGAGGTCGAGGTCCGACCCCCGCCCGAGGCTCCCCCGGAGCAGGCCCCGGCCGAGCCAGAGGTGAAAGCGCCTGAACCATCTCCGCCCTCCACCGGTCCAGAAGAGGAAACTAAGCCGGCTGCCGCGGAACCGGAGCTCGGTGCACCCCCTGAGGTCGGCGAAGAGACGATGAGTTGCCCCGATTGCGGCGCCGAGATACCGAAGGACGCCAAGTTCTGCCCCTACTGCGGCAGGAGATTCTGACGGATGAGGCTCTGTAATGTGACCGATCCTTAGCTTAATTCTCCTCCTTCTTCTCCTGCGTGGCGCTCGCGGTCTCAAGCTCCGGGATAGGCTCGGGTGGAGGCGTCGTAGCCAGCGTGTAACCGATCCAGGCGAGTATCGCTAACACCCCCGCGACAGCCAGGAAAGCCGTCACCTGCAGCACGATCATCGACCAGGGGCTCAGCAGCACGAGCCACCCGTACAGCAGTATCCCGAGGACGGACCCAATCAGCAGGAGATACCCCAGAGCCTTGTCGCTCATCGCACGTAACTTGACTCAGTCACCTATTTAGGCCTTGTGAGGATCGATCGGAGGCGAACTCGGCTATAGATAGTCGGCGGCCGGAGAGGACACGGATGCTGATCGACCCGCTGGAGCTGCTCGCGAGGCCGGTGAGGGAGGCGGTGGTCGAGCGGTTCGGGTCCCTCGCGGAGACTCAGCGGGCCGCGATACCCCACGTTGTCAAGGGCGAGAACGTCCTGCTTATGGCGCCCACCGGCTCAGGGAAGACCGAGGCGGCGCTGCTCCCGATCCTCAGCGAGATTGTCGTGAACAGGGACCTCAGACCGGTCGCGGCACTCTACGTCACCCCCCTCAGGGCGCTGAACAGGGACCTCCTCGACAGGGTGAGCTGGTGGTCGCAGAGGCTCGACGTCCCGGTCGCGGTCAGACACGGCGACACCACCCCCTCCGAGCGGAGGGCCCACGCCCTCAGGCCGCCCATGTTGCTCATCACAACCCCCGAGACGCTCCAGTCCCTCCTCACCGCGAAGGTCCTCAGGAGGCACCTCGCAAACGTCAGGTGGGTGATCGTCGACGAGGTTCACGAGCTCGCGACCGACAAGAGGGGAGCGCAGCTCTCGGTAGCGCTGGAGAGGCTGAGGGCGCTGACAGGGAGGGACTTCCAGGTCATAGGGCTCTCCGCCACGGTGGGGAGCGCGGACGTCGTCGCGAACTTCCTTGTAGGGGTCGGCAGGGACTGCAAGGTGGTGAAGGTTCCGATGCCGAAGGAGATGGAGGTCACGATCCTCTACCCTGTCCCCTCCGCGGAGGACAGGCAGGTCGCGGAGTATCTCGGCGTCGCCCCTGACGTCGCAGCCAGGCTGAACGCGATCAGGACGCTGGTCGAGTCGCACCGGTCGACGCTAGTCTTCACCAACACGAGGCCGCTTGCGGAGGTCCTCGCGAACAGGTTCAAGGCGCTCGACGAGGCCTTCCCGGTCACCATCCACCACGGCTCCCTTTCGAGGGACAGGAGGGTCGAGGCCGAGAGGGACCTGAAGTACGGCGACCTCAGGGGGCTGATCTGCACCTCGAGCCTCGAGATGGGGATCGACATAGGGAAGGTCGACCTGATCGTCCAGTACAACTCCCCGAGGGAGGTCACGAGGCTCGTTCAGAGGGTCGGGAGGAGCGGCCACGGCATCGGGATGAGGTCGAAGGGCGTCGTGATCGTGATGGACTCCGACGACGCTCTCGAGGCGATGGTGATCGCGGGGCGAGCGAAGCAGATGGCTCTGGAACCGACTGCGGTCGTGAGGAACCCGTTGGACGTCGCCCTCCACCAGATCGCGGGGATCTTGATCGAGCGTGGAAGCATCGGCGTCGACGATCTCCTCGAGTTCCTGAGGAGGTCCTATAACTTCTCGGACTTCCCGAGGGAGGACCTGGAGTCGGTCCTGCAGTTCGGCGCGAGCATCGGTCTCCTCAGAGTTCAGGACGGCTCTGTCCAGAGGCCTCCGAACCCGAAGAGGCTGTACGACTACTACTTCGGGAACCTCTCGATGATCCCCGAGGAGAGGCAGTACCTGGTCGTTGAGGAGGAGACCGGCTCTCCGGTTGGGACGCTCGACGAGAGCTTCGTCGCGGAGTACGGCGAGGTCGGGACCAGGTTCATCCTCGGGGGGAGGGGCTGGGTCATCCTCAGCATGTCTGGCGACAGGATCTACGTCGCTCCCCTTAAGGAGGGAGAGGGGGCGGTGCCCTCTTGGGTCGGTGACGAGATACCCGTCCCCTTCGAGGTCGCGCAGGAGGTCGGGAGCATCAGGAGGCGGTACGAGGAGATGAGGAGGTCCGGCGTCGACCCGGCCTCGGCCGCTGAGGTCCTGGCCGGGGATTACTCGGTCCCGCTCGAGGACATGAGGAGGTCCCTCTCGGAGGTGGAGGCCCACATAGGACTCAGGATCCCCGTCCCCACCGACAGGCTCGTCGTCGTCGAGGGCGCGGGCGAGTACGTTATCGTCCACCACTGCGGCGGCCTGAGGATCAACAGGACGATCGCGAGGTTGTTGGCGACGTTGCTCGCGGAGAGGCTCGGCGCCCCGATCTCGGTCCTCTCTGACCCTTACAGGATCGCCCTGAGGTCGAAGCTGCTCTCGCCGGAGGCGGTCTCCGAGTCGCTGGGGGAGCTCGCCGACGAGGGCCTGATGAGGAGGGCGCTGGAGGGATCGGGGGTCTTCAGGAGGAGGCTCGTCCACGTCGCGAGGAAGATGGGCGTCGTCGAGAAGGAAGCGAGCCTGCTCGACGTCGGTGCCAGGCAGCTCGTGGAGGCGCTGAGGGACACCGCGCCGTACGTTGAGGCCCTCAGGTTCACGGCATCGACCGACTTCGACTGGGAGGGCGCGAAGAGGGAGCTGGAGAGGATCGTAAGGGGCGAGGTCCAGCTGGTCGCGGTCAGGTTGGAGAGGCTGAGCCCGCTCGGGGCCCTCACCGTCAACAGGTACCTCTACGAGTTCGAGAGCCACGTCCCCGACAGGGTCTCGAGGGTCGTGCTGAACATGGTCAAGGGGAGGCTGATGTCCGAGAGGGTCACACTCGTCTGCGTCGAGTGCTATTCCTACCTCCGGACGACAGACGTCGGTTCGATCGAGCCCAGGCCGTCCTGCCCCGAGTGCGGCTCGAGGAGGCTCGGCCTCCTCAAGAGGTCTGCGGAGGAGCAGGTCCAATCTCTAATCGCGAAGAGGGGGAGAGCTGCGTCGGCGGAGGAGCGGAGGGCGAAGCGTGAGCTCGAGTCGACTGCCCAACTCGTCGAGAGGTACGGGAAGTCCGCCGCGATCGCGCTGGTGGGACGCGGTCTCACCCCGAAGGACGCAGAGCGCATCCTCGAGGCCGAGAGCAGGCCCGTCCCGAGGCTCTTCGAGCTGATCATGGAGGCGGAGAAGGAGAAGCTGTTGCAGGCGTTCAAGTGAGCCGGACGGTTGGCGATCGGTCGCTCCCATGCGTCCGCAAGCCCCCGAACGACGCGCCCTGTTCCCGACAACTCGTCTCTCCGCGAGGACCGAACTGCTACGCTCTAGCGCGGCTGAAGTCCCTCGAACGCTTCGTCTCTCTACGCTCTTAATATTCGACCCCTGACGTTAACTGTAGACGGGGGAGGGAGTGCCCGTCGATGCCGAGGTCGCGATGGAGAGGGCGATAGAGGTCGCGAGGAAGGCCGGCTGGGTCTACGTCTGGGTCAACGAGGTCAGGAGGGAGGACGAGGGTTGGCTGGTAAGGGTCGAGGCGCTGTTGAGGAGGGGCGTGATCAGGCTCGACAGCGAGGAGAAGTTCCTTGAGTTCAGGGAGGAGCCTTTCACTAGAACGGGTTAGGAGCTACCTGAGGAGGAGCGAGGAGCTGCTGAGGCAGGCCGGCGACCTGCTGAGGTCGAACGAGGTCGCCAAGGCGTCGGAGATGCTGTGGGGAAGCGCCGTGAATGCGGTCATGGCGTACGCCGCGACGAAGGGCCGCGCCCTCACCTCCCATGGGGAGATGAAGGAGTTCGTGAAGCAGCTCGCAGTGGAGACGGGCGACGAGGAGATATGGCGGACCTTCGAGGACGTCGCGGAGGCGCTTCACGCGAACTTCTACCACGAGTTCTTGGAGCCAGCGACGGTCCTCGCCAAAATGCGGGAAGTTGAGGCGTTCAACAGGAAGATTGGAGAACTAGTAGAGAGGGCGCTCAGGGGCTGAGTTTCACCGCTCAGCGGTTGTAGCGATTGATGCTAGATTCGGGAGGCCGTGAGCCCTTCGGTGCTATCTGCGCCTACCCTCGAGCCTGAGCAGCCTTCTGAGCCAGAAGGAGCCTTATCGACCCCTCCTCGCCCTTCTCGATCAAGCGACCCGGTACACTAACCACTTGATCCCCGATCGCGACGTGCCCGTGGACTATGAGCTGCCTCGCGTGGTACACGGTTCTAGCCAGGCCCATCCTGTAGACGATCGTCTGGAGCCTCCTCTCAAGGATGTCCCTGACGGTGAGCTTGAGGACGTCGTCAGCAGTCGCGTTCTCGGAGACCAGTCCGTACTTCGCCAGCGTCCTGATGAGCTCCGACTCCCTCCTCATCCTCTCCTCGCCCGTGAGGACGAAGAGCGACCTCGCGATCTTCCTGTACTTCCTTAGGATCGCCTGGGCCTTCCAGAGCTCCCTCTTGTTCCTCAGCCCGTACTCCCCCACTAATCTCAGCTCCTCCATCAGCCTGTCGGCCTTCCACGGGTGCCTCGGCGTCTCGTACGTCTTCCTCGGCCTCTTGGGGTCGCCCATCTGCCGGTCTGGGAGGAACTTCGACCAATTAAACCTGAAAACACGGGGGTCGAGCCTCGACGTCTCAGCTCGGAGGCGTGCAGGTCTGCTTGATCGGAATTACCCACCGGTCTTGATGACGATCGAGCCCGTCTGCTCGTCGACCTCCTTCAGGACCCATCCCCTCCCGAGGAACCGCACCGCGATGACCGGCTTGGGCCTGATTGCGCGGCCGCACGACGGACACTTGACGACGAACATCTTCGTGAACTCGAGGAGCCTCTCGACCTGCTCCCTCGGGACGTGGACCTCGCTCCGGTTCGTCGACTTGACCTCGATCGCGTAAAGCTCTCCGCCGTCGACAGCGACCACGTCGGGCTTCAGGGTCGTCTTGCCGGTGCCGCTCCCGGGCGTCCTGATCGCGTAGTACCCCGGCTCGCCCCTCTCGATGAAGGACCTTATCAGCTGGTACTCGCCCTCGTACCCGATCCTGCGCCTGTACCTCCTGCTGGACCTGTCGCGGGGCTTGGGTGGCACGTCCGCGTCCGCTCGCTCCGGGGCTAAAACCGTCTCGCTCCCCGCCCCACGCCGTGTTCGGCGAGTGCACTCTGATAACACGTTATTACGCGTGGGCTTCGGGGACTGTCGGATGGACGCGATCGATCTGGCGGGCGCGATCACCCTGACTCTCGTTGGGACCTTCGCGTTCGTCGACGCGGTTGAGGCGTTTGGGCAGAGGTTGGGCCTCACCCGACACGCGACCGGCGCCCTCCTGGCCGCGGCCCTTACGGCCCTTCCCGAGACCTTCATCGCGTTGGTCGCATCGCTCCCCGGAGGCGGCGTCAGGGGAGAGGTGGGAGTCGCGAGCGTCCTCTCCGCGCCCTCGATCACGCTGCTGCTGGGGTTCCCGGTGCTGGCGGCCTCGGGCGCCGCTAAGGTGAGCCTCCGCCAGATCGTCCCGCTCTACGCCTCGTTCGCCGTAGGAGCCTCCCTGCTCCCGGTCACCTCTTTTCTGAGCGGGTGGGCCGTGAGGGCTGCGGGGCTCGCTTACGTGGTCGCTTACGTGCCCGTGGCCAAGAGGATCGTTACGGAGGAGGGCGAGCCGATGGGGGGAAGGGAACTCTCGGTCGCCGAGAGGCTGCTGGGGGTCAGGAGCTTCCCCGTCGCCTTCGCGCAGGCTCTCGCCGGAGTGCTATCGATGACGCTCGGCGCGGAGCGCTTCATCTTGACGGTGTCCGCAGCCGTGGACCCCTTCGCGGTGACGATGCTCCTCTCGCCGTTGGCGACGTGCATGGAGGAGGTGATCGTGGCCTTCTACTGGGCCCTCAAGGGGAAGGGTGACGCGGCCGCTTCGTTGCTGGCTGGCGAGAACGCGATCCAGGCGACTTTCGTCTTCGGCGCCGGCCTCCTGTTCACCGGCATGGCTCCGTCATTACGGGGCCTCAGCGTGATCCCCGTTTACGTCGCGGGCGCAGCGGCGCTGATCGCGTGCATCTCGACTGTGAGGGTCCGACTGTCGGGAGCGGTCGCCGCCCTCTACGTCGTCTACCTGCTCATCTGGTCGGAGGGGATCTTCTGAGCCACCAACGAGAACGCGCCCCTGAATATCGCCCACCTGAAGCTGAGGACCTCGAAGCGCCTCGCGACCCGCGACCTGAGCTCCCTCACGCTCGGCCACCTTACGTAGGTCGGGTAGATGAACCAGACCTTGAGGCCCCTCGAGCCGGCGGCCAACATCCCGAGGAAGGGAGCTACGGTGAACCAGTAGACTGCGAAGAGGAACTTCAGTGGCCCGAAGTTCGGCTTGGTGATGTCGCAGATCATCAGCCTCGCCCCTTCCCCCATGACCCTGTGGAGCTCCGAGAGGGCAGCATCGAGGTCGATCGCGTCCCTTATCGCGAAGCTCGTGACCACCCGGTCGAAGACGCCGTCCCTGAATGGAGCGTTCTCGAAGACGCCCCGGACCAGGGAGAACCTGTAGGAAACTATCAGCCTCGCCCTCTCGCACATCGCCCACAGCGGCTCCAGCGCCACGAGGTCCGCCTTGCCGTTCTCCCTCAGGACCAGCTTCGAGAGCGTCCCGGGCCCCGCGCCGGCGTCCAGCACCCTCCTCGCGTCCCTGATCGAGACCTCCCTGAGGCCCCTTACTCGGAGAGAGAAGTCGTTCCCGAGCGAGAGGAACCTGTTGACGCGGTCGTAGACGTCCGCGATCTCGGCGAGGGCCTCCTCGACAACCCCCCATACCGGTCCTAAGCCGCCCAAGCCCTCTGCCCGTCCCAGCCTCCGATCTATATCTAAGCTGCTGTGACGCGGGCCTGTTGAGCTCATTGGTCGATGAGTCATCCGGACACTCCAGGCGGGCTCTGGGGCTGCTCTACGCCAGGTCCATCTCCTCGTCGCTCGCGCTGGGAGCCTCGCAGCCCTTCATAGCAGTCTACGCGGCGACGCTCGGAGCCTCACCCGTCACGATCGCAACCCTCCACGCCACGATGAACCTCTTCACCAGCGCGGTCCAGACCCTCTGGGGCAGGCTATCCGACGCGTCGGGCAGACGAGTCCCTTGGATAGTCGCGGGGAGCCTCCTAGCGGCGGTCACGTGGGTACCTGCGATGCTGACCAGGTCGCCGGAGCAGTTCGTCCTGATCATGGCCCTGAGGTTCGTCGCGCTCTCGATGACCACACCCACTTCCACCGCCCTGCTGGCGGACATCTCGGAGCCCGAGGAGAGGCAGGCCCTGATCGCCAGGACCCAGATCTGGGGTACGGTCGGCGCGGCCTCCGCCACGATAACGGTCGGCCTCTCTCAGCTGGCGGGCCTCAACGGCTACGAGGTCGGGTTCGCGATCGCGATGGCGGCCGAGGCGATCTCGGGAATCGTGATGATTCCGTTCAAGGAGGTGCCCAGACCCAATAGGACCCTCGAGCCCCTGCTCGCGTTCACCGCCAACTCGCCCTACGTCGCGTACCTCGCGGTCAACACGACCTACATCTTCTTCATGTCTATCGCCTGGCCTCTATTCACGATCACCATCGCCGAGGTCGCGAGGCTCGACGTGTTCACGATCGCGATGATGAACGTCCTCAGCGACGCCTCCTCACTCGTCACGCTGATGCTCCTGACCAGGACGAACCTCGACTTCCCCTCGACGGTGACGGTGCTCGCTGCCACGAGAGCCTCCTTCGCGGTCGTCCCGCTGGTCTACGGCTTCCTCCCTTCGCCCCCCTACCTCATAGGGATCAACCTGATGACGGGCGCGATGATCTCGCTGAACAACACCCTCTCGACGCTCTACCTGCTGGCGATCGTGAGCCCGGAGAACAGGGCGACCCTCACCGCCCTCGCGAACCTCGCCCAAGGCGTCGCGAGCTTCCTGGGGTCGATGACGGGAGGGCTCTTGGTTGAGGCCGTCAGGCCGTCCATGGGTCTCGCCGGCGCGCTGATAGCAGTTTACCTATTATCCTCGGCCGGAAGGGTAGTCCTCGGGGCGCTTCACCTCCGGCTCAAGAGGGGTGGTCAGGTCGGTGGAGGCTGAGTACCTGCTGGTTGCGATCTCGCCGTCGGAGCAGTCGCGGAGGGCTGGGAAGCTTGCGGTCAGGCTCGCCAAGCAGCTCGGGGTGGAGCTAAGGGTGTTGTCAGTGATGCCGGCCCAGGTCGTGGGATCACCGCTGGACCATCTCGTTAAACCCTCCGCGGTCGAGGCCGGGATCCAATCGGCGGTCACGGTGCCTGATTCGGCCCTGAGGCGCGACCTGATTGCCCTGAACGAGATCGTCATGGAGCTCCTCGATGAGAGCAGGGCGTCCGGAGTGAACGCCTCATACGTCCCGCTGAGCGGTTCGGGCGACGTCGTCTCGAGGATCCTCTCGGAGGTGAAGCGGGGCTGCGTCGCTGTGGTGCTCGGGGCCGGCGAGAGGAGGCCGGGGAGGCTGGGAAACGTGGCCGAGGGCGTCGCGAAGAGGTCGCCGGTGCCGGTGGTGCTGGTCCCGTGAGGGCCGAGCGTCCGCGCCGGGTCGCAACCAAGAGGATCAGGGTGAACCCCAGGGAGCCGGAGAGGGAGGCGATCGAGGAGGCGGCCAAGGTGATAAGGTCAGGAGGACTCGTGGCGTTCCCGACCGAGACGGTCTACGGACTTGGAGCCGACGCGCTGAACCCCGACGCGGTCTCGAGGGTCTTCGAGGCTAAGGGCAGGCCCCCCGACAACCCGCTGATAGTCCACGTCGCTGACCCCGAGGGCGTCTACCTTCTGGCCTCGGAGGTACCGCCGGTCGCGGAGCGGCTGATCAGGGAGTTCTGGCCGGGTCCCCTCACGCTGGTGCTGAGGAGGACGGAGCTCGTCCCCACCGTGACGTCGGCTGGACTCGACACGGTCGCGGTTAGGATGCCCGACCACCCAGTCCCCCTCGAGCTGATCAGGGCCGCAGGCACGCCGATCGCCGCACCTAGCGCCAACAGGTCCGGTTCTCCAAGTCCCACGACCGCGGACCACGTGATGAGGGACCTCGAGGGCCTGATCGAGATCGTTCTCGACGGTGGCACGACCGAGATAGGGGTCGAGTCGACAGTCCTCGACGTCACGGTCGAGCCTCCTGAGGTGCTGAGGCCCGGTGGTCTGCCGGTGGAGGAGGTCGAGCGGGTCATCGGGAGGGTCAAGGTCCCGGAATGGGCGAGGGGGCTGGGGCACGCCCCTTCGAGGCCTAGGTCGCCGGGGATGAAGTACAGGCACTACGCGCCGAGGGCCAAGATGGTGCTCGTCGAGGGGAGACCAGAGGCGGTCAGGTCGAAGGTGGAGGAGCTCGTGGAGGAGTACTGCTCGAGGGGCCTCCGGGTCGGTGTTCTGGCGACCGACGGCAAACGATACGAGGGCGCGATCACGCTCGACTTGGGCTCGTCCTCGGACCTAAGGGAGGTCGCGAGGTCGCTCTTCTACTCGATCAGGGCGCTCGACGAGATGGGCGTAGACGTCATAATCGCTGAGGGCGTCGAGGAGAGGGGACTGGGCCTCGCGATAATGAACAGGCTCAGGAAGGCGAGCGGAGGCGAGATCGTGAGGGCCTGACTCAGCCCCTCTTCGGCCTCTCGAGGAACCCGTCCCTGATCAGGAGGTGCTTCGGCTCGACCCTCATCAGGGTCTCCTTGTCGTCGTAGACCCTCGCGATTATCCTGGAGGTCGTCCTGCCAGCCGGTGTCCAGACCTTTACCACGATCAGGTTGTCGGACTTGGCGTCGAGGGCCGTGGCCAGCAAGCTCCTCGCCTGAGACCTGCTGACTGTCCCACCGTCTGCGTTGTCGACCTCGACGACGTACTCGGTCCTCTTGAGCAGCTCGTTCCTCCTCCTCTCGACGACCCTGATGCCGCCGACCTTCGACATGGGGTCACCTCACCACAATCGCGTTGATCTGGACTATCGCGTCGCTGATCGTGTTCCCCCTCACCGAGACCCGCTTCCTGAGTCCCTTGACGGTCCTCCTGTTCCTCCGCTTCTTCCTCTTCGACGGAGGCTTCCTCCTGGCCTTGAAGCCCACGCCCCTCGTGAGAAGGACCCTCGCGAGCCTGGTGCCGCTGACGTCCTCCCTCATCGGGAACCCCGCGAGGTCGCTGCCCCCAGTTATCCTGATCTTCACATCGCCGAGCCCGAGGGGCCCTCCGTCGATCACGTCGCCAATCTTCTTCCCCCTGAAGACGACGAACTGCTGCGGCGTGAGCTGAATGGTCTTAGCGGTCCCGGTGTCGGGGTCTGACAGCACCAGCCTCGGCGCGCTCGCCTTCTGAGACATTCCTCGTCACCTGCCCGAAACTCCCTATTTGAACTGCTCGCCGGCCAGCTGGTTCCTCTGGGCCCTGTTAAGGATCAGGGTCGTGCTGAGGTTCGGAGTGTACGGAGCCCGCGGTGCCCTCGCGATCCTAACCCCGATCCCCCTCTCCTCGCAGAACCTCCTGAACTCCTGCTCGATCGCCGTCTGGTCGTAGCCGAAGAGGACGACGTCCGGCCTGACCCGCCTCAGGACCTTCTCGAAGTTGATCGGCGTGTACCCAACGATGACCCTGTCGACGTACTTCAAGCTCGAGAGGACCTCGAGCCGCTCCCGTTCGCTCATCACCGGCTCCCTGCCCTTCCTCTGTCTGATCGTGGCGTCCGAGGCCAGGACCACCACCACCTTGCCCCTCCTACCCGCTAGCCTCCTCGCATGCCTCAACAGGAAGACGTGTCCGGGGTGGACGATCTCGAAGGCTCCTGTCGTCAGGACCGTTCGGGCCCTCACCACTCGAACCTCACCGCACCCAGCAGCCTCAGAGCGTCTAATATCCCCTCTGCGTAGGAGACCGCGACCAGCGCGTCCTCCTCCCTCCCCGAGTTGAGGAAGTTCTCCGCGTCCGAGACGTAGTTGGCCGCGTGATCCAGCGCCCGCCTCACCTCCCTCGTGTCGATGAGGACCTCGAGCCTCGAGAGAGCGGACCTCGCCTTCGCGACGTACCTCGCTGCCCTGACGTGGACCGGGCTACTGACAGTTACGGGCTCCTCGTCGGACTTCAGGACGTGCCTCACGAAGTCCCTCTCGCCGGGCCCCAGCTTGGACGGAACTAGCAGGACGTGAGGAGGAGGCGGCAAGTCGATCGACCTCAGGGAGCTGAGCCTCGCGACGCCGACCCTCTCGCCGCTCATCCCGAGCCTCGCGCAGTAGACGACCAACGGGTCCCTGACGGCCTCGTCGACCTCTGAACTGTCCACACTGCCGAGGAGCATCTCGGAGGCCTCGCCGGCGGTAAGACCGCCGCCCGCCGTGTCGAGAAGGAGCATCGTGTGAAGCCCCGTCGACGAGTTGACGGCGATCGTCCTCCAGATCCCCCTTAGGACCTCATCTTCGGCGTCCCGGGGTAGCGTGACGGTGCGTCCGAACCTGTACGGCGAGAGGCCGGCCCTCGAGATCGCGGCGCTGAATATTGAGACGCCGTGGACGATCCTCCAGGGGACTCCCGACCTCGCGGCCTCTACGATCAGGGAAGAGTGGGTCGTCGCGATCAGTGGGTCTCCGGGAACCGCGACGACGACGTCCTCCGACGCTGCCCTCGAGACGATCTCCCTCGAGCGGTCCTCCAGCACGTGCCTGTCCGCCACCACGAGCCTCCCGCCCGCATGACGCCTGACCTCATCGAGCAGTCCGTCCTCGACGAAGCTGGTGTAGGCGTCTAGATAGACCGCGTCGGCCCCCCTCATCGCCCTCCAGGCCTCCTCAGTGACGTAGCCCCTCGATCCAAGCCCGAGCCCTACCAGCCAGAGCAAACCCCTCCTCCGCGGGAAGCCGATAAGTGCATAATATGGGCTGAAGTCACGGATAGCTGGCATGAGGGTAGTCGTGATAGGCGGAGGCGCGGCCGGCGCGTCGGCGGCCGCGAGGGCGAGGAGGTTGGCGCCGGACGCCGAGGTGACGCTCGTTGAGGCGACGGGGATGATAACGCACGCGCCGTGTGGGATACCCTACGCGCTGAGCGGGCTGGTCCCTTCGTACAGGATGCTGAGGACCTATTCCCCGGAGAGGTTCGCGTCGGAGAGGAGGATCGAGGTGCTGACGAACGCGGTCGCGGAGGACGTAGACGTGGACGGCCGCACGGTCGCGGTGAGGAGGGACGGTAGCGTCCAGAGGATCAGGTGGGACGCGCTCGTGCTGGCGACTGGGGCAAGGCCGATCGTCCCTAAGCTGGAGGGAGTCGAGGACGTCAGGCCCCTCACCTTCAGGCACCCGGAGGAGGTAACTGCGGCCTCGGCGAGGCTCGGGAGCGCGAGGAGGGTCGCGGTGATCGGAGGGGGCTACATCGGGGTCGAGCTGACGGAGGCGCTCGTGGACTTGGGGAAAGAGGTCATCCTCTTCGAGATGATGGACAGGCTCCTGCCAGGGCCCTTCGACCCAGAGGTCTCGAAGGTGCTTGAGGAGGCGATGAAGGCCGCCGGGGTGCAGGTCCGCCTCTCGGAGCCGGTGAGGTACCTATCGAGGAAGGGCGGGAGGGTCGTCGTGGGGACAGACGGGAGCGAGGAGGAGGTCGACGACGTCGTCGTCGGGATTGGCGTGAGGCCGAACATCGAGCTGGCCGTCAAAGCGGGCATCAAGCTGGGCCATACGGGCGCCGTTGAGACCGATGACATGATGTCGACGAACGTGGACGGAGTCTTCGCGGCCGGAGACCTCGTCGAGAAGTTCCACCTCGTCCTAAGGAGGAAAGTCTGGATACCGCTGGCGCCGGCGGCGAATAAGGAGGGACAGGTCGCGGGGGCGAACGCGGTCGTGCGGGGCTCGCTCAGGATGAGGGGGATAGTGGGTACCGCGGTCACGAGGTTCAAGGACCTCTACCTGGCCAGGACGGGGCTCGGACAGGAGGAGGCCGCGCGAAATGGCTTGGACGTCGAAAGCACGGCGATCGTCGCGAGGACCAAGGCCGGGTACTTCCCCGGAGGGGTCGAGGTCACGGTGAAGATGGTAGCTGAGCGGAGCTCGGGCAAAGTGTTGGGGGTCCAGGTAGTGGGGAGGGACCCCATCGTCGCCGCGTACGCAGACCTCTCCGCCGTGATGGTCGAGAGAGGGATGACCATCGAGGACGTCTTCTTCTCCGACATCGGCTACATGCCCGCGACGGCTCCAGTATGGCACCCGCTGATAGTCGCCGCGAGGACGCTCTCGAAGGGTAGGTTCTGACCGAGCTCAGCCCTCAGGACGCCGTGACCATCACGGCTCCCACGGTCACCGCAACCGCCCCGACCGCGGTCCACGCGTCGACTCGCTCGAGGGCCTTCGCGAAGCCGAGCGTTATCATAAGGGTGAAGAGGGGATACGTCTGGGTCAGGGGGACCGCGACGCTCACGGGCGCTAAGTAGAGCGAGCCCCAGAAGAGGACGCTCGCGAGTCCGTTCGCGAGGCTCCCGGCGAGCGCGTACCCGTTCCCGAGGGCCCTCCTCAGGCCGCCGGTTCTGGCCGTCAGCAGGAGCATCATCGAGAGGGAGGTGGCGGTGCTGATCAGGGTGGTGAGGAAGGGGGACCCGATCGCGACGTTCGCGATCCTCGCGTAGGTCGCTCCTAGTGCAAAGCTCAGCGCCGCTCCGACCGACGCCGCGACCCCGACCGTCCACTCGTTGCCCGAGGAGCCGCCGTTCCTCTGCAGCGAGACCGTTGCCACACCGGCCGCAATCATCGCGCCCCCAGTAAGCACCAGCACCGAGGGCGATTCGCCGGCTAGAATAATGGCCACCAGTGGCGCGATCAGTGTCTCGGAGGCCGCGATCGCGTTGGACCTCGACGCGCCGATCTTACTTATCCCGTAGTACCAGAGGAGCCTCCCGATCCCGAAGACCAGCGCCCCGGCCGCCACCGCCTCCACCAGTCCGCCGTCGAGCGCATGGAACTCTCTCCCGGCCGAGAGCTCTGCCAACGTGGCCACCAGCGCGATCACGAGGCCCATCAGGGACGCGACTGCCGAGGCCGCGACAGGGGAGACCTCGGCAGTGGCAGTAGCTCTCCTCATCGCCACTGAGGTCAGGGCCCAGAGGAACGCGGTCCCCAAGGCCATCGCGACCCCGACGGGCTCCACGTCCCGGACGCGCGGCCCTTCGAGGATTTACGGTTATCTCGGGTTCGAGGGCTGGAACGTCGGTGTTCTAACTCCCCCGAACGGTAGAAGTTTTGAGAAGGGAGTCCCCGGAGCCCTGCGGGTTGAAGGCGGTAGTCCTCGCCGCGGGGATGGGATCGAGGATGAATCCCCTGACGTCTGAGCGGCCGAAGCACTTGCTCCCGGTCGCGGGGGAACCCGTGCTCAGGCGGACCGTGAGGACGCTACTGGACCTGGGTGCGGAGGAGGTCCACATAGTCGTAGGCTACCTCGCGGAGAGGGTGATCTCGGCGCTCTCGGAGTTCGGGAGGGACAGGGTGAAGTTCCCGAGGCAGGAGGCTCCCCTGGGCACGGCGCACGCGCTCCTCGCGGCCGGCGCAGCGGTCTCGAAGGAGAGGAGGTTCCTGCTGGTCTACGGTGACGTCACCATCAGGCCTGAACCCGTCAAGAGACTGGTCGAGACGGTCGAGTCCGGCCATCTCGACGGAGGGCTGCTCGGGGTGATCAGGCACGACCCGTGGAGGTTCGGGACGCTTCTGGTCAGGGACGGGGTCCTCCAGGGCATCCTCGAGAAGTCCAAGGACGTGAGGCCCCCAGCGCTGGTCAACGCTGGGATCTACCTCTTGCCCGGGGAGGTCGTCGAGGTCGCCAGAGCCGTCGAGCGGTCGCCGAGGGGCGAGTACGAGCTGACCGACGCGGTCGTCGGGCTGGCGAGGAGGGGCAGGAGGATAGCGGTCGTCGGGGACCCCGGAGAGTGGTGGTATGACCTCGGAGGCCCGTCTGAGCTGTTGAGGGCGAACGTCGAGACCCTCGAGAGGGAGCTGGGAGAGAGGAGCGCGATAGGCAGGGGCGCGGTGATCGGCGGAAACGCATCGGTCCAGACGTCGTTCGTCGGCGAGGGCGCGGTCGTCGGCGATGGTTCAACAGTCGAGCTCTCCGTCGTGATGGGGTCCGCGAGCGTCGGGAGGAGCTCCCGGCTCAGTAGGACGCTTCTGCTCGAGGGCGCCAGGGTCGGGGAGGGCTCGAGGCTCCTCAACTGCATACTGGGGCCGGGCTCCTCTGTCCCAGAGGGCGTCGAGCTCGAGGGGGACCCGCTGAACCCGATAGTGGTCCCGCCGCACGCGACTTACAGGCCCTGACCACCGTCGACCCTGAAGTCCTTCGCGGCCCTCGCGAGGAGCCTCGCGACCCTGATCGGCTCGGGGACCTTCCCGCTCAGCGTCAGCGTGTTCAGGACGACCTCTGCCGCCCTCCTAGTGATCCCCTGCCTCCTGACGTAGACGAGGTGCCCGGTCTTCAGCCTCACCTCCTCCCTCTCGCCGAGGGACCTGTAGACCTCCAGCCTCACGGGAGCGTCCTGCGAGAACCTGGTCGCGATCAGCCCCTCGAGCCCTGGAGAAGGCCTGAAGGTGACGCAGAGGACGGGGAGCGAGAGCCTCTCGGAGAGCGCCCTGACGTCGACGAGGTTGAAGAGGCTGATGATGCAGCCCCCTAACATCACTAAGTTCACATCGCTCCTCCCGAGCTCCTCGTGCATCCTCGCGATCGCCTCTGTCGAGTCCATCCCCCCGACCGTGCACGACCCCAGGACCATCCCGTCGATCTGGAGGTCCGCCCTCATCACGACCCCTCCCAGGACGGCCCTCGAGTCGCCGGGACCGAAGCTCTCCGCGACGCCCAGCACCCTGTAGGCCTTCTTGTACGGGTTGAAGGGCTTGACCTTGACCTCCTCGGCCCGCGAGGCCATTCAGCGGAACAGATCCCCCGGCCGCCTATACGCCTTCCCCGCACCGGGTCGGGGGTATCGGTCGCCTGAAAGGTCAAAACCCAGAGGGTCTCGCTCGGTTCGGGATGAAGGCGAAGAAGTCGGAGGACCTCCCCGAGTGGTACAGCGAGGTCGTCGTCGAGGCTGGACTCGCTGGTTACGCGCCTATCAAGGGCTTCATCTACCTCCATCCCTATGGCTACGAGATCTGGGAGCTGATCAGGTCCCACCTCGACAAGAGGTTCAGGGAGACGAACCACAGGAACGCCTTCCTCCCGGTACTGATACCGGAGTCGTTGCTGAGGAAGGAGGCGGAGCACTTCAAGGGCTTCACGCCCGAGGTATTCTGGGTGACGATGTCAGGGGACGACCAGCTCTCCGAGAGGTACGCGGTCAGGCCGACATCGGAGACGCTCTTCTACTCTACCTTCGGGAAGTCGATCAAGAGCTGGAGGGAGCTGCCGGTGTTGGTGAACTTCTGGAACTCCGCTCTGAGGGCGGAGATAAAGTCCACGAAGCCCTTCATCAGGACCTCCGAGTTCCTCTGGCAGGAGGGCCACACGATCCACGCGACGAAGGAGGAGGCCGACGAGGAGGTGATGAGGATGCTCGAGATCTACAGGGAGTTCATCGAGGAGAAGCTGGCGATACCGGTGATCGCGGGCTACAAGTCGCAGCTCGAGAAGTTCGTCGGGGCCCTCTACACGACGACCCTCGAGGCCGTGATGCCCGACGGAAAGGTCCTCCAGATGGCGACCTCCCACAACCTCGGCCAGAACTTCACGACGGCCTTCGAGGTGAGGTACCTGGGACCCGATGGTCAGATGCACTACGCCTGGAGCACCTCTTGGGGGCTCTCGTGGAGGGTGATAGGCGCGGTGATTATGGTCCACGGCGACGACAGGGGCCTCGTGCTCCCTCCGGAGGTCGCTCCGATCCAGGTAGTCGTCATCCCGATCTACTACACCGACGCGGAGAGGGAGGTCGTGCTGGAGAAGTGCAGGCAGCTTGTCTCGAGGCTGAAGAGCGCGGGCTTCAGGACGCACCTCGACGACGACATGGAGCACACGCCGGGCTGGAAGTTCAACGAGTGGGAGCTCAAGGGGGTACCGGTCAGGGTCGAGGTCGGACCGAGGGACGTCTCGGAGCGGAAGGTGACGCTCTTCAGGAGGGACGAGCTGAAGAGGACCCGCGTCGACGAGCCCGCGCTCGAGGGTGCGGTGAAGGAACTCCTCTCCGAGGTCCAACGGAACCTCTTCAGGAGGGCCCAGGAGCTCCTCAGGTCCAAGCTGAGCGAGGCACGGTCCTTCGAGGAGTTCGCAAGGGCGCTGGAGGAGAAGGGAGGGTTCGTGAGGGCGACCTACTGCGGTTCCGAGGAGTGCGAGACGAAGATCAAGGACCTCACCGGCGCTACGGTCAGGGTCATCCCCTTCGAGCGGGAGCCGCCCCTCTCTCCGTGCATCGTCTGCGGGAGGGAGGACGGTGTCACCGCTTACTTCGGCAGGGCGTACTGAGGGAAACCGTTCTTTACATGGGGACGAGCCCTCAACGCCGTGAGGCCCGGACTTCTGGAGGGCAAGTCGTGCGTCATCCTGGGAGCGACAGGGGAGGTGGGCAGGGAGACCGCGCTGCTCTTCGCGAGCGAGGGCGCAAGCCTTCTGCTCTCAGGCAGGAGGGCAGGGGTCCTGTCGGGGCTGGCGGAGGAGTGCAGGCGGAGGGGCGCGAGGGCCGAAGCCCTCCAGCTCGACCTGTCCGAGCCTGGGGCTGAGAGCGTGCTGGCCGGGGCCGTCACGAGGGCCTTCGGGAGGCTGGACGTCCTGATCAGCTACGTCGGCTACCCGCTCGAGCCTGAGATCTGGTACAGGGGGATCGGAGAGGTGAGGGCGGACGAGCTGGTCAAGATCCTGAACGTCGACCTACTCTCGACCTTCAGGGCTGTCAGGGCCCTCCTTCCGTTCATGGAGGGAGGCGTCCTGATCCTCACCTCCTCGACCCCTGCCCTCAGCTGGTACAGGTACGGCTCTGCGTACTCGATCGCGAAGCTCGCGGTCGTGGGCCTCGTGAGGGCGGTCGCGGCCGAGTACAGAAGGTACAAGGTGAGGGCCTATGCCTTGGCCCTTGGCAACATCAAGACCTCCGCGACGTACGACGTCCTCCGGGAGGACGAGCGGGAGGCGCTGGCTGAGGAGTCGCCGATGGGCAGGTGGGGCGAGCCCTCCGAGGTCGCGAAGGTGGCGCTAGCGCTGGCCTCCGACCTCTTCAGCTTCGTTAACGGTCAGGTGATCGTCGTCGACGGGGGAACGCTGATGCTGGGCTGATCGGCCTGCGGGCGGAGGTCCTTTCGAAGCCGCTCGCCGACTGATGGAGCTTCTGGGGGATCACGTTTAAATCCACAGCGTCGGATATGAGCCCCTGGCATGCGGGTCTGTCCCGAGTGTGGCGGGACGATGGTCTACGAGCGGTCCTCGAAGGTGTACTCTTGCACCTCCTGCGGCGCCGTGATGAGCCCCCAACAGCTGCTCGAGGCGGCCGAGCGCGCAAGGGCCGAGCGGGAGAGGGTCGAGAGGGCCAAGCGGTGGAAGGACGACTACCTGACGTGGTGGCTCTCAAGCAAGGAGGGGTCGTGAGTAGGTCCATACAGCCGGACGGAGGGACCCGCCTCCGTAGGGGGTCGCGACGTATGCATCGTCCGGACACTCCGATTTTATTTGTTGCGCTTCGTGACCGGGACTAGGTTAAATTCGGGCCATTTCGGCGACGGCCCGACTTGGAGACCCCGATATCCGGACCCAAGCTGATGAGGCTCGACGAGCTCAGGGAGCACGAGCAGTACGACCCGGCGCACCTCGAGGAGCTGCTGCGGGAGATCGTGAGGGACGGCGCCTTGAAGAGGCCGATACTGGTCGACGCGCGGACGATGACCATCATCGACGGCCACCACCGGTACAACTGCATGAAGAGGCTCGGGAAGCGTTACATCCCCGCATACCTAATCGATTACTCGAGCGAGGAGATCGTCGTCGAGCCCTGGGACAACAAGCCCCCGGTCACGAAGGAGGACGTGCTGAGGGCCGCGCTCACCGGAATGAAGCTCCCCCCGAAGTCCTCCAAGCACATGGTCAGGGTGAACGGCGAGCTCCGTCACGTGACCTACATCGAGAGGGAAAACCCGACGCCGCTCGACTCGATCCCCTGATCGCTCCCTTCAGGAGATCGTGGAGACCGCTTCCCTCAACTCCCTCGAGTCCCTCACGAACTTCACGCCTCCCCTCCTCACGAGGTCCCTGTACTGTTCGATCCTCTCCCTCAGGTCCCGCATAGTCTCCGCGAGGAGCTCGAAAAGGTACTGCTTGATCTCGCCACTCAACATCCTCCCGGACCCGTACTCCTCGGTTATCCTCGCGAGCTCCGCGTCGTCCCTCAGGAGGAACCTCAGAATCTGGTAGGACACGTCGACCTCGAGGTTCGCACCGAGCCTCCTGTGGACCTCTATCGGCTCCCTTCCGCCTGAGTAGGCCTTGAAGACCTTCCTTCTCAGCTCTGCCGCGTCCTCTTCGGGGATGAAGATCGCGGAGAAGGGGTCGCTCTTGCTCATCTTCCCTTCGCCCCTAAGGCTGGGAACGTCCCTAATGTAGGCGCCGATGATCGGCCTGAACCTGAAGAAGGGGGTCCTCCTGACGTAGTCCCTCGCTAGCCTCAGGTGCGGATCCTGGTCAAGCCCGACCGGGATGACGCCCGGGAGGTCGAAGGCGAGCTGAGGGAAGAGCACGTCACCTATCTGGTAAAGGCTCGAGACGATCCTCGAGGGCTCGGCGTTCCCGTAGACGGCCCTGAACTCGTTGAGCGTGATCTCCCTCGCCGCGTCAGCTGCTATCCTGTGGACGTCTATGTTCTCCGACTGGAAGTAGAAGACGGTCTTCTCTGGGTCGATGCCCAGCGCCAGGTAGGTCGGGATGTGGTTCTCCAGGGCTATCCTCCTCCCCTCCTCGAGCCCCACGTTCCGAGTTGCGAGGGACTCTAGATCCGCGACGAGGAGCACCGTGAACTTGGCCTTCGCAGCGAAGCACTTCACGGCCTCGACGACCGCCATCGTCCCGAGGTGTATCCTGTCAGAGGACGGCATTATCCCGGTTAGGACGTAGTAGCCGGTCTGCGATATCGCGGCCCTGAGCTCCTCCTTCGTCCTGGCGGAGAAGATTATCCTCCTCCTGACGAAGTGGTGGTCGATCGGGAGGTCTCCGGGCTCGAGCTCGTTCAGCCCGAACTCCTCCAGCAGCTTGGCCTCCCTCGTCGCCTCCAAAAGCTCGGGCCACCTGTGACCGCGTGCTCTCAGTCTTATTTAGAAATTAGTCGAAGAGCCACCAAGCTCGGGTCCAGAGGTGTGTCGCGCCGGAGGGGCGGAGATCGACCGTGACGCCGGGGGCGGGACTCGAACCCGCGCGCCCCTCATCGGGGCAGCGGCTTCCTGTTCTTCCGGGGCTCCAGGCCGCCCCAATGGCCGCTATGGGACCCCGGCCCTACACCCATCCCTCGCCTCCCAATTTATGAGTGATTCCGACCGCTCGGCGAGTCGCGCCCCAAGTTGCCCGTCTAAGACGCATGAAGCCCGCGAGAGTCGACGACCGATTTGCGGGTCAGACCCGTGGGACCTCTCTGAACGAGCGCCAGATCCATCGATCAGCCTCGCGGCATCCGTGACGGTCATGTCAAGGAGGGTCCGCGGGATCTGGTACGTCCTCGATATCCCCAGCCTTGTCCTCTCGTAGGGAACCTGGATCCCTAAGCACCTTATATTCACCTGAACGAGTCACGTAGGCGTCATCATGCGGTGCGCCGTCTGCGACAAGGAGGAGGTCCTCCCGTTCAAGTGCGCCTACTGCGGGCAGTACCACTGCGCGGAGCACCGGCTCCCCGAGGCCCACGGCTGCAAGTACCTACACCTCGCGAGGTCGCCGATCGAGATCGAGCGCGTCGAGTCGGTTGTCCGCGAGAGGAGGCCGGAGAGGGTCGCGATGAGGCTGAGCGGTTCGGAGGCCGCGAACCTTGCTATCGGCTCCGCGCTCGTCACCGCGGTGGGCTTCACGCTCCTCAGGACCGGGTGGACGGACCTGCCGCACCTCGCCCTCGCGGTCGGGGCCTTCACGGCCTCCTTCCTCGTTCACGAGCTGGCCCACAAGTACGAGGCCCAGAGGCTCGGGTACTCAGCCGTCTTCAAGCTCTCCCCGATCGGCGCGCTCCTGACGCTCCTCTCGGTCTTCTCGCCGCTGAAGGTCATAGCCCCTGGTGCGGTGAACGTCCTCGGAATCCCGAGCGCGAGGGCGCTGGCGAGGATCGCGGCCGTCGGCCCGACGTCGAACATCGCGATCGCGCTGGTCTGCTACGCTTCGTCCCTGGTGCTGCAGCTCGCTTCGCCCGCATCTCCCTTAGGTAGGGTGGTCTTCGTGGTGGGCGCCCTCAACTCGTTCCTCGCCCTGTTCAACTTGTTGCCGTTCGGGCCCCTCGATGGATTGAAGGTCTTCAGTTACAGCAGGAGAGCTTGGGCTTCGCTCTTCGTCCCCTCGCTACTCCTGACGCTTTACGGCTACTTCTGATTCCTCCTACAGACTCGGGATTCGACCAACGGAGATATAGCGGGTCATCGCGGTATGCGTGATTTGGGGGGCGAGGCTGGCAGGGAGGCCGCGATCCTCCAGCAGATCAAGCGGGTAAGACGTGCCGGGAGGAAGCACCAGCCGGACGTCGAGGACTACCTTGAGGTGATCTACGCGCTGGAGAGGGTGAAGGGCTACGCCACTTCATCAGACGTCGCCTCGCACCTGAACGTCAAGCTCCCCGCCGTGACTAAGATGCTCAAGAGGCTCCACGAGCTCGGATACATCAGCTACGAGCGGTACAGGGGCTTCGTGCTCACCGAAAGCGGCCGGAGGCTGGCATCGGAGGTCCTACGCAGGCACGACGTCCTGGTTGAGCTCTTGAGGGTCCTGGGGGTCCCGGAGGAGGTCGCCGAGGCCGAGGCCGAATACCTGGAGCACGGGCTGAGCGCTCTTACCTTGAAGAGGTTGGTCGAGGTCCTAGAGCTCTTCAGGCGGAGGCCGGAACTACTGCGGGAGCCCTCGGGACAGTAGTCTCGTAGAGCTGCGATCCGTAAGCCTTCGCGTCAATAGGCGCCGATGAACCTGTCGAGGTGCTGTATCCTCTTCGCCGGATGCGGATGCGTGCTGAAGAGGTCAGCCAGCGGGCCCGGCCTGGTCCTCCGGAGCCTCTCGATCACCGCGTCGACGTTCACGTCGGGGTCGATGAACGCCTCGGGGTCTGAGATGAAGAACATCTTCAGCGTCTCAGACTTCACGCGCTCCTCGGGCCTCACCCTACCAGTCAAGGCCATTATCCTGACCAGCGCCCTCTGGAGCTTCCTCGCGCCGTCTTGGACCACCAGCGCCGCGTGCGAGTCCGCGTAGTACTCCCTGAGCCTGCTCATCAGGAAGACGAAGATGTTGAAGACGAAGCTCAGGGCGATTAGGGCTAGCCCCGCGAGCAGGGCGTAGGCGCCTCCGTTCCTCCTGCCTCCTCCTATTACTCCGGACATGTAAAGGGAGTATCCGATGTAGTAGATGATCGCGGGAAGAAGGCTGATCATCAGCATCACCACGACGTCCCTGTGCTTCAGGTGTCCGACCTCATGGGCGAGGACCGCCTCCAGCTCGTCGCGGGGAAGCCTCCTCAGGATCCCACGAGTCACCGCGACCATCGGTCCCGTCAACGGGCTGCCGTACGCGAAGGCGTTGGGGAGGTCCATCTCGGCGACCATGACCTTCGGCTCCCTCGAGAGGCCGCTGCGCTGTGCTAGGTTCCTGACGGACTCATAGAGCCAACCCTCGGAGACCGGATCAGCTGGCCTCGCGTGGTAGACCGCATTTATCACGTAGGGCCCGAAGAGCCATTGGAGGAGGTTCAAGACCAACACGAAGCCGATAACTCCGTAGACGTAAAACGTGGGCAGCCCGAGGTAGAGGATTATCGCCGTGAGTATCAGCGCCGCGGCCCCGAAGACCGCGAACCATACGGTCGCCATCGTCAGCCTGAGCTTGAGCAGCGACACCCCTACCGCCGACGCCACGACCTACATCACCTCCATTGGCCTCTCTCAGGCCTCGATATTTATCCGTAATAGACCGACTCAGCTCCTCCAATCCATAAGCGAATTGGGGCCGGCCGGACTCGAACCGGCGACCTCCGCCGCGTCAGGGCGGCGTCATACCTCTAGACCACGGCCCCTTCCTGACGGGCGTCTCGCCTAGTTATAAACGAAACCACATTAAGTCGCCGAGGGAACGTGATGTGGGGATGAGGCCGGTCGCTCCAGACTGACCTGTGAGGAGGGAAGAGCCGAGCCGACCCGGTACTCAGTATGACATAGGTGAGAGGAGGCAATCGTGACGGCGTGCAGCTGGCCCATGTGGTCCCCGAACGGCTTCCCGATCATGCCCCAACCGGGCCGCGCCCTTCGGGTATCTGTGGAGCAACCGTTAAGTCCAGAACCCGGACTCCACCGGCAGGAGGTCGAGTCGATGGACTTGGACGCCATCATTCACGCAGACGACATCAGGAAGTTGGCTACTTTGTCACGTGCAGCAGACGGCGCGGGCTTTCACACGCTCTGGGTCAGCGAGACCTCGCACGACTCGCTGATACAGGCCTCGGTCGTGATCCAGCATACCGAGAGGTCGGTCGTCGGAACGGGCATAACCGTTGCGTTCGCGAGGAGCCCGACTGCTCTCGCCTACGCCGCGTGGGACCTCCAGGCCCTTAGCGGCGGCCGGTTCGTCCTCGGTCTCGGCAGCCAGGTGAAGGGCCACATCGAGCGGAGGTTCGGGATGAAGTGGGAGTCGCCCATCGCGAAGATGAAGGAGACGATAGAGGCGATAAGGGCGGTCTGGAGTTGCTGGCAATACGGCGAACCGTTGCGATACGAGGGGAAGTTCTATAGGATCAGCCTGATGACTCCGTTCTTCGACCCCGGCCCCATAGAGCGCCCCGAGATCCCGATCTATCTGGCGGGAGTCAACAAGGCAATGGTCAAGCTCGCGGGCCTTCTGTGTCAGGGATTGATGGTCCACCCCTTCCATAGCCTGAAGTACCTGAAGGAGGTCGTACTGCCCTCCCTGAAGAAGGGACTCGAGTCCGCTGGCCGGAGCAGAGAAGACGTCGACGTCACTGTTCCTGCGTTCGCCGCAGTCGGGAAGGACCGAGAGGAGATAGAACGGGCCAAGGAGCAACTGAGGTCGCAGATCGCCTTCTACGCCTCGACGAGGACCTATCGGGGCGTGCTCGAGGCGAGCGGGTTGGGGGACCTTTCCGAAAGTCTTCACGAGCTCTCGCTCAAGGGGAAGTGGCGGGAGATGCAGAACCTGGTGACCGACGAAGTCTTCACCGAGTTCGCCCTCGAGGGCGAGCCCGACGAGGTCGCACGTGAGATCAAGAGGAGGTACGACGGGATGGCCGACAGTGTGATGCTTTACAGCCCTTACGATCCGTCCGCGAAGTGGTGGGAGGAGTTCATAACCTGCTTCGCCGGATACTGACCCTTTCGTGCAGGGCGAAATGGTGGGAGGGCGGATTGAGCGCGACGCGGTGAACCTCCATCTGGGGCTCCGGCCCCTGTTTGCGGATTCCCGAGTTCACCTTATCTCGATGATAAATGGAAGAGTGAAACATTAATATCGGAGGTACAAAAAGACCTTTCGCGAGGCTTTGGTGCTATCTCCCTATCATTGCGGGTTAGCGATGATGTCCCGGTCCGTCGTGCGGACCATTGCGGAATTAGCGACATCTCGCTCTGCAGCCTCCGGCGGCGATGTAATTCCGATGCAGGCCGGTGAGCGTGAAAGGTGGGTAATTCACGAGGGCCTCACGCCGTTTAGAAGATCGCAGTTGTTGATCGCTTCCGTAGTGCCAGTCGCCGGAGGACCTACGTTGTCACCGACTCATTACGTCTCCCGGACCGATCGGGCGGAGAGAGGTGGATGATGAATGAGCGGTGAATACACCCTTCAGGTCATCGACTTGAACCTCAGCTTCGGAGGGGTCACGGCGGTTCAGAACCTAAGCTTCAGGGTTCCGTCGGGGCAGATCTACTCGATCATAGGTCCAAACGGCGCTGGTAAGACCTCAGTTCTAAACTGTATAAACGGCTTTTACAAACCACAGAGGGGAAGGATAATTTTTAACGGCAGAGAAATAACTGATTTGTCGCCACACAAGAGAGCACAAATCGGCATCGCAAGGGTGTTTCAGGGTATCGAAATTTACAGGAGTATGTCAGTCATTGATAATATAATGACGGGCAGGCACATTAAGATGAACGCAAATCCTATCTTATGTGCACTCTTCATAGGGCCTGCAAAACACGAGGAAGTACGGAATAGAGCAATTGTAGAAGAAATTATAGATTTCTTGAATCTAGAGAAGTACAGGAAGTTTCCTGCGGGAGCCTTACCGATAGGCATTCAGAAGCGTGTTGCGTTAGGCAGGGCGCTTGCTTTGGAACCAGAACTCCTACTGTTAGACGAGCCGATGTCTGGTATGAGCATAGAAGAGAAGGAGGACATGTGTAGGTATATCATAGACATCAATGAAGAAAGGGGAATCACGATAATTTTGGTCGAACATGACATGAGCGTAGTTAAAGACCTCTCCCATACGGTCATGGTAATGGACAGGGGTATGAAGATCGCGGAGGGAAGACCGCAGGAGGTGTTCAAGGACATGAGAGTTGTCAGGGCTTACGTAGGTGAAAGCGTTGCTTAAAGGTGACACGATTCCGCAGCTCCTCTTCGATAGGGTGAAGACACACGGTAGAGCCCCTGCCGTGCGTGAGAAGAAGCTGGGAATATGGCAGACGCTCACGTGGAGCCAGTACGCGGAGGAGGTGAGGAAGACTGCGCTAGGACTGATGCACTTAGGTGTGGGCAAAGAGGATAAAGTGGCGATTTTAGGTGATAATCACAGGGAGCTCCTGTTCACGGAGCTTGCTACTCAAGCCATCGGGGGATGTCCCGTGCCGTTGTACCCTGACTTTCTTCCAGATCAGATAGCTGAGTTATTGAGGCGGTCTGACAGCAAAGTAATATTAGCATACGACCAAGAGCAAGTGGATAAGGTATTACAGATTAAGGATCAAGTCCCTACTTTACGTAAAATCATATACGTCGACGAGAGAGGCATGAGACATTACGAGGACCCCATGCTGATGAGTTTCTCCCAACTTCAGGTGATAGGCAAGAAAGCAGTCGAGGACGGTGAATCGAAAGTACTCGAAGACATTGTGTACAGTGGAAGGGCGGACGATGTAGCACTGCTCTGTCTGACTTCTGGCACAACGGGGGTGGTCCCGAAGTTGGCTATGCTCACTCACAGAAATCTAATATTCTCAGCACAGAAATGGATAGAGGTCGCTCCGCTAAGCGCTAATGAGGACTATGTATCGATCCTACCATTCGCATGGATTGGTGAGCAGATCCAGATAATCATTTCCATACTTGGAGGGGTGACTTACAACTTCCCTGAAGAACCTGAGACCGCGATGAGTGATCTCCGCGAGATCGCGCCTACTAGGATCGCTGGACCTCCTAGGATGTGGGAGAGAATAGCGTCCGATATTATGTTCAGAGCCTCAGATTCAACATGGTTGAAGCGCAAGGTTTACGACATAGGCATGTCAATAGCACATGATATAGTCGAGAAACAACTAAGAAAGGAACCGATTCCGTTCTACTTGCAATTGATGCGATGGATCTTTTATTGGCTAACATACCGACCGATTCTTGATAAGTACGGACTCAAGAGGGTCAGGTTTGCAGCAACAGGGGGTGGCGCATTAGGCGCCGATTATTTCATTTTCTTCAGAGCATTAGGGGTGAACTTGAGGGAAGTGTATGGTACGACGGAGTCGGCTGCGCTAGGCGCTACCCATCAGGGTGAGGACATCAAAGTTGGAACTTGCGGCAGACCTGTGCCGGGCGTTGAGATCAAGATCTCTGAGACCGGTGAGATACTCATTAAAGGAGAGAATGTTTTCATAGGATACCACAAAGATCTGGACTCGACCAGAAGGACCTTAGCCGACGGATGGCTACACACCGGCGACATAGGCGTGATAGATGAGGACGGTCACTTAGTAGTAATCGACAGGCTTGGTGATTTAATGACTATGGCAGACGGTACAAAGTTCTCGCCACAGTACATAGAGAACAAGCTGAAATTCAGCCCCTTCATAAAAGAGGCGGTTGTCTATGGGGAGGGCAAGCCGCACTTGGTCGCGATCCTGAACATCGATTTCGAAAACGTCTCAAAATGGGCTGAACGTCAAGGGATCTCGTTCAGCGATTACGCGGACCTTTCCCAAAAACCCGAGGTTTATGAATTGTTAGCAGGAGAAGTGACTAGAATTAATCGCATTTTACCAGAAAAGATGAGGGTGAGAAGATTTACAATACTACATAAGGAGTTAGACGCTGATGATTTGGAGCTCACTAGAACCCGGAAATTACGTCGGAAGTTCGTATATCAACGGTATGGTGAGATCCTCAATGCATTGTACTCCGATGAGGAAGGCGTTGACGCAAGGGTTCAAGTCACTTATAGAGATGGGACTACCGCTATTTTGCAATCTAGGCTTAAAATAAGGAGAATCGAGGGATAATCTGATGGCAACTCTAGATCTTATAACGTTAACGCAGATTCTAATCGCGGGCGCGTTAACTGGAACCTTGTACGCACCATTAACGCTAGGGTTCAATATCATATACAGGTCGAGTCGAGTGGTTAACTTCGCACAGGGAGAGCTGTTACTCATTGGGGCATATGTCGCATATACGTTCACGGTCCTCGTAGCATCCAATCTGATAATCGGACTGATGTTGGCAATTATCGCTACCGGACTAGTAGGACCGCTTATAGAAAGAGCGGTATTAAGACCGTTGCTGGCGAGGCCGGTGTTCGCGGCGATCTTGGTAACGATTGGGTTAGGGATCAGCCTTCAGGGTACGTCGCAGCTCATATGGGGGGTCACTCCGCTGGCCGCCCCTGTCTCCTTCCCAGCTGAACCGATTCGAATCGGACCAATTATCCTCCCGTCAGTATCAGTATATAGCGCCTTGGTCTCGACTATCCTCGTATCTGTATTATTGCTGTTCTATCAGAAAACTAAGTTAGGGTTATCGATGAGGGCGGCAGGAGAAGACCAGGCCTTAGCGATGGCCCTTGGCGTTAACGTGAGAACAGTCATAGCAACGGCATGGACTATCTCGGCAGTCTCCTCCACAGTCGCAGGAGTGCTGTTGTCTGGAGTCTTCGGGTTCGTCAGTTACTATCTGCTTTTTGTTGCCCTGAGAGTTTACGTAGCAGCAATAGTAGGAGGACTGGACAGCGTCGGAGGCGCAATATTGGGCTCAATTTTGATAGGAGTTGGCGAATCGATAGGTGGGTTGTTGGAACCTTCGGTGGGTCCAGGGTTCCGTGATGCCTTTCCCCTGCTACTTGCATTGATAGTCATGATGATCAGACCGTACGGTCTATTAGGGACAGAAAGAATAGAGAGGATTTAGAGATGTCTGCACCCAGCGGAATTTATAGTAAGAGTTATGAAGATGAGATAGCGATCGCTAGGACACCGATCGAACGCTTAGCTCTGATAATCGGGTCAATTCTGTTACTAGTATTTCCTTTAATTACTCCGACTTACTATAGCGTCGTTGCTATTTACATTTTCATTGCTATTATTAGTTCAATAGGACTCAATATATTAACGGGATTTGCAGGGCAGGTTTCGCTTGGACACTCTGCGCTCATGGCTGTAGGCGCATACGCGGCCGCCGTAGCCGCCAGGTATGCGGGCCTACAGTTTCTTCCGGCGATCTTTATAGGAGGGCTCGCCGCTGCGTGTGCAGGCTTTGTTTTCGGAGCCCCCTCATTACGTATTAAGGGCTTCTACCTCGCTATTTCGACTCTGCTAGCACATTACATCATCTTTTTCATAATACATCTACCGTCGGTTGCACCCTTACTAGGCGTACCACACGGATTCATCTTACCGGACGTTGCTCTTGGACCATTTACTATCTCTGGGACTTTTAGGAACCTTTACTTTTATTACATCGCACTTGGTCTAGCTGTATTCTCTATTATTACAGCCCACAATCTAATGAGAAGTAGAATAGGAAGGGCTTTTGTAGCGATACGTGATAATGAAAACGCAGCAGAAGTTTTGGGTATAAATGTCTACAGATATAAGTTGTTGGCCTTTACCATAAGTTCGTTCTATGCTGGACTTGCTGGTGCAACCTACGTATATTTCGTTAGAGTAATAATACCTGGTCACTTTGAGTTAAGAGTCACTATCGAATATATCGCAATAATTCTGTTAGGTGGATTAGGGCGGATATGGGGATCGATATTGGGTTCGTTTATCATAATCATACTGAGCGAGGGAATTAGATACATTACAGTGACTTATTTATACGTGATCTCACCAGAAGTATCTGCATACGTCGAGGCATTCAAACTTGTTATATATGGGGCGATAATCATCGTAATAATTCTAACCGAGCCGTATGGTGTTGTAGCTCTGCTGAGAAAGGTTAAGCAATATTTCAAGCTCTGGCCGTTTAGGTACTAAGCTTGTATACTATACTATATCGTCCATCGATGATACCTTAAAGCGGGCTACAGCGCATTAGTCGAATTGTGGACCGAAAATAGGAGGGGTGGCCTAAATCGAGGTAGGGGGTCGCTCAAAATTTTTCACCCATGACATGAACGTGTTGGGTTAATATTTATATACCAGACAATATTTAATCTTGAGCGAACGGTGTAGTCGGCATGAAAAAGGTGGTTGCACTCTTAGTAGTGGTTGCGATTTTAGCCATAGTCGCGGGTGTCCTAGTGACCCAACCACTCACGACTCCCGCGCCAAGGCCCGCCGAGAAGATCTATGTGGGTTACGCCTTCTGCTTAACGGGTCCATTCGCTGGGCCGGCCGAGGACGGAATAAAGGGAATAAGGGACTACATAAGGATCGTGAATGAGAGGGGCGGCGTCAACGGCAGGGAGATCGTGCTGTTGATAGAGGACAACGAATACAAACCGGAGACCACTATTCGGATTTTCACTAGGTGGAAGGAACAGTATAAGCTGTCGGCCTTCGTTACGTGTGGGACCCACGTGGTGGCCGCCATCTATCAGATGGTGGCGGAAGCTCGCATACCATATAGTGACACCTCTATGGCCGGACCATTTGCCGACGCCAGGAAGTATCCGTGGTACTTCCCTGCACCACTCGGCAGCTACACCGACCATTACAGGGCGTTCTTGAAGTGGTTCAAGGATAAGTGGGCTGGGCCACGGGCCCCTAGACTGGCCATCGTCTGGGAGACAAAGGCGTTCGCGCCATTGGTGAAGCCTGGTGTGGAGAGTTACGCCAAGGACTTAGGATACGAGGTAATGGTCGAGGTGGTCGAGATCGGTAGCACCTCGGCGCTGGAGCAGATGCAGAGGATCAAGGCGTACAACGCGGACGTCGTGGCTACAATGCTGCCGCCCGCCGAGACGGCGCTCGTCTTGAGGACGGCTCGTGAGGTCGGGCTAAAGGCGGAGTTCGTGAACTTCCTCTACTCGATTTACTGGGAGCCCTTAGTGGAGAGGTTGGGGCCGCTCGCAGAGGGCACCTACTTCGGCGCACCCTTCGTTCCGTGGGGATACGACGTGCCGGGCATGAAGGATCTGCTGGAGGCCCACAGGCGTTTCCACCCGGACGATCGTCACACCACTCAGTACGTGTCCGGCTGGATAAGCGCCATGGTGCTGGTTGAAGCGTTGAGGCGCGCCGGTGACGATCTTAGCGGAGAGAACGTGAGACGGGCATGGGAGAGCATCACGAATTTCGACACAAAGGGGCTTACGCCTCCGTTAGGATTCACGCCGATGGATCATAGGTCGACGACGACCATCTGGATCTGGAAGATCGAGGGCGGAAAGTTCGTTAGGGTAGCAGAAGTGACATTGCCGAGAGACGACGGTTACCTAGGAAAGTGAGCATGTTAAGGCTCACCAACATAGAAATAACATACGATCCGTTTATTGTTGTTATACGTGGGTTATCACTACAAGTTCCCAGAGGACAGATCGTCGCACTACTCGGTTCAAACGGTGCGGGTAAATCTACGACGTTGAAGAGCATATCAGGCGTTATAGCCGCAGAACGCGGTAGAGTTACAAGGGGGACAATCGAGTTCGAAGGTGAGAGAATAGACAATCTGTCCGCAGATAAGGTTGCGAAGCTTGGAATCCTGCACGTTATGGAGGGGAGGAGGATCTTCCGGGAGCTGACCGTGCTTGAAAACTTAAAGGTCGGACTATCAGACGATGATATAAGCACAGCGTTTGATTTCTTTCCGAGGCTAAAGGAACTCAAAGACCTTCGTGCAGGCTATCTTAGCGGCGGAGAGCAACAAATGCTCGCTATAGCTAGAGCACTCCTGGGCAGACCCAAAGTTATGTTACTTGATGAGCCGTCTCTAGGACTCGCGCCTAGTATAATTAATGAGCTGTTTAAAACTATTCGCCGAATAAACGAAGAAGGAAACATTACTATTTTATTAGCTGAACAAAACGCTATAAAGGCGTTAGAAATAGCTGATTACGCGTACGTGTTAGAGAACGGGCGTATTATGTTAGACGGACAATCGCAGGATATAATGAGAAATAGAGACGTGCAGGAGTTTCTAATGGGATTAGGGGAGTCGGGACGAAAGAGCTTCAGAGAGGTGAAGGCCTATAAGAGAAGAAAAAGATGGCTTTCGTGAGCGAATTCACTTACGTCGCGAGCGCGGATGTATCACGACGCTGAGGCGTTCCGCGGGGCCATAGCCGAATTCCCAGGCGAGCTGGGTGTAAACCCGATCGGAAGCGTCTTATTGACAAACCAGTTAGTAGGGACTAGAGGACCTCATCGAGTCATCAGTAGCGATCTTACGGGGTGAGGCTACCGGCGAACGTCAGGTCCCAGACGCGGAGATCAACTTCGTGCGCATTTCGGGCGGATGGAGACCAACACCGCGGCCAAGTGCCACTTCTGAGCTCACAGGATCGAGGTAGGGCTCGGACTCGCCTACGTGATTGTCTGTCCGACGAGGGCCACTGTGAGAAAGCCGGACCAGGGGACTAGGCCGAAGCTCTACTACGTGGGGGCCGACCAGCACAGCCTCACGCCCCTGACCCACAAGAGGGAGTCGACGTTCATGTGGTCAGACTCGGTCACGTCCGGCATCCTAAGCGGGGCTTTAGCTGCCGAAGCACGGGTCGCCTACGACGTCCACCATTCGAGTCCCTGGGGCCACAAGATCACCTCCTAATCTTCACCAAGGCCGTCTCCTCTGGACTCATGTTGGTGTTGGCGCTCCTCACGGCGATATTCCCCGGCACGCTGGGTTAGCTGGCGCTCGCGCTGCTTTTCCTCGCGGGCCTTGCGGCCCTCTCGGCGCCGTTCTTATCTAAGGACGGTAGGAACCTCCTGTATGCGGCCTTCACGCTGCTCGCGACCGTCACGGTCCTCCTCTCTATGATAGGCTTCGTAGGTTGACCTCTCGAAGCCCCAGTCGGCGGAGATTAGGAGAAGTGGCTCGTGCGCTTACGATATGAACTAAAAATAAGAAGAATTAGCCTAATCGAACTCGGGCGACGTGCCGGTCTCCTCCTCTCCGGTCTTCGACTTCTCCTTCTCCTCCTTCTTCTTCGAGGCTGCGATGACGTCGTCGATCCTCAGTATCATCGCGGCGGCCTCGAAGCTGGACTTCAGCGCCTGGACCTTCACCTTAATCGGCTCGATGACGCCCATCGAGAACATGTCCTCGACCTTACCGGTGAAGACGTTGATGCCGTAGGAGATACCGTTCTCGGCGTGCCTGTTCCTGAGGGCCGTCATTATGTCAATCGGGTCGAAGCCGGAGTTCTCAGCTAGGGTCCGTGGGATCGCCTCGAGGGCCTCGGCGTAGGCGATCATCGCGAGCTGCTCCTTCCCCGGGTACTTGGCAGCCTCCTCCCGTACAGCCTTAGCTAGCTCGACCTCGACAGCACCCCCTCCAGGCACGAACCTGTTGTCCTCGACGATGTTGATGACGTTCATGATCGCGTCGTTCAAGGAGCGCTCGGCCTCGTCGAGCTGCCTCTCAAGTCCTGCCCTGATCAGGACCGCGACCGCCTTCGGGTTCTCGCAGCCCTCGACGAAGACCATCCTGTCCTCACCGATCTTCTTCTCCTCGACCAAGGCCGCGCAACCGAGGTCCTTTGCCTGGAGGTCCTCGAAGTTCGTGACGATCCTGCCACCGGTCGCCTTCTCGAGCTTCTCCATGTCGCTCCTCTTTACCCTCCTCACCGCGAGGATCCCCCTCTTCGCGAGGAAGAACTGGGCAGCGTCGTCGATGCCCTTCTGGCAGAAGACGACGTTGGCCCCCACGCCCGCGACCTTATCGACCATCTCCTGTAGGATCCTGTGCTCCTCGTCGAGGAACTGCTTCATCAGCTCCGGGCTCCTGATCCTGATCTCGGCGCTGAACTCGGTCTTCTCGATCTCAAAGGGGGCATCGATCAGCGCTATCCTCGCGTTCTTGACGACCTTGGGCATCGCGGGGTGGACGACCTCCTTGTCGACGATGATCCCCTTGACCACTTGGGACTCGAGGAGGCTCTTGCCCATCTTCTTGACGATCTGGATGTCGTCCTTGTCGGCCTTGAGCTTCCCGTTCACCTCCTTGACGACGCTGAGGACAGACTCGATCGCGAGGTCGGCTATGTGGTCGGTCGCGAAGCCGAGGGACTTGCTACCGAGGGAGGTCTTGACGATCTTCTTCAGGGTCGCCCTGTCCTGGAGGCTCACCTGCTTGGCGATCTCGTCGAGCCGCCTGAGCGCGACCGTCATCGCCCTCCTGTAGCCGGTTATCACGGTGCTCGGGTGGACCTTCTGGTCGATCAGCTCCTCGGCCTTCCTTAGCAGCTCTCCCGCCAGGACGACGGCCGTGGTCGTTCCGTCCCCTACCATTTTGTCCTGGGTCTTAGCGACCTCTATGATCATTTTCGCGGCAGGGTGCTCGACGTCCATCTTCTCGAGGATCGTCGCGCCGTCGTTGGTCACCACCACGTCGCCGATCGAGTCCACGAGGATCTTGTCCATCCCCTTCGGCCCGAGGGTCGTCTTCACGATCTCCGCGATGATCTTCGCGGCGGCGATGTTGTTCCGCTGCGCTGCCCTTCCCCGCGTCCTCGTCGTCCCCTCCTTCAGGATGATCACGGGTTGACTCGAGAGAGCCATTCTAGACCACCGATCAGTGCCAATCCCCGCCTTAATTTAACCCCTTTTCCCGCCCCGATGACAGCCATCCGAGCTGCGCGCCAGAGGAGCGGTGAGGCGGGAGCGGTCGGCGGGTCGCCCGGGGCGGCGATAGACGTCCGGCGCGGCCGACGAGGCGATAACGTATTTTAGGCGTGCGGAGGAAAAGAGCTCGGGTTGGTGAGGGAGTTCACCTACAGGGGCTACTCGGTCGAGCAGCTGCAGAAGATGAGCATGGACGAGTTCATCAAGCTGCTGCCCAGCAGGCAGAGGAGGAGCCTGAAAAGGGGCCTCACCGATGCCCAGAGGAAGCTCCTCGAGAAGGTCAGGAAGTACAGGAGGCTGGGGATCAACAAGCCGATTAGGACCCACGCGAGGGACATGGTGATACTCCCGGAGATGGTCGGGATGACGATCGCGGTCCACAACGGGAAGGAGTTCGTGCAGGTCGAGATCGTCCCCGAGATGATCGGGCACAGGCTCGGGGAGTTCGCGATGACCAACAAGAGGGTCGTCCACGGGAGGCCGGGGATCGGAGCGACGAAGAGCTCGATGTACGTCCCGCTGAAATAGCGAGGCTGGAGATCCAGGTCTCGGAGACCTCAGATCCGAGGGCTCACCGAGGGGTTCAGATCCGGAGCTCTCCAGGCCTCACGCCGGCCTCCGTCCTCTCGCGAGCTGTCAGCTCGAAGGCCCTCCTGACCATGCGCTCGTAGGCCCCCGACATCCTGATACCTCTGCGGGACATCATCCTCCTCGCGGTCTCGACGGCCGAGTCGACCCGGAGCTCGACGGGCTCAGCGCCGAGGGACTTTGCGTAGACCGTGAAGGGCGGGACGTCAGTCGTTACAGCGCCGTAGAGGTGGCTGAAGGCACCTACTCGCTTCCCGGAGAACACGGTGGTCCCGATCGCAGTCTTGACGTGGTCGCCGACCGCGGGGCCGAGGAAGGTCATGCCCGTGTCCCGGAACCCCCTCGCTGCCCTCACCCTCACGATCCCGTAGGTGTTCTTGAGGTTCGAGAACGTGGTCCCCGCGCCGAGGTTCACCCACTCGCCGACGTAGGAGTGGCCGACGTACCCGTAGTGCCTCTTGTTGGAGAAGCCGAGGAAGACCGAGCGCTCGACCTCGCCGCCGACCCGGCAGTTCTCGCCGAAGTACGAGGCGACGACCTGGGAGCCGGGGAAGACGACCGAGGACCTCCCGATCAAGCACGGCCCCTCGACCCTGGACCCGGACATCACGACCGCGCCCTCTCCGACCACGATGGGGCCCTTCCTGACGTCGAAGGTGACGTTCGGCTCGACGACCGCTCCCTCTTTCACGACCAGTCGCCGCCTCTCGCCGAGCACATGGACCGGTTCGTGGACCTCTCCTTCCCACTCCTCTGATCCGACTTCCTCGAGGTCGGACCCGAGAAGCTCGACGCCCACCGCCGCGAGGTCCCAGAAGCCCCCGAGCTTCCTGAGCCCCACCACCTCCCTCACCTCGACTGCCAGCTCTGTCACCGCTAGCGCGTCCGGCCGGAGGGTCCGGCCCTCGCCGATCAGTCCAGAGAAAACTTCGCCCCTGAGCCTCGCCCCGACCAGCTCGCCGCCGCAAGTCATCGCGACGCGCTCCCTCATGAGCGGCTCGAGGGCCCTCAGCACCCGATCGGTCGGCGGGAAGACCGGGTTGACGACGACCACGTCCAGGGACGAGATGCCGTCCGCGTCGTTGATCACGCAGTCCGGCCTCCTCTCCCTCAGGACCTCAGCCAGGTGGGGCCTCGTCAGGACGATCGGGGAGCCAGAGCCCCGGAGCCACGTCTCCCTGTAGCGGTCCAGGAGGGTCTTGCTCCCCACGATCAGCTCGCAAAAAGCCCTCGTCAGCGTTAGGGGCTCGAAGTCTTCGACGTCGGGCTCCAGGACCACGAGTAGCCAATCGGTCGAGCCCATTCAACGCGCCCCCGAGAGCTCCCGCTCCAGCGCCTCTTTAGCCTCGAGGACCTCCCTCACGCTCGCCTCGTCCTCGAGCGTCGAAACGTCACCGACCTCCGTGCCCGTCAGGACGGCCCTGATGACCCTGCGCATGATCTTCCCGGTCCGCGTCTTGGGCAGCCTCTCGACGACGATCACCCTCTCCGGCGTGGCGACGGCCCCCAGCTCCCTCCTGACCAGCTCCCTCACCTCCTCCGCGAGGTTCGACCTCTCCGCGCCGGCCTTCGGCGTGACGAGGACCACGATGACCTCGCCCTTGACCGGGTCGGGGACAGAGACGGCCGCGCACTCCGCGACCGCTGGATGACGGGAGGCCGCGTTCTCTAAATCCGCTGGAGCGAGCCTGTGCCCCGCGACCTTAACGACGTCGTCGACCCTCCCGAGGACGTAGACGTACCCATCCCGATCGACGTGACCGTAGTCGCCGGTGAAGTAGACGCCGAACCTCTGCCAGTAAGTCCTGACGTAGCGGTCTGGGTCGCCCCAGACTGAGTACATGAACGCGGGAGGCGTGGGCGGGTAGACGACGATGTTGCCCTTCTCTCCGGGCCCGAGCTCCCTCCCGGAGTCGTCGAGGACCCCGATCCTTATCCCGGGGTATGGCAACCCGACTGAACCTTTCCTGTACGCGATCCCGCCAGCGATCCCGAGTCCGCAAGGCGCGGCGATGAAGCCGCTGTTCTCGGTCTGACCCCAAGTCTCGATCACGTAGCAGCCCACCCTCCGCCTAGCGACGTTCTCATGGAGCCACCTCCATGCCTCATCACCGAGTATCTCGCCGGCGCTGACGATCAGCCTCAGCGACCTCAAGGAGTACTTGCGCGGGACCGAGTCGCCGTACTTCATCAGGAGCCTCACCGCGGTTGGCGCGACCCACATCTCGGTGACCCGGTGCTCGTCGACGATCTCCCACCAGACGCCAGGGTGCGGGTGATCCGGGGCGTCTTCGTACCAGAGGACCGTCGCGCAGTTCAAGAGCGGGCCGTAGGTGCTGTAGCTGTGGCCGTTGATCCAGCCGATGTCGGGCGTCGAGAAGAAGACGTGGTCGTCTCGCCAGTCGAAGAGCCACTTCGTATGGGAGTAGGCCCAGACCGCGTACTGGCCGTGGAGGTGCAGGACGCCTTTCGGCCTCCCCGTCGTCCCTGACGTGTAGAGGATGAAGAGGGGATCCTCGGACTTGACAGGCTCTGGCCTGACCTCGGCGTCGTTCCCGGCCTGGAAGACCAGCTCGTGGTACCAGAAGTCCCTCGACGCCCGCATCTTCACCTCGGCTCCGGTCCTCCTTAGGACGACCACGGACTCGACGCAGCCGGACCTCTCGGCGGCCTCGTCAACGACCTCCTTCAACCTCACCGTCTTCCCCCTCCTGGTCATTGCGTCGGCGGTCACCACGACCCTTGACTGGGAGTCGGAGAGCCTGTCAGAGAGCGCTTGAACCCCGAAGCCGCTGAAGACGACGCTGTGCACCGCTCCGAGCCTCGCCGCCGAGAGCATCGCCACCATCGCCTCGGGGACCATCGGCATGTAGACCGTCACTCTGTCACCCCTCCTGACCCCGAGCGACCTCAGCGCCGCGGAGAACCTGTTCACCTCTCTGAGGAGGTCCCCGTAGGTCAAGCGTCTGACCTGCCCTTCGCTCCCTACCCAGATCAGCGCGACCTTGTCCGCCTTCTCGCGCCCCACGTGCCTGTCGAGGCAGTTGTGAGCGATGTTGATCTCTCCCCCGACGAACCACCTGTAGAAGGGCGGTCGGGAGTCGTCGAGGGTAACGTCCCACCTCTTGAACCACTCGAGCTCCGACCCGACTCTGCTCCAGAAGCCCTCAGGGTCCCTGATCGACTCCTCCCAGACCCGCCGGTGGGCCTCGATGACGCCCTCCGACATCCGCCGAGCTAGGGCAGATGGGGATAAATCCGTTTCAAGGGCTGAGGTCAGGAGCCCCTGATCAGCCCGACCAAGTGGGGGAGCTCTTCCGCGATCAGCTCCGCCGCGAGCCTCGCGCCGTCCGGCGAGCCGGGGAACGCGAAGACCGCCGCGCCTCTCACGACGCCCGCGGTCGCCCTGCTGAGCATCCCCGCGGCCCCGATCCTCCTGTAGCTCTCGAGCCGGAGGACCTCTCCGAACCCCGGCAGCTCCTTCTCGAACAGCGGCCTGATCGCCTCGACCGTGACGTCCCTCGCGGTCACGCCAGTCCCTCCGACCACGACGAACGCGTCGCAGCCCTCCGCGATCCCCCTGAGCACGGCCTCCCTGATCTGCTTGACGTCGTCGTCGACGACGCCGTACCTAACCACCGAGTATCCCCTCGCCCTCATCACCTCCTCGACCGCGTCGCCGGAGTCATCGACGACCCTCTCGCCCCGCCTGAACGCCGCGTACCTCGAGGTGCTCGCGGTCACGATCCCGACCTTGACCGAACTAGGGGCCCTCTCCCTGTGCTCCCTGACTGCCCCGGCGCTCACGGCTCCGCCCCGCAGCGCTCGAGTATTAACCACGCGTCCCACCGAGCCTGACCGCGAAGTTCAGAACCTCCCCCGCCAGCCACCTCGCAGCCTCCCTCGAGGTCATCAGGGTGTCGGTAACCAGCACCTCGATCCCGAACCTCGATCTGATGGTGCCAGCGAGCTCCTCGTCAGCTCTGTCTATGACCAACCCGTCTATCAGGCCCTCGTAGAACTGCGCCACCCCTACCACGCCGGGCTCATAACCGAACGCGACCATGAGCCTGTCCGCGGGGCCCCTCATTGCCCTGCCTCCCACTATAGGGCTGACCGCGACCTTCACCGCGCCGGAGCGCCTGATCGCCTCCTCCACGCCCTTCGTTTCGAGGATCGGCCTGACGCTCAGGATCGGGTTGCTGGGCGCGAAGAAGATCGCCTGCGCGCTGGTCAGCGACTCGACCACACCGGGCGCCGGCGCCTCGTCGGGCGACCTAACCCTCCTGACCTCGAGGACCTCGGGAGCGGTGCCGCGCTTGACGAAGTACTCCTGGAAGCTCATCGTCCCCTCCTTAGTGACGACCCTCGTCTCGACCCAGAAGTCGGTCATCGGGATGACCCTGCACCTTATCCCCATCCTCCTCGCGAGCTCTCCGGTGACCTCCGAGAGGCTCATCCCCTCCCTGAGCATTTTGGTCCTCAGCAGGTTGACCGCGAGGTCCATGTCCCCGATCTTGAACCAGTTCTCGAAGCCGAGCCTTCCGATCGTCTCGTTGCACCTGAAGGTGTCGCCCCTGATGCCCCATCCCCTCTCCCAATCCCCTATCCCCGACAAGGCGTAGAGGACCGTGTCGACGTCCGGGGAGACGTAGAGGCCGTAGATCACCTCGTCGTCAGCGGTATTCACGATCACGACGAGCCTCTCGCCCACCAGGTCGTACAGCCCCGCTGCGAGCCTCGAACCACCGACGCCTCCCGAGAGCAGCGCGATCACGGCGCGTTCCCCCACTTGTCTATGTGCACGACCTCCCTCAGGGTCATCCTGCTCGGCGGCCTTACGCCTCCGGGAAGGCCCACCTCGACCATCGCCTGCGGCTCGACGTGCTCCGGGATTCCGAGTACCCTCCTGACTGCCTCGGGCGCGAAGAGAGGGCCGCTCCTCCAGCACGCGCCGAGTCCGAGGGCGTGGAGCGCGAGGAGCAGGTTCTCGACGAACGCGCCGATAGACTGTACCGCCATCAGGTACTCGCACCGGGCCCTCCGCTCGTCAGGGTAGACGTCCATGTGCTCCATCGTGAGGCAGACGACGATCAGCACCGATGCCCTCAGGGTCCTCTTCATCGACTCCCTCACTATCGCCTCGATCCTCCACTCCGGGTGACCGTCGGACCTGAGATCGGTCCTCCAGACCTCTGCCATCTCCTCGAGGAGCCTGACGATCGTCTCCCTGTCCTTCACTACCACGACCCTCCACGGCTGAGCGTTGTGGGCGCTAGGCGCGTAGGTCGCGACCTCGAGGGCCTTCAGGACCAGCTCGAGCGGGACCTCTCCCATGCCGAGCAGCTTCGATGACCTCCTCGACCTGATGAACTCTAGCAGCACATCGGCCTCCCGCATCGGGCCCCGGGTCATTCAGCGGCACGGGTCTCCGGCCCGAGATAATCCCTCCGTGAAGAACGTAGGATCGCCTCCGCGATCCTGAGGTCCTCTTGAGTGTTGACGTTGACCGCGAAGCCGGGCTCCTCCACCGTCACGAAGTGCGGACTAGTAAGGGCAGCGTCGACCGATCCGCCCTCATACCTGATCAACCTCACGCCCGTCGGGAAGAGCGGACTGCCGCTAACGGCATAGCGGGTCGCGCTCCTGAGGGACGTGCCGACAGACCTGACCAGCTCCTCGCGGACCACCACCACGACGTAGTCCCTCCCGGAGAGGTCGCCACCGAGGTGCCTCGCCAGCAGCCCGTCCACCACCTCCGGCACCAGGAACGGAACGTCGGCCGAAAAGGTCGAGTAGAGGCCCGGACCTAGCGCCGAGAGCGCGAACTTCAGGTCCTCCAAGTAACCCTCCCCCGGGGCCACGATCACCTCGTGCCCCATCCGCTTCAGGAACTCGGTCGTCCTCGGAGCGAACCTGCTGGTCACGCAGACGACCCCCCTCAACCGCCTCACCGCCGCGAGCCGGTCCAGGACGTGCTCGACCAACCTCTTGCCCCCGAGCTCGACCAGCGGCTTCTCGACGGCCCCGCCCATCCTCGTACCCCTTCCGCCGGCCATCAGCAGGCCAACGTGGCTCTGGCCCTCGCTCATCGTCCGACTGTTCCGTCCCGCGTCGGGCTTTTAACGGTGGGTGGCGCACCGGACCTTCCCTCGTGTTATAAACATTTAAATGCGTTCGGAGAACGGCTTTAAATGGACTGCAGGCATGGCGCAGGCATACCCTGAGCCCAGGATCGAGATCCAGAACGTCGTCGCTTCGGTAACGCTGAACCAGAGGCTGGACCTTCAAGCGATCCAGAACGCTTTCCCGCAGGTCGACTACAAGCCCGCCCAGTTCCCGGGACTCGTCTTCAGGCTTGAGAGGCCTAAGACCGCGACGCTGATCTTCAGCAGCGGGAAGATGGTCTGCACCGGCGCGAAGAGCGAGGAGGAGTCGAAGAGGGCAGTCAAGAGGGTCGTGAGGCTCCTGAAGGAGAAGGGCTTCCTCGTGAGCGAGGACGCGATCATCGAGGTCCAGAACATCGTCGCGTCGATCGACCTTTACGGCCGCATCAACCTCGAGAGGGCCGCGCAGGTCCTCGAGAACGTGATGTACGAGCCCGAGCAGTTCCCCGGCCTGATCTACAGGATGTCGGAGCCGAAGGTCGTGATCCTGATGTTCGCGAGCGGTAAGCTGGTCTGCACCGGAGCCAAGACCGAGCAGGAGGTCCACGAGGCCGTGAGGAAGCTCTCGGAGGAGCTGAGGTCGAAGGGCCTGATCACATACGTCGCGCCTGCTGCCGGGTGACCACGTTCTCGTTTAAATCTCGGGCATCACATTCTCTAAGCGTGGAGTGAGCATGCTCAGGGTCAGGGCCCGGATGCTGATCGCCTGCCCCTGGGCCCAACGCCTCAGAGCCCTCGGGAGCTCCTGCGAGCTCGTCATGTGCGTGCCGAAGGTCAAGTCGCTGGGCGTCAGCGCCCTTGTGAAGGTGAAGTCAGCGGCGCTGAGCGCTGGCGAGCTCTCGGAGAAGGTCTCGGCGGTCCCAGGCGTCGAGCACGCGGTCTTCTTCGAGGGCGTCGAGGCCGGGAGCTACGTCGGGCTGGTGAGGACGAAAGCCTGCGCTTGCGCCAGGTCCGGCGTGCCGTTCAACAGGCTCCTGACCGCGAAGGAGACGGCCGGCGGCGTGACCTTCGAGCTGCTCTTCCAGGACCCGAACGAGTTCAGCGACTTCGTCAGGGAGTCTAACGCGAGGGGATACTCGGTCAGCGTGGAGGAGGTCAAGCAGGTGGCGGCCGAGCAGCCCGCGACCCAGCTCACCAAGACCCAGATGCAGCTGCTCGCGGCCGCGCTCCACATGGGCTTCTACGAGGTGCCGAAGAAAGCCGGGACGAGGGAGCTCGCCGAGCTCTTCGGGACCTCTCCGAGGGCGATATCCGAGGTCATCAGGAGGGCCCACAAGAAGCTGGTCTCTTCAACGATCTCAGCCGCAGAAAGGACTTGAACAACAGGCGACGCTGCACATCGCGCGTCGACGAATCGAGGCCATGCGTCCAGGGGAAGGCAGGGGACCGGCCAGTCTCATAGGCCTAGCTTGAAAGCTGAAGCGGTGCCAGACCGTGCGAGGATCACCGTTCCGGAGGCCCAATTGTCCCCAGAGCGCGTGGGGCGCGCAGGGGTGCACGGAGCCGGAGGCCAACCTCGATGACCCTTACTGCCGACCTGAAAAGCCAGTCGTGGATGACCTTCCTGTCGGCGGCATCGAAGGGGGCAGGGACTTATAAGGCATCAAATCTAATATCGGGAACCGGAGATCGGGATCGACGACCTGTTGGTGGCTCGCCTGATGGCGGCGAGGGATAATCCGCCGGGGACGGGCCCCTTGCCCCTCGAGGAGAGGGTTGACCCGGAGTGGTGGAAGCGGATCTTCAACGGTCTCTACCTCGTCACCGACGGCGACGTCGTCTGTAACCGGAGGCTCACGGAACGCGAGGTCGACCTGATCGTCAAGCTCCTGGACCTCGGCAGGGACGACCGGGTGCTCGACCTCTGCTGCGGCAACGGCAGGCACTCGCTGGAGCTCGCGAGGAGGGGCTTCAGCAACGTCCACGGCCTCGACTACTCGCGGGAGTTGCTTCAGGTCGCCGAGACCTCCGCTCTCAGGGAGGGGCTCACCGTGAGGTTCAGGAGGGGCGACGCGCGGCGCCTGCCCTACCGGGACGACCAGTTCGACGCGGTCATCCTGATGGGGAACAGCTTCGGTTACTTCAGGGACGAGTCCGATGACCTCAGGGTCCTCAGGGAAACGCGCAGGGTCCTGAGGCCCTACGGGAAGCTGCTGATCGACGTGACCGACGGCGAGGCGTTCAGGGCGCAGCTCTCGCCGGTGAGGGCGGAGACGCACGACGGCGCGGTGGTCGTGAGGCTGAGGGAGCTCTCCTCCGACGGGAAGAGGGTCTACACGAGGGAGATCGTGGTCTCGGGGGACTCGGTCCTCGCGGATCAGGTCTACGGGATCAGGCTCTACACGTTCGGAGAGCTCAGGGACCTCCTGCAGAGGGCAGGGTTCGTGAACGTCTCCCTGGTTGCGAGGCTGACCTACGACCCCGACGACAAGGACCCTGGACTAATGGGCTCGAGGATGGTCGTGACCGCGCTCGCCGCGAAGCCCGCCCGTGGCGATGACCGGAGGCCTCTGGTCGTCGTCCTACTCGGAGACCCGAGGAGGCCCAATCCCGTCAAACCCGGCGGAAGGTTCGACGAGGACGACGAGGCCGCGGTCAACGAGCTCAAATCGGCCCTTTACGGCATCGACGACTACAAGTTCGTCATCCTGGACGACCACTCTGCGATGCTTCGGTTCCTTCAGGAGAATGCGGACTCGATACACTTGGTGTTGAACCTCTGCGACGACGGCTTCCTCAACGACCCTCGAATGGAGGGTCACGTGGCCGCTGTGCTCGAGGTCCTCGGCATTAGGTACACCGGAGCGGGGCCAGCTTGCCTGAACCTTTGCTACGACAAGTCGGCTGTCAAGGCGATCGCGAGGTCGATAGGCGTGCCGGTGCTGGATCACGCGCTGGTACGGAGCCCCGACGACCTGAGGAGGGTACCCGGCAGGCTCTTCCCGTGCATCGTCAAGCCGAACTTCGGCGACAACAGCTGGGGGATAACCGAGAGGAGCGTCGCGAGGGACACGGGCGAACTCAGGGCGGCCGTGAGGGCGCTGAGGGAAGAATGGGGCTACGAGGGGCCCGTTCTGGTCGAGAGGTTCGTCGAGGGCCGCGACCTCACGGTCTCGGCGATCGGCAACCCACCGGACCTTCACTTCCTGCCGGTCCTCGAGGAGGACTACTCCAGACTGCCGGACGGCCTGCCCAGGATCCTGACCTACGACGCGAAGTGGAACCCGGGCTCGCCATACGGCTCAGTAGAGTCGGTGCCAGCTAAGCTCCCGGACGGCGTCAGGGGGAGGCTCTTCAGGTGGTCGAGCATCCTCTTCGAGAGACTGGGCTGCAGGGACTACGCGAGGTTCGATTGGAGGCTCGACGCGAAAGGGGGTCTCTGGCTGCTCGAGGCGAACCCGAACCCCGGATGGGTCTGGGATGGGCACTTCAGGAAGGCCTGCTGGCACGCAGGGTGGACCTACGAGAGGATGTTCAGGGAGATAATACGCGCTGCCGAGCGCAGGTACGGCCTTAAGGGCGACGACCGTCCGTTCAGGACGCGGAGGCCTTCAGCCTGACGAGCTTCGTCCTCCCCCGCGGCTCGGTCTCGACGAGGCCGCGCCTCTCGAGCTGTCTGACCAGCCTGTGAGCCCTCACCCTAGATACTCCCAACTCCATCGCGATCTCCCTCTGGGTCATCGGACCCCTCGACGAGAGCAGGTTGACGACCCTTTTCTCCTCCTCGAGCAGGCCGATCACCCTGATGCCAATCGACGACCCCCTCGCAGCGAAAGCCGAGACGAGCGCCATCGAGACCGCGAGCGCAACGGCGCCGACCAACACGAGGGTCACGATCATCGGTCCGAGAGACGCGAACCTGTGGCACATGGGACAGCTCCACGTCGCGTCTTGCGGGGAGTGAATCGATGTCATAACCGCAAGCGGCGAAGCTAGGAGGACCGCGGACGCCACCAAAAGATAGACGGACAGGTCTCTGCTCACGGGCAAGCGGTATAACTGCCGACGGATAACCGTTGTTTAGGGGGAGAGCGCGAGTCCGACGGGCTCTGCGGGGGCCCGCGTTACGCCGATCTGCGCGCCCGACACTCGGCTCCCCTTTGGAGGGGAGCGATCGGTCCCGTGATACCTTTTTATGGTCGACGGAGCGTAAGAAGAACGCAAACGGTGAGAAGAGAATGAGCAGCAGCTCGGATGTGACCGTGCTGGTCGGAAAGAAGCCCGCGATGAGCTACGTGCTGGCGTGCCTGATAGCGCTGCAACAGGGACAGAGCATTACGCTGAAGGCTAGGGGAAGGGCGATCAGCAGGGCCGTCGACGTCGTGCAGATCCTGAGGAACAGGTTCCTGAGGGATCTGAAGGTGCACCAGATAAATCTCGGGACCGAGACGCTGAGGGGACAGGACGGCCGCGACGTCAACGTCAGCACGATCGAGATCAAGATCAGCCACTGAGCGACGAGGACGGTGCGGAGCGATGAGCTGGGGGATAAGGGGGGTTGAGGCTACCGGTCTGCGAGTTCGACGTCAAGACTGGCACCCTCTGCCCGAAGTGCGAGCCTCTAGTCTCCTCCGGCGCGCTCTCGTCGGAGGACCTTCGGGTGATGAGGGAGCTCCTGGACTCGGAGCCCCAGTTCCCCCAGCTCAAGGCCGCTGAGTACGTCAGAACGATCAGAGCCGGCGGAATTTTCTTTGTTTTCCTTCGCACCCACTCTGACCTGAAGCCCGTGAAGTCTAGGCTCGAGAGGCAGCTCTCTTCCAGGATGGCCGCGCAGGTGAACGTCGTCGAGTACGCCGGGAACATCAACGCGCTCCTCGAGCAGCTGGTGAGGCCCGCGAGGGTGACGGGGATTAGCAGGGTCTGGCTCCCAGACGGAACCGAGCAGCTCCTCGTGAAGGTGGACAGGATGTCCTCGGTGATGATAGGTGTGGACAGGGTCAACGACGTCGTTAAGGCCCTGAGGGGCGTAGAGGTGGTGATAGAGGAGGCCGGCTGAGTCAGGTCAGCAGGCCGATGTACCTGTAAGCTCCGTCGGGGAGGACCGTGACCACGAAACCCTCCTCGAGCTCCCTCGCGACCGAGAGGGCCGCAAAGACGTTCGCGCCGGACGACGGCCCCACTAACAACCCGTGCCGCCTCGCCAGGAGCCTCGCGGTGCTGTAGGCGTCTTCGGTCCTGACGAAGACCCTCTCGTCAGCGAGGCCCTCGTCGTAGATCCTAGGGATCATGGCGTTCCCCATGTTCTTGAGGCCCTCGATCCCGTGGAGCGGCTCGGCGGGCTGGACCTCTATCAGCTTCACCCCCCTAACGACCTCCCTCAGCCTCCTCCCCGCGCCCATCAGGGTACCGGAGGTCCCGACGCCGGCGACGAAGTGCGTCACCCTCCCGCCCGTCTGCTCGACGATCTCGGGCCCTGTCGTCTCGTAGTGGGCCCTGACGTTGGACGGGTTGTCGTACTGATTGGCGTAGAAGTACCTCTTAGGGTCGGACTCGTGGAGCTCGCGGGCCTTCCTGATCGCGCCGTCTATTCCCTCGAGCGGGTCGGTCACGATCACCTCGGAGCCCAGGTACTTCAGGAGCGAGAGCTTCTGCTGGCTGACGTTGCCCGGGACCACCAGCGTCACGCCTATTCCTAGGGCCGCGCCGACCAGGGCGAGCCCCAGCCCCATGTTGCCCGAGGTCGCGTCGAGGATCCTCTTATCGGGCGTAAGCATGCCGCTCCTCAGCGCGTCCATCACGATGTACAGCGCGGGCCTGTCCTTCACCGACCCTCCTGGGTTCATGAACTCGGCCTTTGCCATCACCCGCACCCTTCCTCTCCCCTGAAGGAGGGCCGTTAGGTCGATCATCGGGGTCCTTCCGATCGCGCCCAGCACTCCAGAGAGCTCCATCGCTACGACAGGTATAATGCTGTTATAATTTCAAGGTAAGCGAGAGGACCCGGAACCGTCTTATCAGGAGTGAGGTGCCTTCAAGGCGTGGGGAACTGGGACCCGGCCGCAGCGCTGGAGTACCACGAGGCCACGAAGCACAGCTACGTCTCGGTGAGGATGCCCGGGAGGGGGCTGGACTGGGAGAACTTCCCCTACCCCTTTAAGGTTTACAGGGACGCGCCAAAGGTCGAGCTGCCGGGCTCCTTCCCGTCTCCGGCTCCGAGCGTCCTCGAGGCCCTCGGAGGCGTCGTCCCGTCGACCGGAAGGGAGTGCGAGTTGAGGCTGGTCGCCGAGCTGCTCTTCTACAGCGCCGGAATCACCAGAATTAAGGACTACGGGTGGGAGCGGGTCTACTTCAGGGCCGCGCCGGCCACCGGCAACCTCCACGAGACCGAGCTATACCTGGTCGTAGGGGGAGGGGGAGAGCTAGAGCCAGGCGTGTACCACTTCGACCCTTGTGAGTTCTCGCTCTCGCAGCTCAGGCGCGGGGACTACAGAGAGCGGCTAGCGAGGTCGACGTTCTCGCCGGAGGTGAGGGACTCGGGGCTATCGATCGTGCTGAGCTCGGTCGCTTGGAGGAACGCCTGGAAGTACGGGCCCAGGTCCTACAGGCACTGGTTCTGGGACGGAGGCGCGCTCTGCGCGAACCTGTTGGCGGTCTCGAGGGCCGAGGGTCTCGAACCTCAGGTCCTGATGGGTTTCGTCGACGACGAGGTCAACGCCCTGATCGGCGCCGAGCCGCCGAGGGAGGCGGCGATAGCGGTGGTGGTCCTGAAGGGGATCGAGTCGAGCCCGCCTGACCCGAGCCCGCCCACCGACCCGATCCCGTATCGGCCGATGCCCTACTCGAGGCGCGAGGTCCAGTACAGGGAGATCGCGGAGGCCCACGCCTCTTCCAGCCTTCGCGACGCTGACGAGGTGGCGATCTGGAGGGAGGGGGTCACGAGGCTGAGGCCGACCGGCGACCTCAACCCCTCTGCGCGCAGCGGGCTGTGGGGCGACCTGCGCCCCTTGAGGCTCGGCGAGGCGATCCTCTTGCGGGGCTCGACGAGGAGGTTCTCCCGGACGTCGATACGCGGCGACGTCCTCCGGGCCGTGACGTGGGCGATGAGCACTCCGATCGAGGCCGACTTCATCCCGAGGGGGTGGCCGACGCTGCTGGAGCGGTTCGCAATCGTCAACGCGGTCGAGGGGCTCGACCCGGGCTCGTACAGGCACCAACTCTCGAGCTGCGAGCTCCGCCCCCTCAAGACCGGGAACTTCAGGAGGGTCGCGGGGTACCTGTGCTTGGAACAGGACCTCGGGAGCGACGCCTCAGTCGTCTTCTTCCTGATGTCGAGGCTGGGTGAGGTCCTCGGACACCTGGGCAACAGGGGCTACAGGGCGGTCCAGTTCGAGGCGGGGATCAGGGTCGGTCTCGCGTACCTATTCGCGTACTCGATGGGGGTCGGTGCGACCGGGCTGACCTTCTACGACGACGACGTCCGGGAGTTCTTCGCGCCCGCATCCGACGGGATGGAGAACATGATGGTCGTGGCGCTGGGGAACCCGTCCTACAGGTCCAGGCCGGGGAGGGTCCACGTGAGGGAGTGCAGGCACCCGGCCGTTAGGGGGGCGTGAAGCCCTTTACTGTTATTAGGGATGAGTCAGCACTATTGGCATGGTGATGGACTCGAAGGTGAGGGCGATCGCGAGGAGCTCCGTGGTCACCATCGACGAGGGTGCGACCGTCGAGGAGGCCGCGAAGCTGATGGGCTCGAAGGGGATCGGAGCGCTCGCGGTGACAAGGGAGGGGAGGATCGTGGGGATAATCACAGAGAGGGACGTCCTCAAGCGCGTAGTCGCGGAGGGCAGGGATCCCAAACTCACGAGGGTGAGGGAAGCGATGACCTCGCCGCCGATAACCGTGAGCCCCGACACGACCCTCAGGGAGGCGATCGACCTGATGAACAGGAAGAAGATCAGGCGGCTCCTCGTCGAGGAGGCGGGCAGGATCGTGGGGATATTCACCCAGAGGGACATCCTCGCCCTGACGAGGATCTGCCTCTACTGCACTAGAGAGGTCTCGCTGCTAGCGCCCACCGGGAACGGCGAGCCGCTGTTGGTCTGCGGTTGCGGCGCGATTTACCACAGGTCCTGCGCCTCGACCGTCGTGTACTGCCTCGACTGCTCGGCGAAGTTGGTCGAACCCGTAAGGGTGCCTGCACCGGAGGACACGCTGGCCGCAGACTGAGACGCAGGTCTGACGCGAGGGACCGGAGGCCCGGAACGAGGGACTCGGTTGATATACGGGCGGCAGGGGTGACCGGCGGGAGCGGATTGACGTCTCAGGTGAGGTTCGAGGAGATCAGCCCAGCCGACTTCTTCTACAGGAATAGGGACTTGGCGGGCTTCACGAACCCCGCGAGGTCCCTTTACATGTGCGTCAGGGAGCTGGTGGAGAACAGCCTCGATGCCACCGAGATCATCAAGGTCCCCCCGAACGTATGGGTCCAGCTCGAGCCAGTCGACGACCAGAACGAGCGGGTCCTCAGGCTGACCGTGAAGGACAACGGGATCGGGGTCGAGGGCGACAAGATACCGAAGGCCTTCGGAACCGTCCTCTACGGGAGCAAGTACGGGTTCAAGCAGTCCAGGGGGACGTTCGGGGTCGGAGGGACGATGGCCCTCCTCTACGGCCAGATCACCACGAACCAGGCCTTCACCGTCACCTCGAGCACCGGGGGGAAGGAGATCCACGAGTACAGGATGATGATCGACATCGTCGAGAACAAGCCCAGGGTCCTGGAGCACAACGTCCTCCCTAACCAGAGGAAATGGAGGGGGACGATCGTCAGAGTGACGCTCGAGGGCGACTACGCGGGGAGCAGGTCCAAGATCCTGGAGTACTTCACGATGACCGCTGTCGTCAACGCCCACGCCAACATCGTCTTCGTCGACCCGAAGTACAGGACCTACGTCTTCAGGAGGGTGATAGAGGACGTCCCCGAGCCCCCGAAGGAGGGGAAGCCGCACCCCCTGGGCGTCGACGTCGAGACAGTTAACAGGCTCCTGGCAAACACGAGGTCGAGGGACATCAGGTCGTTCCTCACGTCGGAGTTCCAGAGGATTGGCCCGAAGACCGCGGAGGAGGTCCTGAGGCTCGCGGGGATAGACCTGGGTAAGAAGGTCAAGGAGATCACCCACGACGAGGTCACGAGGCTCGTCGAGGCCTTCAGGAACTACGGGAAGTTCAGGGCGCCCGAGACCAGCACTATCAGCCCCGTTGGGGTGAAGTTCATCGAGGCGGGCCTGAGGGCGATCTACAAACCCGAGTTCCTACACGTTGTCCAGAGGCCACCGTCTAGCTACTCAGGGATACCGTTCGTCGTTGAGGCCGCGATCGCATACGGCGGGGCGATCGAGCCCTCGGAGGAGATCCACCTCCTCAGGTTCGCGAACAAGATACCGCTCCTCTACGACGAGAAGGCGGACGTCTCGTGGAAGGTCATCTCCGAGAGGATCGACTGGAGCGCTTATAAGGTTCAGAGGGGGATGCCGGTGCTGGTCCTCACAAGCATCTGCTCCCCGAAGGTCCCCTACAAGACCGTGGGGAAGGAGGCGATCTCCGACAGGCCCGAGATAGAGAGGGAGTTGACGATCGCGATCAGGGAGTGCGCGAGGGAGCTCAGGCTTCACCTCAGCAGGCTCGAGAAGCGGGAGGCTGCGAAGAAGAGGCTCAGCGTCTACGCGAGGTACCTGCCGATGATCGCGAAGAACTCCGCCTACGTCGCCGAGACGGACCCTCCTGACGTCATGCCGCTCCTGAAGTCCATAGGCGTCACGGCGAAGATGGTCGAGGACGAGGCGAAGGCCATCGCCGAGGAGCTAGCCTCCTGACCGCGACGAAAGCCGCGTAGGCCAGAACCGCCGCGAGAGTCAGCCAACCGATCAGGTCGACGTACTCCAGGATCGCGTTTACGACGGCCTCGCCGTAGAGCGAGAGGACGACGCTCACCGGCATGAACCTTGCTGCCCTCCCTATGGTCGCCGCGACCACGAAACCCTTGACGTCCCTCATCCCGAGGGCGCCGGCTCCGATCGTGAAGACCTTGAACGGAAGGGGCGTGAAGGCCGCGAGGCCGACCGCGAGGGCTCCGTACTTCTCGAAGTACTGCTCCAGCCAGGAGATGTTCCGCTTCCCAGCGACCCTCAGGAGCAGAGGCCTCCCGAACCTCCTCCCGAGGTAGAAGCCGACCAGCCCGCCCGCGACGGATGAGACCACAGTAATTACGCCGTAGAGGACGCCGTTAGGGGGGTTTAGCAGGACGAGGGGCACGAGGAGGGCGTCGGGCGGAACGGGGAAGAAGATCGCCTCGATGAAGGAGAGGAGGGCCAGTCCGAAGGGCCCCACGTGGAGGAGGTGGTTCCTCGAGAACTCGATCATCGCCTCGACGATCTCCCTGAACAACGCCGACACTAGACCTGCGCTCACGATTTAAACGTCCCCGGACCAAAACCATTATACCGCCGGGCTGGTGGTTTTGCGTGGAGGTTCTGCTAGTCTACACGCGGTTGAAGGAGGCGAGCGAGAGGCTCTCCCTCAGGCTCGAGGGCCTCCTTGAAGGAGCGGGGCACCACGTCACGAGGCTCGACGTCGAGTCCCTGGAGGGTAGGAGGTTCGACGTGGATCTGGGCGTCGCGATAGGCGGCGACGGCACCATCCTCAGGGCCTTCCACCACCTCGAGGACCCAGAGACCCCCGTCCTCCCGATATCTGTGGGAAGGGGAGGGTACCTGGCAGAGGTGGGGCCTGAGTCGGCGCAGGAGGCCCTCGAGCGGGTGATCGGCGGGTCCTTCTACACCGAGAGGCATATGAGGATGAGGGTCGAGGCCGACGGCGACCGGGTCGCGGACGTCGTGAACGACGCTTACCTCTCCGCTACCGAGCCCGGGAAGGTGATCGAGTACTCGATCTCGCTGGACGGGTTCTCCCTCAACGGCATAGTCAGCGACGGCCTGGTGGTCTCGACGCCGGTCGGGTCAACGGCGTACAGCTTCTCCTGCGGAGGGCCTGCGGTGGACGACTCGGTCGAGTGCTTCGTCGCCGCCCCTGTCGCCCCCATCACCTACTTCAGGCCCGTCGTGGTCTCCGGGCTCAAGTCCGTCGAGGTCGAGGTGGTGGGAGGGAGGGCTACCGTCCTCTGCGACGGCTACGTGAGGCGGGACGTCTCCAGGGCGGTGAAGTTCTACAGGTCGCCGCACTACGCGGTCATCGTCAGGGTTGGAGTCGGTCCCCTCTTCGAGCGGAGGCTGAGGAAGAGGCTGGGTTGGACGATCAGGTGAGGAGGGGCAGGTACGTCGTCCTCGACGCGACGCCGGTGATCGTGAGCCCCTCCGTGCCCTCCGGAGACAGGGCCGCGGTGACGACGCCATCGGTCATGGAGGAGCTGCTCCGGACGAAGAGGGAGATCCAGGAGGTCAGGGTGAGGGCGCTGATGGAGTCGGGGTCCCTCGCGGTCGTCCAGCCCTCCGAGGCCTACGTCGAGAGGGTCAGGGGGTCATTGAGCAAGGAAGAGAAGTTCAGCGCCTCAAGGGCCGACGTGGAGGTCCTGGCCCTAGCCCTACAGCTCCTCGAGGAGGGGAACGAGGTAGTCCTCCTATCCGACGACTCGGTGGTCCGGAGGGTGGCCGCGAAGCTCGGGATCCCCTGCAAGGGCGTGAAGTACCCCCAGAGGGACCTGACGTGAGGGGCTTCAGGGTGGCGGTCGTCGGGCACCTGGTCATCGACGAGGTCGTGACGCCCTCGGGCACCTACACCTCGATAGGAGGGGTACCTACGTACGCCGGGCTCTCGATCGCCGCGTTGGGCCACGAACCGGTAGCGGTGACTGTAGTGGGGTCCGATGGCGTCTGGGCGCTCGAGGCGCTGAGTGGCCTCGGGGTGAGAACGGAGGGAGCGGTCGTCGAGGGCGATGCAACCACCCGCTTCAGGATCGTCTACACCGGCGATTCGAGGGAGATGTGGCTGGCGGCGAGGGCGCCGGACGTCCCTGCCAAGCTGCTCGGGAAGGGCTTCGATGCCGTCTACTTCGGCCCGGTCGCAGGGGAGGTGGGGCCGGAGCTCCTGGAGGGGGCGAAGGCGTTCAAGTGGTCTGCCCTGGACCCGCAGGGGTTGATGCGGAGGTTCGGAGGGGGAGGGAAGCTGGTCTCCGTCGAGCCCGTCGACCTCGACCAGATCAGGGGAATAAGGGTGCTCAGGCTGGCGATGGAGGAGGCGAGGGCGTTCGGTTACCAGGGCCCAACAGAGGCCGCCGTGGGCCTGAGCCGCTCGACCGGGTCGATCGTTGCGGTGAGCGTCGGGAGGGAGGGAGTTTGCGTCTCTGACGGCGAGCTCCTCGTTAGGGGAAAGGCAGAGGTGAGGCCGGTGGACTCGACCGGAGCCGGAGACGTCTTCGGAGGGGCCTTCCTTGTGGGGCTGATGGAGACCGGGGACGTCCTCGAGGCAACGGCGCTGGGGCTCTCCGCCTCTGCCGAGAGGGTGGTGAGGCTTGGGCCTGGCAGGCTCGACGGCCACGCGATAAGGCGGAGGGCCTCCGAGGTGAGGTGGGCCCTAGAGGTCCGGAGGGCCTGAACGGGGCACGCTCAGAGGTTCAGCCTCGCCGCCAGGCTCCTGGCGAGCTCCAGCCCCTCCGGCGAGTCGACGTCCAGCAGCTCAACGGGGTCGACCCTCACCGGCCTGGCGAGATCCAGATGCCTCAGGACCACCTCCTTAGCCCCCCTGTCGCCCTCGAGGGCCATCAGCTCCCCGAAGAACGCCGATGAGAAGGCCGCGGGGCTCCGGACCTCCCCGGTCACGGTGCAGTAGGCGATGCCCTCGCCACATGCCTCGACCAGCCTGTCCAGGGTCTCCGGCCTGATGAAGGGCATGTCGCCAGGACAGATCACCGCACCGCCGGCCCTCCCCGCCACAGCCTCGACCCCCCGTCTGATGCTCGAGGACATCCCGGACCTCCAGTCCGGGTTCACGACCGCCTCCACGCCCCCAGGTAGCTCCGCCCTCACCCTCTCGGCCATGTTCCCGAGGACCACCACCACCGGCCTGCACCGCGAATCCAGGGCCGCCTCCGCCACCCTCCTGACCACGCTCCTCCCGCCCACCTCCTCCACCAGCTTCTGCCTTCCCCCCATCCTGCTCGACGGCCCAGCCGCCAGGACCACCGCTGCGAACCTCATTCCATTTTCACCTCACTGAACGTAACATATTTATACTGTCCTATTACAATATCTGATGAGTGATGGAAGATGCCAGCGAAGAAGGCTAAGAAGACGACGAAGAAGAAGGCAGCAAAGAAGGCCCCTGCTAAGAAGAAGCCGGCTATGAAGCCACCGGAGAAGCCACCGGCGCAGGGACAGCAGACCGCTGGGACCTGAGCCCATACGGGGTTCAACGGAAAGGAACGGATTTTTTATGGACGGTCGTTCTCCCGCCTCGCCTTAGCCCTTATCGCCTCTATTAGCTCCTCCCTGGACTTCCCTTCAGTTGGGATGCCGAGCTGCTCGGCGATCCTGTAAACCTCGTCCTCCGACTCCCCCTTAGACATCTCCGCCCTGAGCCTCCCGAGCGTCCTCCCCCACTTCACGATCACGTCGGGCTTCAGGAGGACCCAGACGAAGACCAGGACCGCGGCGATCAGCAGCGCCTCGAAGACCGATATCAACCCCCTCACTTCTTCTCCTTGAGCTTGGTAGCGATCTCGTCGGCTATCTGCTCCCGGGTCTTGCCCTCGGTCTCGATGCCCAAGGACTTAGCGATCGCGATCACGTCGGGCTGCTGGGGCCTGCTGGGCGACGTCGGGCCCTCCGAGACCGCGGTCCTTATCTCATCGGTTATCTCCCTGGAGGCCCTCTCGTACTCCCTCCTCGCCTGACCGATCGCCCTGGCTATCTTCGGGATCTTCTCGGGCCCCCAGAGGAGGAGGATCGCGATCACCGCGAGGACGATTATCCACTCCATGCCCTGGATCAAGGCCCTTCCCAATACCGGATGCCTCCTCGAAGTAAAAAGGATTCCCGGAGACGCTGCGCAGGGTCGAGGTCGACGCCGAGCCAGCTTTAACTAATATTGCGTTCGTCGATGGGGCCGGACGGGATGGCAGAGGGGATTCCCTGGATCGAGAAGTACAGGCCGAAGTCGCTGAGCGAGGTGATCGACCAGGAGCAAATAGTGAGGGCGCTGAGGGGCGTCCTCGAGACCAAGAACGTCCCCCACATGATCTTCGCGGGGCCGCCGGGCGTCGGGAAGACAGCGACCGCCCACGCCCTCGCCAGAGACCTCTTCGGGGAGAGGTACGTAGAGGACGGCCACTTCCTCGAGATCAACGCCTCCGACGAGAGGGGGATCGACGTGATCAGGGAGAAGGTAAAGACCTTCGCGAGGACGATACCGATGGCTGGGCCGGGGTTCAAGGTCCTCCTCCTGGACGAGTCGGACATGTTGACCGCGGAGGCCCAGCACGCCTTCAGGAGGGTGATGGAGCAGTTCTCAGGGACCTGTAGGTTCGTGCTCGCGGCCAATTACCTGAACAGGATCATCGAGCCGATCCAGTCGAGGTGCGCGGTCTTCAGGTTCAGGCCGATCGACGAGTCGGGGGTTAGGCAGATGGTCGAGCGGGTCGCGGGGGCCGAGGGGCTCAGGGTCGAGGAGCGGGCCGTCGCAGCCCTTTACGACGTCTCCGAGGGCGACCTCAGGAAGGTTCTGAACGTCCTCCAGACCGCCTCGATCTACTCGAGGAGCATCACAGCCGACCTCGTCTACAGGGTCGCGGGGCTCGCGGGCGCGGTGGAGGTCAGGAGGATGATGGAGCTCGCGTTGGACGGGAAGCTCGACGAGGCTAAGCGGATCCTCAGGCAGGCTCTCTATGTCGATGGCGTCTCGGAGAGGGAGATCATCAACAGGATGTACGCGGAGGCCTTTTACGTCCCCATTAAGGAGACCGACAGGGCCAAGCTCCTGAGCCTCCTCGGCGAGGTCGACTACAGGATATCCCAGGGAGCCACCCCGGAGGTCCAGTTCATGATGGTCCTCGCGAGCCTCCACGCCCTCTCCAGGTCCTCTTAGTTTCCAGTCCATCCTGATCAACATTCTTATACCTCGTGGAGCTTGGGCATGCCGTGCCGGCTAGGCAAGCCAAGGTCGACCGAATAACCTCAGAGATCGTGAGGATGCTGAACGACCCGTCTTTGAGGGGGCTCGCGACCTTGAGGCACTACCCGATGGAGAAGAGGATCTACGCGAGGTTCGGGAGGTGCGGGTTCGCGCTGGACCTGGCCTTCGATGCGGGCAGGGAGACGAAGCTCGTCTCGGTCCTAGTCGAGGCGGTCGCGAGGGCGTCAGGGAGGGGGACGAAGGCAGGTTACATGAAGTCGGGCGGTACCGTCACGGCCTACTTCGTCGAGGTCGTCGGGAACGCGAGGCGCCAAAGGACGATGAGGTCGACCTACAAGGACGCCGAGGAGCTCTTCTCCCAGGTCGAGAGGGTCAGGGCCGAGTTCTACAGGAGGTACGAGGAAATCAAGTCGAGGACTCCGGGCGCGGTGGGCAGGGTCGAGGCTGAAGTCTTCCACTCAATAGGGATCACCGAACCGGACCTCTTCTTGGGGGTCTAACTCAGGTACCTCTCGATCTGGGCCTTGAACCTCTGCTTCGGCATCGCCCCGACTATCGCGTCGACCGGCCTCCCGTTCCTGAAGACCAAGAACGTCGGTATGCTCATTATCCCGTACCTGGCCGCGGTCCTCGGGTTCTCGTCGACGTTGAGCTTCGCGAAAACCACCTTCCCGGCCATCTCCTTCGCGAGTTCCTTTACCACCGGCGCCATGAACCTGCAGGGCATGCACCACTCGGCCCAGAAGTCGACGACCACCAGCTCGTGCGACCTGACGAACTCGTCGAAGTCCGCGTCGGTCAGGTCCACCGGGTGGTCGATGACCTGAACCCTCGGCTCCGTCGGGGTCGCTTGGGTCCTCATCCGCTCCATCAGCTTCCGCATCTTGATCCTCTCGAGCTCCGAGTCGTCCAGCCCGCTCATACCTCCCGATCGGTGAAGGGGCTTCTAAAATAGGGTTGCCCTGCGACGCTCGGGCGAATGTCGGGGCTTTGACCGCGATACCTCGCCTCTAAGTCGACGCGAATCGGTGAAATATCGCTGCAGGGCCACAGTCGCGGATGAGGATCGTCTCGCTGGTGCCGAGCGTAACCGAGACCCTTTACGCGCTCGGGCTCCACGACGAGGTCGTAGGGATATCTTACGCCTGCCCTAACCCGAGCCCGAACCACCACAGGAGGGTAGTGGTCCGTCCGGTCCTCGACACAGATGGTATGAGCCAGTGGGAGATCGACGTGGCGGTGAGGGAACACCTGTCATCGGGCAAGCCCCTCTACGTCGTCGACTACGACGCGATCGCGGAGCTGGATCCTGACCTGATCTTCGTCCAAGACCTCTGCCACGTCTGCGCCGTCACCACCCCCCAGGTCAGCGTCGAGGGCGTGACGGGGATCGTCTCGATATCCCCGAAGAGCCTCAGCGAGGCGCTGGACGCGATGCTCGAGGTCGCCAGGCTGACCGGAAGGGAGAGGGAGGGGAGGGAGCTGGTCGAGGCCCTCAGGGCGAAGATGGAGTTCGTGAGGGAGCTCGTCTCAGGCCTAGATGTCAAGGGGACGCTCTTCATGGAGTGGCTCTACCCGCCCTTCTGCAGCGGCCACTGGGTGCCTGAGATGGTGAGGATGGCCGGAGGCATCGACTTCGGTGAGCCGGGGAAGCCTTCGAGGAGGGTCTCGGCGGAGGAGCTGGTGGGATTCGCGCCGGAGGTCGTTGTTGTCGGTCCCTGCGGCTTCAACCTCGAGAGATCGCTGAGGGACGCGGAGACGCTCTCAGAGCTCGAGTGGTTCAGGAGGCTCCCGGCCTACGCGAAGGGGGAGGTCTACGCGGTCGACGCCAAGCGGTACTTCAGCGGACATGGCCCCTCGATCGCCGACGGCGTAGCGGTCCTCGCGGAGGTGATCCACAACGAGAGCGTAAGGGACATCGCTCCCGAAGGGTCCTACTCGAGGGTCAGGTTCGACCGAGCCTCCTCAGGCCGAGGAGGTACAGGGCGAGGAGAGCTCCGGTCATCCCGAGCGTGAGGTAGTAGGTGAGGAGCCTCCACCTCAGGACCACCTCCCAGTCCCCGACGCCGTAGACTCCAGAGGCGTAGAGGAAGACGCCCGCTTCCGTCACGCCAGCGCCACCGACCGAGACCGGGAGGACACCCAACGCGTTCCCAGCCATCGTCGAGAGGAGGCTTTTGGTCAGCCCTTCAGCCGAGAGGTCTCCCAGTAGGGCCGCGAGGACGAGGGAGGGGAGAGTCGCGACCGCCAACGAAGCGAACGCGACGGCCGCGGTCTTAGGGAGGAAGCCGGGGTCAGCGAGTGGTCCTAAGACTCGCCTCATCTCCGAGACGCCTTCGCCCATCCGCCTCCTGAAGGCCGGTGGCAACAGGATCGAGAGCCTCCCGGGAGAGCCCTGTCCGTGCTTGCCCGCATAGTAGGTGAGCAGCGAGACGCCCGTGAGCTGCAGGACCGAGACTGCTAGGACCGCCGAAGCGATCGCCCACGAGCCGACCGCGGCCGCGTAAAGGCCCGCGACCGCCGCGAGGGGCGCGGAGACCGCGACGTCGACGACGAGCTCCGCGGCGGCGATCCAGAACGCGGCCACGGGCCTCTCGCCCCTCCTCGCGAGCATCGCGGCCCTTGCGACCTCATCGGCGACGAAGGGCACGGTCGTGAGCGCGAAGAACTCGCTCGCCCCCCTCATCACGATCGCCTCCCTGAGGCCTACGCCGACCCTTCCGACAGCCCTTACCACCAGGTAGAACCTGAGGCCCTGGGCAGCCAGCCTGAGGACCGCGACCGCGACGGAGAACCCGAGCAGGTGCGGAGGGACCGAGCAGAGGTCCGTGAGGTCGACGCCCGAGGCCCTCGCCAGCGCGAGGAGGATTGCTACCGCGACCGCGGCGCCCGCCACCGAGAGCTTCAGCTCCCTCCGTTCCAAGTCACGACCCCGATGCATCGGATTCGAGGCGACTTGAGGTATTTGAGCGAACCAGGTGCGGCGGCCGACGGCCGGCGCCCCAACCTTATTATCAGTCAGGGCCCTTCGGCCCGCGTTGAGGGTCAGGCCGGTCGTCGTCGCGCTGGACATCGAGACGACGTCGCTCCACGCGGACGAGGGGCACTTGGTCTGCGCGGTAATCGGGGACTACTGGACGGAGAGGTTGAGGGCCTACGTGGTCAGGAGGCAGGCGGAGGAGAAGTCCGTGCTGAGCAGGGTCGTGACCGACCTAGGCAAGGCGCACCTGCTCTTCACCTGGAGGGGGAGGGAGTTCGACGTGCCCTGGCTCGCCTCTAGGGCGGTCAAGCTGGGCGTCGACCCCGGGCCGCTCTACAACCCGAGGCACATCGACCTCGCCGACCTGGTCGAGAGACAGATGAAGTTGAGCAACAGCTCACTCACGAACGTCGCCCGGTTCCTCGGGTTGAGGCGGGCCGAGCCGACTACGGGCGCCGACGTCCCCTACCTCTACGAAGCGGCGCTACTGGGGGACAAGGCCAGCATGACGAAGATACTCAGGCACTGCAGGGAGGACGTCTCGCTCACGCTCTCGGTGGCAAAGAGGCTGAGGACGCTCCTCAACCGGCTCTACCCGGACCTGCCTAGTCTATCTTGATGCCCGCCTCGGCCAGCGCCCTCTTGATCCTCTTGACCTCCTCCTTCAGCGCGGCGACCTCCCTCACTAGCAGCTCGATGTCAGATGGCAAGACCGGCGAAGGCCCCTTCAGCCTCCTGATCAGCGGGTCCTCAAACCGCTCCACGCCCCGAACCCATTGGGACCCGAATTAAACCGTGCGCCTCAACCACCTCCTCACGACCTTCTCGACGCCGGTGCTGTACTGCGCGGCCCTCTTCTCGGCCCTCCAGACCTCCTCGGGCACGGAGGCGAGCCTCGCGGCCCCCCTCAGGAGGACCTTCCTCTCCGAGCCTCTCACCTTGAGCTCCGCCGGCGCCGCCCTCGCGAGCTCCACGACCCTAGGGTCGAGGTAAGGGGCCGTGAGCGTGACTCCACCTAACGCCGCGGAGACGTAGTCCCTGACGATCCCCTGCCTCCAGAGCTCCCTCAGGTCCGACCTCATCGCGCTGTCCAGGGCCTGGTATCCGCCCTCCTCGAGGGCCCCGACGTACTTCGCGTAACCTCCGAAGAGCTCGTCCGCTCCCTGCCCAACTACCAATTGAGTCCTACCCAGCGACTTCGCGAGGGAGGCGCAGACGTGGTTGATCACGCCGAGTGAGACGCACATCGGGCTCTTCAGGCCCATCGCCCGCCTGACGTAAGCCGCGGCCGCGACGACCTCTTCCTCAGAGAGCTCGTGGGTTACGTGATCGACGCCGAGCTTCTCCGCGACCCGCCTCGCCCTCTCGAGGTCCTCCGAGCCCCTGACTCCAACGGTCACCGCGACCGCGCCCCTCTTCCGCTCCGCGACCAGCTTCAGGATGAGGCCGCTGTCCAGCCCTCCCGAGAGCCCGACCGCGCACCGGTCTCCGACGTTCCGAACGACCGAGTCCTCGATGGCCTCGAGCAACCCCTGCGCCGTCACGGTCGCCGTCTCACCTTGCTCCGGTAAGCCCTCCGTCACCGAGCTCACGGAGTCCGGCCTCAGCCTCAGCACAGAGCGGGGAGGCGACCTCAGAACGGACCGCGCCTCCAAGGCCCGGGGCCACATGACCAGCCCAAGGACCTCGCCCGCGGCGACGAACGAAGGCACGGTGGACAGGTGGTCGGTGAAGACCGTGACCTCATCGTTGGTGACGCTCACCCTCAGCCTCGAGCTCGGGTCCACGACGCCCTCGGCCGAATACCTCGCCGAGACCTCAACCTCCACGCCGGACTCCGTGACCTTGACCGGATCTCCCCTAGAGTAGAGAGTGACCAGGGCCCATCTGGACTCGACCTCTGGGAACCACTGCACCGGGACCCTATGGCCGTCCGCGTGGACCTCGACCCTGCTCCAGGACTTCGCGGCGGACAGGATCAGGTCGTGGTATCGGGCGTGGTTGGTCTCCTTCTGTGAGAGAGTAAGCTGCAGCAGCACAACCCGGAGGTCAGGCGGCCTGCTGCGGGCCCCTCCTCCTGTAGAACTTCCTTATGTGCTCCTCCTTGATCTTCGTCAGCTCGGACTCCGGGAGCGTCGAGAGGATGTCCCACGCGATCTCCAGCGACTGGTCGAGCGTCCTGTTCTCGTACGGCGACTGGTTGAGGAACTTCTGCTCGAAGAGGTCTCCGAACTCCAGGTACTTCAGGTCCGATGCCGAGAGCCCTCCCTTTCCGACGATCTCCGCGAGAGCCCTCAGCTGGACGGCCCTCGAGTACGACGCGTAGAGCTGGTTGCTGACGTCACCGTGGTCGGGCCTCGTCTTCTTCGGCGCGATGATCCCTGGGCCCATCAGCCTGCTCAGCGACATCAGCACGTTGATCGGCGGGTAGATCCCCTTCCTGTAGAGGTCCCTGCCCAGGACTATCTGGCCCTCGGTGATGTAGCCCGTCAGGTCTGGTATCGGGTGCGTGATGTCGTCGCTCGGCATAGAGAGGATCGGCATCTGGGTCACGCTCCCCTTCCTCCCCTTGATCCTCCCGGCTCTCTCGTAGACGGAGGCGAGGTCGGTGTACATGTACCCGGGGTAGCCCTTCCTCCCAGGGACCTCCTCCCTCGCTGCGCTGATCTCCCTCAGGGCCTCGCAGTAGTTGGTCATGTCGGTCAGGATCACCAGGACGTGATAGCCCTGCTCGAAGGCCAGGTACTCTGCCAGCGTGAGCGCGACCCTGGGCGTGATGATCCTCTCGATCGCTGGGTCGTCGGCGAGGTTGAGGAAGAGGGCGGACCTCGAGAGCGCGCCGCTCTCCTCCAAGCTCGACCTGAAGTACCTGGCCTCGTCGTTCTGGACGCCGATCGCTGCGAAGATCACCGCGAACTCCTCCTCCTTCCCAGGGACGGTCGCCTGCCTCGCGATCTGGGCCGCGAGGACGTTGTGGGGGAGCCCGGACCCGCTGAAGATAGGGAGCTTCTGCCCCCGAACGAGGCTGTTCATCACGTCGATCGCGGAGACCCCGGTCTGGATGAACTCCGACGGGTACTCCCTCCTCTCCGGGTTGATAGGCTCGCCGTTAACGTCCCTGAAGTCCTCGGCGTACGGTGCCGTCAGCCCGTCGATCGGTCTGCCGAGGCCGTCGAAGACCCTCCCGAGGCACTCGGTCGAGACGCCCCACCTCAGCGTCGTCCCGAGGAACCTCGCCTTCGTCCCCTCGATCGAGAGGCCCCTTGTCCCTTCGAAGACCTGGACCACCGCCTTCCCACCCCCGACCTCGATGACCCTCCCGAGCCTCCGCTCGCCGGTCGCGGTCTCGACCTCGACGAGCTCCTCGTACTTCGCCCTCTCGACCTTGTCGACGATGACCAGAGGACCCCTGATCTCGTAGATCGAGGTGTACTCGATCGCCGCGGAGGAACCCATCGGCCCCACCGGATCCGCTCACCATATAAATCCTGAGGACGCGCTGCGCCCCATTCCTCGGAGCCGATCGCGCTCCTGGAGGTCCGTGAAGCTAAATCCTGCCGGCCGGAAGTCAGTCCGGGGTTGAAGATCGACGAGCTCGACGCGAGGATCATCGACGCCCTCCAGGAGGACTCGAGGAGGACCGCGGCGGAGATTGCGCGAAGGCTTGGCGTCCACCAGAACACGATCCGGTACAGGATCAGGAGGCTGATGAGGAACGGCGTGATCAGGAGGTTCACGGTCCTGCTCGACCCGAGGGCCCTAGGCCTGACGGTATCGGCGGCCCTGATGATCAAGGTCGAGCCGGGGAGGTTGGAGTCGGTCGCGGAGAGGTTGATCGGCATGAGGGAGGTCACGAACGTCTACCAGCTGAGCGGCGAGTACGACCTGATCGCTGTCGTCTTCGGGACCGACCTGCAGGACCTCCAGGGGAGGGTGAGCGCGGTCAGGAGGATCGAGGGGGTGAGGGAGGTCCACGTCTTCGTCACAACGAGGGTCCTCAAGTCCGAGGTGAGGTACCAGCTGGTCTCCCCGAGCGCCCAGCTCAGCCGCCAGGGCCAGGGGCCCTAGCCTTCAAGCCTGTGACCGTCCTGCAGTAAGCACAGACGTCGGAGGTCGTCGGCTGACCACAGGACTTGCAGGGCCTAGTCTCTACCCTCGGGACGGCCGCGTCGAGGAGCGGAAGGACCCTCTTGACGTGTGCCTTGAGGAGGGTGTGCCTGAACCCGGGTATTTTGGACTCGATCTCGAGGACGAGCTGCTTCCTCGAGACCATTCGGGATCCCCTGACCAAAGGGCACCAGGAGTCGACGTGCTCCAGCTCGAGGGCGTCGACGTAGTAGAGGTCCTCCTCGTCGGTCATCTCGAAGAGCGGCTTAACCCTGTTCGCGAGGTTCGCTCCGTTGCCCAGGAGTACCGGCCTCAGCCTCGCGGCCTCCTCCAGAAGGCCCCTCCTGTAGAGCTCGAAGAGGACCTCGACCGTGTCGTCGAGGTTGTGGCCCGTCGCGACCGTGTCGAACCCGTTCTCGACCGCGATCCTGTTCAGGACGTGCCTCTTCACGGTCCCGCAGACCGCACAGGGCTTCCTCCTGAACCTACCGACCGCGAGCTCGGGTATAGAGACGCCCTCGGAGGACTTGAGTTCGTGAACCATCAGAGGGACGCCGAGCCGCTCGCAGACCCTCCTCACCACCTCCTCTGACCTCTCAGAGTAGTTCGGTATGCCGAGGTCGATGTAGAGCGCGGTCAGGTCCAGGTCCCCGAAGGCCCTCTTGAGGCCCGCGAGCAGCGCGACGCTGTCCTTCCCCCCTGAGACCGCGACCAGCGTCCTCCTCATCACCCTATGCATGCCGTACTTCAGGACCGTCGACCTCAGCTTCCTCTCGAAGCGGGAGACGTAGCACTCCCTGCAGAACGCTGCCCTCGCGAAGGAGAGCGCGTACCTCGCACCCTCGCTGCCACAGCGGACGCACCTCATCCCCTCTTCGCCGCATGGACCCACATTAAACGTCTTCAGCCGGGTTGAGACTCAGCCCCGACCTCTTCCTGCCCGCTCAGCCCCTGAGGAACTTTAGGAACAGACTCAGGACCAGCCCGACGATGAACCCGGCGAACATCGGCGCCCTGGATACCAGGAACCTCGCGAACCACTCGACGCCGCCGACCGCCGTGCCTATTACGAGCTCGGGGCTTAGGGTGACGCCGAGGGGAGCGAGGATCAGAGGGGCTATCAGCGCCACGATTATCGCGGCCAGCACCACCGCCCAGAAGCGGATGACGAACATCCCCGCCCCGAACCCGATCGCGAACCAAATGATCGAGGCCACCAGCCCTGGATCGACCACTCCTCCCTGGGGAGTCATTCCGAACACTCGGGAACCATGGAATTATAAGACTTCTGACAGCGATGAGCGGCTCCGCATCGCCTTCCTACGCTGGCCAGGGTTCCTGACCGGGCGCCCGCCATCGCCGCGGTGAGCCGGACACGCGCTCAACAGGGACCGCGTCGTATGTACCGCACCGGACGGCCCTGAGGAGGTTTAATAGAGCCCACGGGACGGTGACGGCCCGGTGACCGAGCCCTACGACGTCGTCGTGATCGGGTCGGGGCCCGCGGGCTGCACGGCAGCGATCTACGCCGCAAGGGCCGGAATGAAGACGCTGATGATAGCGGGCGTGACCCCTGGAGGCCAGCTGATGCTCACGACGGTAGTCGAGAACTTCCCGGGATTCCCAGATGGCGTGAACGGGCCGGACCTGATGGACAGGATGAGGGAACAGGCGGAACGGGCTGGCGCGGAGGTGGTCTACGAGGACGTGAGGGCGTTGGACCTCTCGACGTACCCGTTCAAGGTCTACGCCGGAGACTCGGAGTATTCGGCGCTCTCGATCGTCGTCGCGACCGGAGCGGCCTCCAAGTGGCTCGGCCTCGAGTCCGAGAAGAGGTTCATCGGGAGGGGAGTCTCGAGCTGCGCGACCTGCGACGCCCCGCTCTTCAAGGGCGCGAAGAACATAGTGGTGGTGGGCGGGGGCGACTCGGCCATGGAGTACGCCCTATTCTGCGCGAACCTCGCCGAGAGGGTGACGGTTATCCACAGGAGGGACAGGCTGAGGGCCTCGAAGGCGATGCAGGACAGGGCCTTCGCCAACCCGAAGATATCATTCGTGTGGAACAGCGTCGTCGAGGAGATCCTCGGGGACGTGAAGGTGAGGGCCGTGAGGGTGAGGAACGTGAAGACCGGAGAGACCAGCGTGATCGAGTGCGACGCGGTCTTCGTCGCGATCGGACACGCGCCGGCCACCGAGTTCCTGAGGGGCTGGGTCGAGCTCGACGAGGAGGGTTACATCGTAACGAGGGAATTCGTCAAGACGAGCGTCGACGGGGTCTTCGCGGCGGGCGACGTCCATGACAAGAAGTACAAGCAGGCGATAACCGCGGCGGGGTTCGGGTGCATGGCGGCCCTTGAGGCGGTGAGGTTCGTGGAGGGCGTGAAGCTCGGGCAACTCAAGCCCCAGCTGGTCGCGAGGGCCTCCAGCGAGAGGCGATGAGGTCCGCCAGTCCCACCAGCTCGTGAAGCCTCATCCCAGTGAGGTCCAATAGCTCGTCGACGGTCTCGAGGTCCGTGAGGTGGCCCGGGCTGACGAAGTACTCTTCTCCTCCCGGCGTCCTGTAGCACCTGCCGACCACCTCGTTTCTTAGGACCACGTCGCCCACCGAGCCCCTCCACCTCGCCTCTCCGACCAGCAGGGAACCCGCGACGCCGACGGTCGGGACCGAGAGGAGCAGCCCTACGACCGACGCGAGCCCAGCGCGCCTTGGGTGTGCGACGCCGTGGCCGTTCACCACGAGGACCGAGAACTCCTCCCTCAGTCCGCTGACGCACTCGACGACTAAGGGCCCCTCCCTGAGGAAGAGGAGGCCTGGAACGTACGGGAAGAGGACCTCCAGCTCAGCCGACCTCTCCTCGATGACCCTCCAGTCGGGCAGGCTCACCACCACGCACCCGGCCCTCCCCACCCCGTCAGAGTACGAGGCGTCGGCGGCGCAGACCCTCACCGGTCCTGAGACGTGGAGGTGCTCCAGCCTCACGAGCCTCGAGAGCGCCCCCTGGACGAGCTCGAAGAACCCGACGTAGTGCCGCGGCAGCCCGCTCACTCAGCCTGACCGGGCCTCAGCCCACTTAACCCTGTCCCCGGCCCCGACGAGCTCCTCGATCAGCCTCCCCACGCCCTCCACCTCCTCCGCGCCCCTCACAAGTCCCGACGAGACCCCGGGCATCACCAGGACCCTCCTGCCCGCTCTGACCAGCTCCTTCGCGAGGTCGACGTTCCTCCTGTTCAACGGGCCGATGGGGGGCGAAGCGTAGACGACCGCGTCTGACCCGAGGGCGGTCGAGAGCGCAGCCGAGTAGCTCGCCTCACTGATCGGGTGAAAGGGCTCCTCCGAGATCACCTCTATCCCCATCGACGCCGCTACGTGGTGGTCGACGTCGTTCCGGTGCAGGACGCCCGTCAGGACCCTGACGCCCCTCCTGGTCAAGGCCCTGAAGACCCTTGAGCCGGTCCCGGCCCCCGCGATCACGAAGACCCGCGGAGAGCCTTGCGAAGAGCCGCGCCTGAACTCGACCGAGAGGGTCGCTGGGGAGATCGTGAGCTCTCCGTTCAGCCCGAAGCCCCTCAGGAACGCCTCTTCCCTGAGGAGGTCCTCGGGGTCGTCCCTCACCACGATCGAACCGTCGAGGATCGCGACTATCCTGTCGGCGAACCTAAGGGCCAGCTCTAGCTCGTGGGTCGAGGCGATCGCGGCGATCCCCCTAGTCCTCGTGAGCCTGAGGAGCAGCCCCATCACCTCCAGGCGGGACCTCACGTCGAGGTGGGTCGTCGGTTCGTCGAGGACGAGGCACCGGGGAGACTGGGCGAGGGCCCTCGCGATCATGACCCGCTGGAACTGGCCGTCGCTGAGCTCAGAGACCTTCCTGCGCCTCAGCTGGAGGACCCCCACGTCTTTCATCGCCCCTTCTACGGCCCTCCTGTCCTCCTCGGAGAGGAGGTGGGCCAGGTTCGTCCACGGGTACCTCCCCATCGCGACGACCTCCTCGACGGTCATCGCGCCTAAATTGGGCCTGCCCGTGAAGACCGCGCTCACCTTCTTCGCCCTCTCCCGGGGCGATAGCCCATGGAGCTCAGAGCCCGAGACGTAGACCGCGCCCATGACCGGCTTCAGGACGCCTGCCAGCGTCTTAAGGAGCGTCGACTTGCCAGAAGCGTTGGGCCCGATCAGAAGGGTCAGCTCGCCGGGCCGCACCTCGAGCTCAACATTACCCAACACGACCTTCGCGCCGTACCCCACCGAGAGCGCCCTGGCCTCGATCAACTCCACGCCCTCCTCCTGAGGACCAGGAACACGAGGAGCGGAGCGCCGAAGATCGAGGTGACCGCCGTGACCGGGAGGTCGAGCGGAGCCAACAGCGACCTCGCGGCGAGGTCGGAAAGGATCGCGACCGTCGCGCCGACGACCGCAGAGAGCGGGATCACGACTCTGTTGTCGGAGGTGTCAAGGGTCAGCTTCACGATATGGGCGGAGGCGAGCCCGATGAAGCCGATCGGCCCCGCGATCAACGTCGAGGCACTGAGCGCAGAGGCCGCCACCGCGACCGTCGCGACGTTCGTTAGTCTGAGCCTCACGCCCATCGAGACCGCGGTCTCGTCCCCGAAAGCTAGTGCGTTCAGGGGCTTCGCCATGAGGAGCATAGTGAGGAGCGTCGCGACCGAGACCGGAAGGAGCGGGAGGAGGATCGACCACTTCGCGGCCCCGAAGCTCCCGAGCGTCCAGAAGCTGAAGGCCCTGGCCCTCTCGACCTCCGAGAGGAAGACCACGAGGGCGGTAAGCCCGGAGTTAAGGTACCCGATCATCACGCCGACGAGGACGATCGAGGAGACCGACTGGACCACCGACGAGAGCGAGATGACCAGGAGCGACGTGAGGAGGGCGCCGACCGCTCCTGCCGCGTAAAGGGCATAGGGGTCGTACTGGGAGATCAGGCCGCCCCCGAGTCCGAAGACCAGCGTCAGCGCGATCGCGAGCGACGAGCCCGACGATATCCCGAGGACGAACGGGTCCGCGAGGGGGTTTCGGAAGAGCGACTGGAGCAGGGCCCCGGAGGCGCCGAGGCACGCGCCGGTGATCGCCGCCGCCAACACCCTCAGCGTCCTGATGTCGAGGACGGCCGCGGTGACGCGGTCGGCGGAGCTAAGCCCGAAGACGTGGGCGACCGCTACCTCAAAGGGTATCCTGACCGTCCCCGTCGAGACCGAGAGGAGCAAGGAACCGAATAAAGAGGCTCCGAGGAGCGGGAGCGGCCAGTGCCTCAAAAATCGGGTCACCGGAGCCTAACGTAGTAGTTCAGCTGGTGGTCCTTGAAAAGCTCCGGGTAGAGGACCGCCGCAAGGTCCCTGAACCAACCCTCAGTGTCGTAGTAGCCGAGCTGGAAGATGTTCGAGTTGTACCTGAAGACCCGGCCCTCCCTCACCGCCTTCGACCCAGCGAGGCCAGGAACCTCAGCCAGCAGCGCGTCCAGCGACGCCACCAGGTCGGTCGAGAGCATGATCACGTCCGCGTCAGCGGCCCGCTTCACCAGCTCCTCCATCGTCACGGTGCCGCTCCCGGTCCCCCTGACGTCCGAGAAGGCGTAGACCCCCTTGAGGTCGCCGATCGCCTTGGCGACGTAGCTACCTCCGGCCGCGACGTAGACCGTGCCCCTGAAGACCGAGAACCAGACGATCTTCTTCGGGGTCGCCAGCTTCGCGTCGATCGCGCCAGCCACCTTCTCAACGGTCAGCTGATAGGACGCCTCGACGTACCTGAAGACGGTCCTGGCCTCCTCGTCCAACCCGAGGAACGCGCCGACGAACTTGATCCACTCGAACCTCCCGAGCAGCGTGTCCTCAAGGTACTCGCTGTTGACGACGTACGGCAGCTTCAGCTCAGCGAGCTTCGACGGTATCGGGTCGCCGGGGTACGTGTAGATCATGACCAGGTCGGGCCTCAGCGCGACGATCGCCTCGTAGTTCGGCGAAAACGCGGCCCCGACGTCAGCGATCCTGCCGTCCTTCAGGGCCTTATCGATCTCCGGGAAGAACCACCGATAGGAGTTCCCCCACATTATTCCCTTGACCCTGGTCAGCAAGTCGGGCGCGTACTCCCTCAGCCTCTCGATCAGCGCCACGTGGGTCGCTGACATCAGGACCATCCGCTCGACCGGAACCGTCACGACGAGGTCCGCCTTTATGTCGGGCGCGGTCCTGCCCTTCGGCACCAGAAGGATCGTCCTGTTGACCCCGTCCCTGAGGACGGTGAACCCGTCCCTCCTCTCGATGCTGAAGAGCTTCGCGTACTTGACCGGAGGCTCGACGACCTCGACCCGCTGCGTTACCGTGACGAGCGACGTTGTTACCACGAGGGATGTCGTTACCACTTGGGTCGTCCGGACCACCGTCGTCGCCAGCGTCGCGGTCTGTGTGACGGTCTGAGTCCGGGTAGGTGGCGGGAAGATCGCCGGTGCGGCCGCTGCGCCGAACACGAACCCCGTGATCAGCGAGACCGCGATCAGCACCGCTGCCACGGTCTGGGAGGTCTTGCCAACGAAACCCGTCTGGGACATCAGGTCTGGTCGATCTATCCAATAGATAAGATTTGCCACCCAGAACTGAGCGCGGCTCGCGGCGAAGGCTTAGATCGGTCAGTCCGTCCAGCCGAAGGTCTCCAGCGCGTTCCGATAAGTGGCCTCGACGACCCTTTGCGGCGGGACCGACTTGACCCTCGCGATCCACTCGACCGAGATCCAGGCGTTCTTCGGCTCGTTGAGCGAGCCCTTCGAGGGCCCGAGCCAGGGCGAGTCGGTCTCCAGGAGCAAGGCCTCGAGCGGAAGCCTCCGAACCAGCGACCTCTTCTGTTCCGACTCGGCGATCCTCGGAGGTATCGAGAACTTGAAGCCCCTCTCCGCGGCCCTCCTCGCGGCCGAGACGTCGCCGTCGTAGGCGTGCATCACGACCCTCTCCGCGCCCTCATGGAGGAGCACCTCGATCGCGAGCTTACCGGCGTTCCTGCTATGGACCACGACCGGCTTGTCGAGCTCCTTGGCGAGCCGGATGAACTCCCTGAAGACCCTCGTTTGCTCCCCCAACGTCTCCTTTGAGCCCCTGTAGAGGTCCAGACCGACCTCGCCGACCGCGTCGACCTCGCCGGCTTTCCGCTCGATCAGCCGGATCACCTGCTCGTACCCCCTGAGGTCGTAGGGCGCGACGCCCAGCGACGCCCTGACGCGCCCGTCGACGATCTCAAGGGCCCTCTCGGAGTCCTCGGGCCCGACCCCGCAGGTCACGACCCTCCAGACCCCCGCGGCGGCCGCGGAAGCCAGCACCGTCCCCAGCCTTGCGATCAGCCTCGGGTCCGTGAGGTGGGCATGGACGTCGACCAGCAACGCTACCGCGAACATGGCACCTATAAATTAAACCGTCATCGCGGCCGGCCGATGAGCGACGGGTGGCCCGTCTGCGCCTGCGGCAACGTCCTCTCACCCGACAACGTCGAGCTCGTCGTCCTGAGCGGGGTCGCGGAGGCCCTCTGCTCGAACGTCTCCTGCGCCCTGAGGAGGGTCGCGAGGGCCGAGCCCAGGGTGAGGGTCGTGAGGTTCCTCGTTGGGTTCAACGAGCTCCTCTTCGGGTCCGACGACGGCTTCAGGCGGATAAAGAGGCTCGAGGAGACGTTGCAGAGTCGGCTCGCAAGGCTCGGTTGGGTCCAATTTCGCGGCTAAGTTCTTATCTGGGGCTCAAGGAAAATCTGTGTGCCGTCCAGCGTCACCTTCGGGGAGCTCACGGTCACGTGGCTGCGCCACGACGGCTTCCTCCTCACCGGCGCCGGAAAGACGGTCGTCATCGACCCGTACAACGTCAGACCGAAGAGGCAGGTGAAGGCCGACGTCGCATTCGTCACCCACGACCACTTCGACCACTGCTCGCTGAAGGACCTCGAGCCCTTCGTCGACAGGGAGAGGACCGCAATCGTCGCGGCGAAGAACTGCTCTGGGGCACTCAGGGACCTCAAGTGCAGGGTCAAGGAGTTCGTCGAGCCTGGGAGCTTTGGCGAGCAGGCCGGCGTCAGGTATCGGGCCGTGCCCGCCTACAACGTCAACAAGTTCAGGGCGCCTGGGGTCCCCTTCCACCCGAGGGAGTACGGGGGCGTGGGCTACGTGATCGAACTCGCTGGCGTGAGGGTCTACCACGCGGGAGACACGGACAACGTCCCCGAGCTCGCTCAGCTGAAGGGCGTCGACGTCGCGCTCCTCCCTGTGAGCGGGACCTACGTCATGACCGCGGAGGAGGCCGCCGAGGCCGCGAAGGCGATCATGCCCAAGCTCGCGATCCCGATGCACTTCGGAGAGATCGTCGGGACCTCGAGGGACGCGGAGAGGTTCAAGTCCCTCGCGGGCGTGAGGGTCGAGATCCTGGAGCCGGAGGGTTGAGGATGGGCTGCGAGACCCACGACTACCTTTACATCGGAGCGTGCAACGTCCTCGTCGGCGAGGAGCTCCTGAAAGTCCTCGAGGCCTGGAGGTGCAGGGCATGCGGCGCCGTGCTCGCAGGCGAGAGGCCGATGGGCCCGATTTCGTCGACTGACGGGATCCTCGGCTCAATCCCCCCGAACTCAGGTGAGCGGTGGCTGGTCGTCGCGAGGCAGGGCGTGGGATCGCTGCCTCCGGACGCGATCGCGGTCAGGGCCTCCCCAGGATCCAGGATATCAGTCGACGCGGCTGACCCCGACGACTCCCACCTGATCGTCAAGCAGGACTGGTCAGTCGTGAGGGAGGCGGACGGATCACCGCCGAGGACTCTGAGGACCTACGACCTGCTCTCGGTGTTGAAGGGTTACATCGACCTCTCGGTCTGGCCGCCGAAGGCCTTCACGCTTCAGCCTGGCGGCCCGAGGCAGCTCTAGTGCTTCACCTCGACCGACTGGAGGTCCTCTGGTAAGATGACGTTCGGGAAGATCGACCTCGCCTCCTCCAGGAGCAGGTTCCACCTCCCCCTGTACCTCGAGCTGAGGTGGTAGAGGACTAGCAGCTTCGCGCCTGCCCTCAGCGCGATCGTCGCAGCATCGGCTGCGGTCGAGTGGAGGTCCTCCTCGGCTCTAGACTTGAGGCTGCTGTCGTAGGTGCTCTCGTGGATCAGGACGTCGGCCCCCCGCGCGAACTCGACCATCCCTTCGAAGGGCGCCGAGTCACCGGAGTAGACCACCACCCTCCCCTTCCTCGGAGGGCCGACGGCCTCCTCGGGCCTGATCGTTCTCCCGCCGTGCAGGACCGCCCTCCCCCTTTGAAGCTCGCCCCAGAGCGGGCCCCTCGGGAGCCCTATCGACTCGAGGAGCTCGACGTTCACCTTCCCGGGCCTGTCACGCTCCCTGATCCTGTAAGAGAGCGAGGGGACCGTGTGCCTCGACCATATCGCCTCGACGACGAAGTCCCTCGCGCTCATCACCTCGCCCTCGCCCACCTCCTTCACGACCACGTCGAATCCCGGGTTCAGCCTCGCGCCCTTCAGGATCATCTCCAGGGACTCTCCGATCCCTTCGGGGCCATAGACGAAGAGCGGCGCCTCCCTCCTCAGGAGGTCCATCGTCGCGATCAGGCCCGCGAGGCCGAGGTAGTGGTCCGCGTGGAGGTGCGTGACGAAGACGTGCGTGCTCTCCGGGAACCCGAGGCCCGCCCTCAGGAGCTGCCTCTGCGTCCCCTCGCCGCAGTCGAAAATCAGGAGGCTCCCCGCGAACCTCACAGCCAGCGAGGGAAGCGCCCTCTCGGGGGTCGGCATGCCTCCTCCGGTCCCGACGAAGGTCAACCTCATCATCAAGCCCATCACACAGGTCCGGAGGCCTATTTGAGAGTCCAGGTCACACGTTTATGTGATTGGGTTAAGCTCTGCTGCCGTGGACTTCTCGGAGTCTCCCGACCACAGGGTCTTCAGGGAGTCGGTGAGGGAGTTCTGCAAGCGCTACGTCGAGCCGGTCTGGATCGAGATCGACGAGAGCGGTGTCATCGACCCCGATCTGGTCCGCAGGATGGCTGAGAACGGGATCTACGCCCTCACCCTCTCGGAGGAGTACTCCGGGCAGGGAGGGACCTTCACCGAGGCCGCGATCGCGGGCGAGGAGCTGGCCTACCACGCACCGGCTCTGTCGCTCGCGGTCCTCTTCATCATCCAGTCCTCATGGCCCTACGTCTTTCAGCTCTACGGGTCCGACGAGGCGAGGTCCGAGGTGCTCCCAGAGGTCGCGAGGGGAAGGGCGGCGATAGGGATCGCGAGCACCGAGGCGCACGGCGGCAGCGACGTCTCCGACGTCAGGCTCCTGGCGGTGAGGGAAGGCGACGAGTGGGTCGTGACGGGCGAGAAGAGCATGGTCTCGCTCCCGGGAGTCATCGAGTCCCTGCCGTGGGGAGGTGGGTGGTTCACGATCGCTAGGACCGGCGACCCGAGGGCGAAGCACAACACGATCACCGACTTCCTCGTCCTGATGAAGAGAAAGGGGGTCAGGGACGGAAGCATAAGCTTCAGGCCTTGGACCGAGATCGGGAGGAAGGGGCTCGACACGTCGGTCGTGACCTTCAACGGGACCCGAGTCCCCGACGCCTTCAGGATCGGCGACGTCAACGGAGGGTTCAGGATCGCGATGGAGGGCTTCAACCTCGCCAGGTCCATGATCGGTGCGATCACGGTCGGGTCCGCCAGGTGGATGCTCGACGCCGGGAGGGAGTGGATCAAGCAGAGGGTGGTCTTCGGCAAGCCGATAGCCAGCTACCAGGCCATCAGCTTCAGGTTCGCGGACCTCGCTAAAGAGCTCGAGGCCGCGAGGCTCCTCTGCTACAAGGCCGCCTGGGTCGCCGACAAGTACTACGTCGAGAGGGACGGGAGCGTCGACCTAGGAGACGTGGCGCTCTACGGCGCGATGTCGAAGCTGAAGTGCGCCGCACTGGCCGTCGAGATAGGCCACGAGGTGATGAAGTGGTTCGGCGGAGCGGCCTACTACAAGGAGACGCCGATCGTCAGGGCCTGGCTCGGAGCCCTCAGCTACGTCCTCGGGGCCGAGGGGACCGAGAACATGATGAGGCTGATCATCGCGAGGAGGCTCATCGGCCGCGAGTACGTCTAACTCGGGTTTATTAGAGCCAGCCTGATGAGGACGGGCATGGCACGAGGCGGCGTCAGGCCGCTCTACAAGCTCTACGAGGTCGCTAAGGAAGGCAAGCTGGTCAGGAGGACGATCTACTGCCCCGTCTGCGGGACCGGCTACCTGATGGCCGACCACGGCGACCGGTACTACTGCGGCAGGTGCCACCACACGATCTTCAAGCAGAAGGAGGCGCCTCGCGCACCGGCACAGCCCCGGAGAAGATGAGGTACGCGAACCTCTTCCTCTCCTCGTTCACCTCGACCACCACCAAGCCCTCCGAAGGTTGGCCGTAGAGGACCAGGGACCCGGTCGGAGCGAGGTAGACCGCGACGAGCGCTAGGAGGTCCTCCTCTCCCTCCACGAGCACCCTCACCCTACCGGCCCTGAGGATCGCCGCCTCGAGCGCCTCGAAGCTCTCCCTCGTGACCGAGCCCGCTGGGTTCGCGCACCGGATCTCCTCCTCGACCTGGAGCTCGACCCTGGTGCTCGGGGTCCTCCTGCTCCTGTCGTCGGTCACGTAGACGACCCTCTTCGGCATGATCGCGCTGACCTCCGCGGAGACCACGTCGCCCACCGCCACGACGAGCGCCGTGCCCTCCCCGAGCAACCCGCGGAGCGCCTCCCTCGTCTCCACCGGGCTTCCGGGGATCAGATCGCCGATCGGCCTCCTCAGGATCTCCCTCTGGGCCTCCGTCAGGACCAGCGCCCGCGCGCCGCCCCGGAAGAGCTCACTCCACCCTGACCGCATACTTGCCAGGCTTCGTGATACCAAGCGCCCTCGCGATCTCTGACTCCTCTGGGACCAGCATCACCACCATGCCGGAGAAGGAGGTGGAGAGGTCGGTGGAGCCGCAGTTCCAGCACTTATCCTCAGAGGTTATCGCCTTGCAGACCCTGCACGCCCTCTCCCTCGGCAAGCTCATCTACCTCTTGGCCGCGGGCTTCGGTGCGACCTGCTGCGCGATCCACTCGAGGTTCCCGAGGTAGGGCTGGCGTGTCGTGAGCCCGACCTTCCCGCCGCTTATAGAGACCGCGACGACCCTCGCCCTCACCTTGTCCCCTACCCCGAGCTTGAGGCCGGTCTTGCTCCCCACCAACGTCATGTTCTTCTTGTCGAGGGAGACGTAGTCGTCCATGATCTGGGAGAGGTGCAGCAGCGCGTCTATCGTCACGACCCTCACGAAGGCCCCGAACTCCGTTACGTCCACGACCTCGCCCTCCACGACCTCCTGCAGCATCGGCATGTAGGTGAGCAGCGTGCACCTGACCTTGTGGTATGACGCCGGATCCCTTGGCAGTAGGAACCCGACCTCGTCGACCTCCACGTCTGTGACCGTGATCACGTACCCCAGCTCCTCGTCCACGACGCCCTCGTACATCGAGATCAGCTTCTCCATCGCGATCTCCTTCAACGGGCCGCCGAACTCCCTCGGCTCTATGCCTATGACGTCCTCGATCGTGACGAGATAAAACATGCTCTCGCGCTGAATGTGACTATGCGTATTACCTGTTTAAAAACGTGATGCGGCACGGCCTCCGCTAATGGCCAAAGAGTGGAGCCTAGGGCGGCCCTTTCAAATCCGATGCAGGCGGAAGTGGATCACGCTTTTATGACTGGGTGGATAGAATGAGTGGGCCGGTGGAGCCGATTGAATTATCTGCAGCCTAAGCGTATGGGTGGTTTTGGATGACGGGTGCGAACTCGTATCCGGTCAAGAGGATCGTGAAGCGTGACGGCCGCGTCGTCGAATTCGACCCGGAGAGGATAAGGAACGCGATAAGGAAGGCGATGATCGCGACCAACAAGCTCGACGAGCAGCTCCTCGACAAAGTGACGGAGCACGTCCTGAACCTCGTCGCGGAGAAGTTCGGTGAGACGAGGATCCCACACGTCGAGGACGTCCAGGACCTCGTGGAGCTCTCGCTGGTCAAGTTCGACCTTTACGAGGTCGCGAAGGCGTACATCCTGTACAGGAAGGAGAGGGAGCGGATAAGGAAGGAGAAGATGCGGATCCTGGAGAGGGACTACCTCGACGAGGTCGACAAGTCCTTCTCGGTCAACTCGCTAAGGCTGATGGCGGCGAGGTACCTGCTGAGGGACCCAGAGACCGGGAAGCTGATCGAGGGCCCGAAGCAGATGTTCCAGAGGGTCGCTGCGCTGATAGTGATCCCCGACGTCCTCTACGACCCGAAGGTCTTCGACGTCAGCAGGTCCCAGAAGGTCAACCCCACCGAGGGCTTCGACCCGGACCTGTGGTCGGGGAAGATGGGGCTCAGGGGCCCCGACGGCCAGCTGCTCTTCACCTGGAACAGGTGGCACTTAGAGAGGATGAAGGCCCTCTACGACAGGCTGAACTCGGAGGGCGCGATGAAGGTCAGGTTCTCGGAGGTGGTGGAGATGATCCGGAGGGGAGAGTTCGACGACCACGCGAGGGACTACCTCGCCTACTACTCGATGATGGCCGAGAAGAAGTTCATGCCCAACAGCCCCACCCTCTTCAACGCCGGCGCTAGGCTCGGGCAGCTCTCCGCTTGCTTCGTCCTCCCGATCGAGGACAACATGGAGTCGATCATGAGGTCGGCGTACGAGGCCGCGATGATCTTCAAGAGCGGCGGGGGCATCGGGATCAACTACTCCAAGCTCAGGCCTGAGGGCGACATAGTAGCCTCGACCTCCGGGGTGGCCTCAGGTCCAGTCACCTTCATGCGGATCATCGACACCGTGACAGACGTCGTTAAGCAGGGCGGGAAGAGGAGGGGCGCTAACATGGGCATCCTTGAGTCTTGGCACCCAGACGTTGAGAAGTTCATTAGGGCGAAGGAGAGGCCAGGGTTCCTCGAGAACTTCAACATCAGCGTGATGATCGAGCCCAAGTTCTGGGAGTTTTACGAGAGGAACGAGCCCTACCCGCTCGTCAACCCGAGGGACGGGAAGGTCTGGTCGACGGTGAACCCGCGTCAGCTCTTCAACATGATCGCCGAGGCAGCTTGGAAGACCGCGGACCCTGGCGTCCTCTTCCTCGACAACATCAACAGGAGGAACATACTCAGGGAGGCCCTCGGGGAGATAAGGGCGACCAACCCGTGCGCGGAGGAGCCGCTCTACGAGTACGAGGTCTGCAACCTCGGCTCGGTGAACCTCTACGCCTTCGTCAAGAGGGTCGACGGGAAGGCGGTGATAGACTGGGAGGGACTCGCGGAGACGGTGAGGACCGCGTACAGGTTCCTCGACAACGTGATCGACGTGAACAACTACCCCCTGAAGGAGATCGACGAGATGGCCCGAAGGACTAGGAGGGTGGGGCTCGGGTTCATGGGCCTCGCCGACATGCTGCTCGCCCTGAGGATACCCTACCATAGCGAAGAGGGGTTCGCGCTGATGCAAAGGGTCTCGGAGTTCATCGCGTGGCACGCGTACTTCGAGAGCGCGAGGAGGGCGAAGGAGAGGGGGCCGTTCCCGCTCTACTGGCAGAGCGGGTACCCGAAGGGCGAGCTGCCCTTAGAGGGGTACTACCACAGGGAGCTCTGGACGATGGACTGGGACTCGCTGATCAGGCACATCAGGGCGAACGGGATGAGGAACAGCTTCGTCCTCTCCGTCGCGCCCACGGGAAGCATCTCGATGCTCGTCGACACGAGCTCGGGCATAGAGCCGGTCTTCGCCCTGGTCTACGAGAAGAGGGTCACGGTGGGCACGTTCTACTACATCGACCCCGAGTTCGAGAGGTACCTCGAGGAGAAGGGGATGAAGAGGGACGACGTCCTCAAGGCGGTCTCGGACAACGGCGGGTCGATCCAGGGACTCGAGGAACTCTTCGACGAAGAGGCGAGGAAAGTCTTCGTCGTGGCCTACGACATCCCCTGGTGGGACCACGTCAGGGCCCAGTACCACGTCGGGCTGTGGGTGGACGCCTCGGTCAGCAAGACCATCAACATGCCCAACTGGGTGACGGCGGAGGACGTCAAGAACGCGTACCTCTTCTCCTATAAGCTCGGCCTGAAGGGCATCACGATCTACAGGGACCAGTCGAAGAGCTCGCAGGTCCTGGTGACCCCGAGCCAGAGGACAAGGCAGTACTTCACACCGGTGAAGAACAACACGCTGGAGATGATGAGGGCGCTGGGCATCGAGGTGGCCGTCGAGTCGGCTCCCGCCCACGAGGAGGCAGCCCCCAAGCTCATCCTCAAGGTGGCAGTTGGCGAAGAGGCGGAGACTGAGGTCGAAGAGAGGTCGGCGACCGGAGGGCTACACGCGGAGAGGTGCCCGAGCTGCGGGGGAAAGAGGATAGCCCATCAGGAGGGATGCGCGACCTGCTTGGACTGCGGATGGTCCGCCTGCCTTACGGCCTGACCCTCAGAAGGTGAGCTCCAGCTGCCTCTCTAACCTCTGCCTCTGGGACATGTAGTCGTCGTGCTTCAGCTCCCCAACCTTGTACCTGAGCTCCAACTTCACCATCTCCGCCTTTATCCTCTCGTACTGCTTGACCAGCTCGCCTATCGCGTCCAACAGGACCCTGAGGTTGTTCACGACCCTCTGGACCCACTCCTCGGGCATGTTCAGGTCCTTCGCCTGCCTCTTCACCCTCTCCATCCTCTCCTGTATATCGGACCTGAACCTCGGTATGTCGCCGATCTTGATCTCGATCGGGTTCTGAAGGATCGTCAGCTTCGGCCTCAGCTTCGAGATCTCACGGTCGATCTCGATCTTCTGCCTGATGTACTCCCTGTCGGTGATCTCGCTGACCTCATGCCGGAGCTTCAGGTTGTCGAGCCTCTGGGTCAGCTCCTTGATCCTCTCCTCGTACCTGCTGATCATCTCGAGCCTCTTCTGGTTGAGCGTCGCTATCCGGGACTCGTAGTCAGTGTAGATCTCGGAGAACGCGTCGAACGTGGCCTCGCCGTCGAGGAAGAGGTCGACCAGCCTGAGCTGCCAGTTGTAGAGCTTCGAGAGCTGCTCGACGAGCCTCCTCTCCTCCGTGAGCTCCTCGGGTTGGACCTCCTTCGGGGCCTCGGGCGGGGCCTGCTGCTCAGCAGGAGGCGCTGCCAGCTCAATCGTAGGAGGCGTAGGGGCGCCGGGCTGCGGGGGCGTCGGCCTGGGCTGAACGGGAGGCTGGGTTGCCGGCGCCTCGAGCTCCTTTCCGCAATTCATGCAGAACTTCCCCTTGATCGTGAGCTTTCCGCAGTGCGGGCAGACGACCCTACCTAATACCGCCATTTCCCCACCACGCTTCTATCCCGATCAAGTTTCATTTGATATAAATGTTGGAGTCCGTGCGCTCGGAGTTATTCGGCTGGACTTCTCCGGCGAATTATCCTGGGAATTCCCCGGGACCCGTGGCACGGCCGTCGGAGAGCTCCTCGGCCAACGCCCTCATCCCCTTCTCGATCTTCTCGAGGGAGTCGCCGACGCTGAGTCTCACGAAGCCCTGATAGTTCCCGAAGACCTGGCCGGGCGCGATCGCGACCCCCCTCCTCTCCAGGAGCCTGAGGGCGAACCCCATCGAGTCCTCCACCGGGAGCTGGGGGAACACGTACATCCCTCCGCCGGGCCTAACGTAGCGGGCGCCGACCCGGTCCAGGTGCGAGCAGATGACCTCGATCCCCCTCATCATGTGCTCCCTGTACCTCCTCGGCGTCTCCCTGTCGGAGAGAGCCCTCAGGGCTGCCATCTGGATGAACTCTGGGACGCAGGTCAGGAGCGACCCCTGAATCCGGGCAGCCCTCTCAGCGACCTCCTTGGGCGCGACGACGTACCCGATCCTGTAGCCGGTCATGCCCCAGCTCTTAGAGAAGGACATCAGCATCGCGACCCTCTCGGAGCCAGAGGCCAGCGCGGTGACGTGCTCGCCGAAGGAGTAGTCCATGTAGACCTCGTCGCTGAGGAGGTAGGCCCCGCTCCTCTCCGCGAGCTCGACCAGCTCGCGCATCATGCCCTCGCTTATCACCGAGCCGGTCGGGTTGTTCGGGTAGTTGATCACGATCAGCCTCGTCGAGTCGCTGACAAGGCCTTCCATCTCCGCGGGGTCCGGGGTCCAGGAGCCCTCCAGCGAGGTCCTGTGGACGACCGGCCTACACCCGATCGACTCAGCGGTCTGCTTGTAATGGGGCCACGAAGGGTCTATCACGAGGACCTCGTCTCCGACCGAGAGGATCGACGCCATTACGAGGTAGACGCCGAACCTGCCGCCTTGCGTGACCACGACGTTCTCCGGCTTGACGTCGACCCCGAACCTCTCCTTCAGGTCCTCCGCGATCGCGGACCTCAGCTCCTGCAGGCCCGCAGCCTCACCGTAGAAGGCGTAGCCCCTCAGGGCCGCGTCGCTCAGCTCCCTCGCGACCTCCGGAGGTGCACCGAGCGTCGGCTCCCCGACCTCCATGTGGACCACCTCCCTTCCGTTCCGCTCCATCCTCTTCGCGGCCCGCATGAGGTCCATGTGGGTCACCCTGTTCGGGTTTGAGGTCGAGGCCTGGGCCCTGACAGAGCTCCTGAGGACCAGCGTCAGGACCCTCCTCACGAGGTCCTGGTCCACCCCGAGCTCCGCGGCCCTCCTCAGCGCGGCCGCCCTCAGCTCCCTCTCGACGTCGGGGACGAACTCTGGAACTCCGAGCTCGGACTTCAGCCTCGATATCTCGGCCACCACCCTCTCCCTCTCCGCGAGCGCCTCAACGATCTTCAGGGTCAGATCTCTCGCCTTCTCCCTCTGCCTGAGGAGGTCCTCTCGGGACCCCAAGACCGCTCGGGGGTCAGCGCGACCGGCACGACTAAAACGTTGACCGGATCGATCAGGCGGAGATGACGGCCAGCGAGGGGAACCTCCTGAAGAACTCGGCGACGAGGGGCTTGTAGGTGTAGGCGTACCCCTCGGGCGTCTCGGGGACGAACTGGAGCCCCATCAGCGCCCTGTAGACGGCCGCCTCGGCCCTGCTCCTCAGGAGGACGACGCCCTTGCCGAACTCGTCGCCTGACGAGAATGTTATCGGGAAGACGGGAGCCCGCCTCAGCTCGCCGGCCAGGACCCTGTCCGCCCCGAGCAGGTCCTCCCTCCTGAACCTGTGGAGCCCTCCTCCGAGCGTCTCGACGTGCGGGTCAGGGGAGTTGATCAGCTCCTCGAGCGATGCCTTCCGCGCCGGGAGGATGTCCCTCAACCTCCTCGCGTGGGTCTCGATGAACGCCTCGTCGATCGGTTCCGACGACACCGAGCTCTTTTTCGAGTACGTTTTTTATAAAAATTGGCACCCCTCGGATCGGCTCTGAGACGGGTAGTCCGGCCGGAGGGCCGCGCGGACTGACGGCGAGCACGCTGAGGTCCCGAGCCTCACGATCAGCCGGCGGCCTCGAGGGTCAACACAGGGACGCTCTCGTGGCCACTTCGTCTCGCCCTTATATCGGGGTGAGACAGTCGTCCGATCGGGATGCCGCAGAAGGAGAAGGCGAAGCAGCAGAAGGAGAGGGAAAAGGTCCCGGCCTTCACCGACATCTCGGAGCTCCCGGGAGTCGGGCCTGCGACCGCGGAGAAGCTGAGGGAGATCGGGTTCTCGACCGTCGAGGCCCTAGCGACCGCGACGGTGAGCGAGCTGGAGGCCGCGGGGATCGGCGAGAAGAAGGCACAGGAGCTGATAGAGCTCGCGAGGGAGACGATAGAGATCTCCTGGGTGACCGCGAAGGAGCTGATCAAGTACAGGAGCTCGATCGGGAGGATCACCACCGGGAGCAGGGCGCTCGACGGGCTGGTAGGCGGTGGGATCGAGACCATGTCGATCACGGAGTTCTTTGGCGAGTTCGGGTCCGGGAAGTCGCAGCTCTGCCACCAGTTGGCGGTTAACGTCCAGCTCCCTGAGGAGCGCGGGGGCCTGAACGGCGCGGCCCTCTACATCGACACCGAGAACACGTTCAGGATCGAGAGGATCGAGGCGATGGCCAAGAACTTGGGCCTCGATCCGGACGGCGTGCTCGAGAGGATCGTCTACGCGGAGGCCTACAACAGCGACCACCAGATGCTCCTCCTCGAGAAGGCCGACAGGGTCATCAAAGAGAACAACGTCAGGCTGATCATCGTCGACTCCCTGACGGCCCACTTCAGGAGCGAATACATAGGGAGGGAGATGCTCGCGGAGAGGCAGCAGAAGCTGAACAAGCACATGCACAGGCTCCTGAGGCTCGCGAGGGCCTTCAATGCGGCCGCGGTCGTGACCAACCAGGTGATGGCGAGGCCCGACGAGTTCTTCTCGCCGATGGTCGTCGCCCCGGTCGGCGGACACATAGTCGGGCACACGAGCCACACGAGGCTATTCGTCAGGAAGACAGCGGGGAAGAACCTCAGGATTGTCAGGCTCGTCTCGAGCCCTTACCTCCCCGAGGGCGAGGTGCTGATCAAAATAACTCAGAACGGCATCGAGGACGTCGAGGAGTCCGAAAGGGAGGAGCTAAGGAGGCGGTGAGGCGTGGACGAGAGGCTCGAGAAGGCCGTGGTGAAGTTCGTCAAGACGCTCTTCTCGGGGAGGTACTCGGACGCGGAGAGGATGATCGAGTCCCTGGAGAGTCGAGCGAAGTCCGACTCGGAGCTCAAGGTCGCGAGGGTCCTCAGGGGGATCCACCTCTCCTACACGACTGACGACGCCGCGTCGCTAGTCTTCAGGGCCTTCACCGCCGAGGACCCGAAGTCCGAGCTAGAGGAGTACCTGAAGTCGATGAGGGAGGCGAACGGTACCCTCGAGGAGGCGTCTGAGGTCATGGAGGTGTGGGAGGCGATCCTGAGGAACTTCGACAAGCTGCCGGAGCCAGACAGGTACAGGAAGAGGGCAGAGGCCGGCCCGTCCTGACGGAAGTCTGCGTCATGCGATTAGGTTGTAGAAGAGCAGCCAGCAGGTCAACCAGACGGTCGAGTACGCGCCCACGGCCAGCGTCCAGGCCCTCCTCCCCGTGAGGTGCGGGTTGTCCCTGCGGATCAGGCCGAGCGTCGCGTACGTCACCAGCAAGTAGACGCCGGCTGCCAGCGGGATCGTGAGGGCCCAGTGGGCGAGGACCGAGACGTACGCCGAGGCCGCGCCCGCGAGGACGCCTATGCTTGCCTTCACGAGGTAGGCCGTGAGCTCCCGCAACCCCATCGCGATGCTCAGGCTCTCCTAAAATATCTCAAAGCGGTGAAGGGGTTTCAGACGACGAGCTCCCTCAGCCCCTCGCTGACGCCCTCCCTCGCCTTGCCTATGCAGACCATGTAGACCTCCGAGGACCTCTTCCTCAGCGTCGGTGGCGTCACCACCCTCTTGTAGGCCCGGAAGGACCTCCTCAGCCTCTGCTCCACGACCGGGAGCTCGGGACAGTCGAAGGCCTTGAAGACGGCGTTTCCGCCCCACGCCAGTACGACGTCGGCGACCTCGACCGCCCTGACGGTCAGAAGGAGCTGGTTGAAGGCGTCGACGTCCTTCGCGCCGGTGAACTTCGGGGAAGCGTCGGAGACGAGGACGTCGCACCTCTCGCCGCCACACGCGTCCAGGATCGCATCGGTCGCCCTCGGGTCTTCGACGTCCATCCTCAGGAACCTGACGTTCTCCGCCCTGAAGACCGGCTCCCTCAGGTCGACCGCGACGACGAGGCCCTCGGGCCCGACGATCTCGGACTCGACCTTGAGCATCCCTCCCGGCCAGGACCCGATGTCGACGACGACGTCTCCCCTCTCGAGTATCCCGTACCTCTGTTGGATGTAGAGGAGCTTGTAGGCGGCCCTCGATGGGTAACCCTCGGCCATCGCCCTCCTGTGCCACGGGTCGCCCCGCCGCTCAGCTAACCACCTCGCCTTGCTCACGGGTCACCGAGAGCTTCTGAGACGCATCGGATTAAGGGTTCCCCGACGGCTCAGGGCGTGATGAGAATGGGGACCCTGAGGCTCTCGAGGACCTCGACCAGCCTCCTGAACTCCCTGTCGGCCCTCCTAGAGGGCAAGGCCACGACTACCTTCGACGGCCCGACCGGTAGATCCGCGATGGCGTACTTCACGCTCTCCGTCGTCTCGACGAGGTAGTCGCACCTTATTCCCTTCGACCTGAGGTAATCGAGGTGAGGCCTGAGCGTCTGCTCACCCAGGAGCCTGACGTAGAGCCACCAAGGGCTCTCGCCCTTCCACTCGGCCCTCGCGTACTCGTTGAAGCCCCTCGGCAAGGACTTCGGCCTCCTGACGACCGCGACCAGCAGGACCTCCTGACCGGAAGCCGCCGCCTCCTCTGCCGCGACCTCTACCGCCCTCCTCGGGTCGACGCCCTCGAATATCGGCACGACGATCGGCCTCGCCTGCACCTGCTCGGTCCCGACCCACTTCGCCCGACCCTCCAGCCCGCTCATTCCGCCGGTGGCCGGCCCGGGGCGTATTTAGCAGGTCCGTATATTCGACACCGACCACCATGACCTGTACTTACGGGATATACGCGGGTATAGACGCCTACGAGTCGGTTAGGGCTCGAGGTGTCTGTAAGGTGAGAGGGCGAGGCCCTCGGACGCACGGATGAATCCAAATGGTCGGCGCGAAGTCCGAAGATCCCTGCGGATAGCGCATCAAGTTCCACGCGCCCTGCTCCTCCCGCGAACAGACTCAACTCCTCTTCGCTCGGATAGGATATAAAGCGTCCCAGAGATAGCCCTTCAGCGCATGGAGCCCGTGCTGAGGATCAACCTCTTCATAGAGGGCCAGGAGGTCGAGCCCTCGTCCGGTTCGTACATCCCTCGGACTGACCCGGGCGACGAGAGTCGTACGATAGGTCTCGTCGCTGACGGGTCGAGGGACGTGGGCGCCGCGGTCGACGCCGCGAGGAGGGCCTTCGACAACAACGCCGGCGGCTGGGTCTCCGACTACAGACTGAGGGCTAGGGTGCTCTTCAAGGCCGCGGAGCTGATACGTGAGGACCTCGAGAGGCTCGCGAGGCTCGAGAGCCTCTTCTCCGGGAAGACGATAAGGACCAGTCGGACGAGCGACATACCCAGAGCGGCCGAGATCATGGAGTTCTACGCGGGGCTGGCAGACAAGGTGCTCGGAACTGGCCAAATCCACAGGACCGGGGACCTGGTGGCGGTCGTGAAGCAGCCGGTGGGCGTCGTGGCCGCCATCACGCCGTGGAACTTCCCCTTCCTCATCCTATGCAGACAGGTCGCGCCGGCCTTAGCAGCGGGGTGCACCGTGGTCGCGAAGCCGTCGTCCCTGACGTCGGCCTCCGCGGTCGAGCTCGCGAAGATCCTCTCGATGGCAGGCGCACCGAAGGGCGTCTTCAACGTCGTCACCGGCGGGGGCGAGACGGTGGGTGGCGCGCTGATAGCGAACGAGAAGGTCGACGCGATCAACTTCACGGGCGAGACCACCACGGGCAAGTGGATACTCGAGAGGGCATCGAGGACCCTGAAGAGGGTAGTGCTGGAGCTTGGGGGGAAGAACCCGAACATCGTCTTCGACGACGCTGACCTCGAGAGGGCCGCGAACGCTGTCACATACGGCGCCTACGCCAACAACGGCGAGTCGTGCGCTGCGGGCTCGCGGCTACTGGTCCACTCGAGGGTCAAGGAAAAGCTGGTGAGGGCGGTCGTGGAGAGGGTTAGCAGGCTGAGGGTCGGCTACCAGCTCGAGGAGAGCAGCGACGTCGGTCCGCTGGTCAGCAGGGGCCAGCTGGAGAAGGTGATGGAGTACGTCGCGGCGGCCGAGTCCGAGGGCTTGAAGGTCGCGTACGGAGGCAACAGGCTCACCGACGGGATCTACTCCAGGGGGAACTACATGCAGCCGACCGTGGTCGACGACGTGCCCCCCGAGAGCAAGCTCTTCCAAGAGGAGATCTTCGGACCGGTCCTGACCGTCACAGAGTTCAGCGACGAGGACGAGGCCGTCAGGCTAGCGAACCAGACCGTCTACGGGCTCGCGGCCGGCGTTTGGAGCTCCGACCTCGGCAAGGCCCTTAGGGTCGCGGAACGGGTGAAGGCGGGGGCCGTCTGGATAAACACCTACTACACGCTTCCGGTGGAGATGCCGTGGGGAGGATTCAAGCAGTCCGGGATCGGCAGGAACAACACCGTCCTCGCGATAGAGCACTACCTGGAGATCAAGGGGATCTACCTCGACAGCCAGCATGGCCCGATGAGGCCTTACTACAGAATTGTGCTCGGGTGAAGGAGCGACCAGGACTCGGAACTGGCCCTGCGTTTCTCTCAGGTCTGCAACGCGAGCTCAAACTTGTGCCGGGATAACCATAATAGCCGTGAGGTGATTGTGAACCGGAATGGTGGCGGAGAAGAGACTGGTGCTGCCCGGCGATAGGGTCGGCGTGATCGAGGAGTTCGTGCACAGGTACGGACTCTGGGCGAACAGGAGGGGCGAGATACTGGCGAAGAGGGCTGGAGTGGTGCACTACGACCTCAGGCAGCACGAGGTCTCCCTGAGGCCCCTAACGAGGGACGCCAAGCCGAGGCCCGGCGACATCGTGCTCGCGGCTGTCAGGGAACTCCAGGACAAGGTGATGTGGTGCGACATCCTCGGCGTGGCCGGGACGAAGAAGGTGCTGCGGTACAGCGGCGCGATACTGAGGACCTCGAAGCTCCTCGACTACAACGTCGGGGACCTAGTCGTGGCGAAGGTCGTCGACGACACCTTCGGCACCTACACGCTCTCGGTGGAGGGGAAGGAGCTCGGGTTGGTCCTGGGGTTCTGCGACGTCTGCGGGAGTCCTCTCGTCGAGCGGGTCAACCTCCTGAACTGCGGGAACTGCAGGAGGACGTACAGGAAAAAGGTCTCGACGCTCTACCGGAACTTCGGGAAATTGCTATTTATGTTCCCGGCGGCCGCGATGGTCCAGGTGCGCTGAGTTTGGGGATCACCGTCAAGGTAGTGGAGAGGTCAGACCTTCACCTCGTCCTCGAGGTCGAAGGCGTCGACTTCAGCGTCCTGGACTCCCTTCAGGAAGTCCTGAACGGAATGGATGAGGTCGAGTACGCGGGAACCGCGCTCATCCATCCGCTTCACCAGAGGCTCAGGTTCGTCCTGAGGGTCAAGCCGGGGCACGAGGTCCGGTCCGTGCTGCAGAGGGGGCTCTCTAGGCTGAGGGACTTGGCCTCTTCACTGAGGACCTCGGTCGAGGCTGCGGTAGGGCAGGTCCGCGCGGAGGTCGCGACCAAGCAGAAATAGACACCGGCACCGCTGGGCACGCTCCTTACACCTTTATAGCGACGGAGCCCGAAGGTGCGCGGGGTTGGACGCTGCTACGAAGAGGTTGCTGAACCGGTCGAGGGTCAAGGCGGAGATAGAGGAGTTCGTGAGGAACTACCTCAAGGACGCGTTCATCGGGAAGGTGGACATCGTGATGACGCCGATCTGGACGACCGTCACCATCTACACGATGAGGCCTGGGCTGGTGATAGGCCCGAGGGGGAAGAGGATCAAGGCGCTCCAGACCGAGCTCGAGCAGAGGTTCAAGCTCGAGAACATGCAGATAGTCGTCTCGGAGGTCGAGGCGCCCGAGCTGGACCCGAACATCATGGCGAAGAGGATCGCGCAGGCGATGGCCGCGGGGATAAGGTGGAGGCGGATCGCGTTCTGGGCCCTCAGGAGGATCATGGAGGCCGGCGCGAGGGGTGCCGAGATCGTCATCAGCGGGAAGCTCACCTCTGCGAGGGCTAGGTCCGAGAAGTACACGGCCGGGCTGATCCCGAAGTCCGGGTACTACGCGACCAAGGTGAGGAAGGGCGTCGCGCACGTCCAGCTGCCGGCGGGGATCTTTGGCGTCAAGGTGCTGATCTACCCGCCGACCGAGCCCTTGGTCGAGGAGGTCAAAGTCGAGGGGGGCGAGGAGAGGGTTGGTGCGTGAAGTGGAAGAGCTGAGGAAGAAGACCGACGCCGAGCTCCTCGAGGAGGTCTCTGAGATCAAGACCGAGCTCAGGTCCCTCAGGACGAAGATCGAGGCCGGAGGCCGTGTCGAGAACCCCATGAGGCTCAGGAACCTCAGGAGGAGCCTCGCGAGGGCCCTCACGATCCTGCAGGAGAGGAGGGTTGGGTCGGAGGCCGCGCGGAGGAAGTGAGCGGCTCAGGGCACCTGTTACCCTTTTGGGCTACAGGGCGACCGCGAAAGTGAGAGGCCGCACCTTCGAGGGCGTGATCGTGGACGAGTCGGCGAACCTCATCACGCTGAGGACGGTCGATGGTAACGTCGTGAGGCTGATCAAATCGAACTGCGAGAAGCTGGTGTTAGAGCTCGGCGACGGCACCAGGATCAGGACGGAGGGGCGCAGGCTTTTAGGCACTCCTGCGGAGAGGCTGAAGAGGCAGAGAAGGGGCTGGGAGAAGCCCGACTGACTGCCCTCGTCTGTTGATCGACCATCGCGACCGGAACCCTCATTCGAATTCGGCACCGACCGGACAGCTGAGCTCGAGTGCCACGTATTAGGGGCCGGAAGGCTCGGGTCGCCACGCGGGACGGCACCCCTTTCGGTAGATCTGCAGCTCTCGGTCGACTTGCATCACCAGCGTCGAGTAGTCGTCCTTGTAGGTCCTGTGATGCACCACGACCGCGCCGACGTCGACCCTGTCGGACACCTCGCGCCTCTCGAGCACTTCTGTGATGACGTGCAGGGTGTCTCCGTCGAAGACAGGGGCTGTCATCCTCAGGTCGCGGATCTCCACCTCCCTCGCGACGTTCTTGAGGTCCTCTGAGGCGATCCCGACGGTCACCCCGAGCACTAATGTCATCACGAGGAGCGGTCGTTTGAACTCCGTGAACTCCATGTACTCGCCATCGAAGTGAAGGGGCGAGGCGTTGAGGAGGAGGTGAGAGAGCAGCAGGTTGTCCTGGAACGTCACCGTCCTCCCGCGCCTGTGAACTATCACCTGCCCGCTCTTCAGGTCCTCGAAGAATAGCCCTTGGTAGCCGAGGTGTTCGCTCACTTTCCCGCCACCCCTGCCTCCCTGAGGTAACGCCTCCAAGGCGAGTGGGCCCTCCTGTAAACCAAGTTGGTCCTCTTGACCTCGCAGACCAAGTCTCCCCTCTGGTCGTAGCCGCGGTGTATCCACGTCACGATCCCCGCTTCAGGGCGCGACCTCGACTCGCGGACCTCGACCACCTCGGTCTCCACGTAGAGCGTGTCGCCCGGCCGTAGGTACTTGTGCGTCCTCATGTACTCCGCACCGAGGAAGGCGATGCTGTTGACGCTCGTGTCCTTTATGCTCAAGGCGATCGCCGCATTCAGGACGATCAGTGGATGGATGACGGTGCCCCTGAACTCCGTTGATTTGGCGAACTCGCTGTCGACGTAGAGGGGTACGCAGTCGCCGGTGATTGAGAGCCATAGGTGATTATCGCACTCCCTGAACGTCCGGCCGGGCCAGGACCTTATCCGCATGCCGGGCTTGAAGTCCTCGAAGTAAGGCCCCTCTCCTTCCCAAGGAACCTCTCGCACTCGCTGAGCCGCGACCTCATCGATTTAAGGACACTCGGCGCGTTTGCGACGCGGTGGGCTGGCGTCCCGGGTTGAACGGCCCCTGCGGTCCGATCGGCCTGACGGATGAAGGCCACGCGCCCGGCGCATCGGAGGAGCAGGCAACGCGCTCATGGTTATTAAAGTGGTACTAGTTCCGGTTACCAGATCGGAGATGACTAGGGACATCGGGATAGACGTCACGCCGCCGGCGAGGGAGTGCGACGACGAGGAGTGCCCCTTCCACGGGCACCTGAAGGTTAGGGGGATCATACTCGAGGGCAGGGTCTTCAAGAAGTACATGAGGAAGACCGTGGTCGTCGAGAGGGACATCACGATCTACATCAGGAAGTACAAGAGGTACATGAGGAAGAGGAAGAGGATCTCGGTCCACCTGCCGCCGTGCATCGAGGTCGAGGTCGGCGACACGGTTAGGTTCGCGGAGTGCAGGCCGATCTCCAAGACCAAGAGCTTCGTCGTGATCGAGAACCTGAGCAGGAGGGGAGGAGCGGTTGGCGCGTAGGTCCAGGGCGGTTGCCGAGGTAGGCCTGCTGCTGGTCAAGCCCAACATACCGAGGACCATCAACGTCGGGTCCTACGTCAACTGCACCGACAACTCGGGCGCACAGGTCCTAAAGGTGATCAACGTGATCGGCATCAAGCAGAGGCTGAGGAGGCAGCCCGCCGCCTGCGTCGGGGACCTCGTTGCCGTGACGGTGAAGAAGGGCGACGTGGAGCTGAGGAAGAAGGTCCTCTACGCAGTGATCGTGAGGCAGAGGAAGCCCTACAGGAGGCCCGACGGGACCTGGATCTCCTTCGAGGACACGGCCGCGGTCGTCGTGACGAAGGAGGGCGACGTGAAGGCGACGGAGATCAGGGGGCCGGTCGCGAAGGAAGCCGCTGAGAGGTGGCCGAAAATAGCGAACCTCGCCTCGATAATCGTCTAGGTGGTGGCGATGCTCTCGTCCAAGCCCTCGAAGCAGAGGAAGCTCAGGGCCCTGCTGGCTGTCAAGAGCCCGAGCAAGCTGATGGCGGCCCACCTCTCCAAGGAGTTGAGGGAGAAGTACGGGAGGCGTTCGGTCCCTGTGAGGGTCGGAGACACGGTCAAGGTCCTGAGGGGAGAGTACAGGGGCATCACGGCGAAGGTGATCAGGGTCGACAGGCGGAGGCAGTTCGTCTACCTCGAGAACGTCACTAGGAAGAAGGCCGACGGTACGAACGTGAACGTCCCGGTACACGTCTCCAACGTGATGCTGGTGAGTCTCGACTTGGGCGACGAATACCGCAGGAAGCTACTTGAGGAGGGCAGGGATGCGCTGAGGGCCTGGAAGGGTGAAGAGGGCTGACGCACCTCAGGAGGTACGCCGCACCGGTCACCTTCAGGATCCCGGTCAAGGAGAAGAAGTGGGCACCGGTCCCGAGTCCTGGGCCTCACCCGAAGGAGTACAGCGTCCCGATCCTGGTGGTGATCAGGGACTGGCTCGGTAGGGCGTCGACCGCGAGGGAGGCCGAGACGATCGTCAAGTCGGGGAAGATCGCGGTCGACGGCAGGACCGTCAGGGAGCCCAGGTTCCCGGTTGGGCTGATGGACGTCCTCACGTTCCCCGAGACCGGAGAGAATTACCGGGTCCTCCCGCTTTACCGGAAGGGACTGGGGCTCCTCGAGATCGACGGGAGGGAGTCAGGGTTCAAGCTCGGACTGATAGTCAGGAAGCAGCACGTTAAGGGCGGGGCCCTCCAATTCACCCTCCACGACGGCCGCAACGTCCTCCTCAAGGACCCGACCGAGAGGGAGCGGTCGATCATGACCCACGACGTCTTCAAGGTCGAGTTGCCTTCCGGGAAGGTGTTAGCGCACCTGAAGTTCTCCCCTGGAAAGTACGGCCTGATCTTCAGGGGTTCGAGGAGCGGTCTCCACGGCCCCATCCTCAGCTACGAAGAGGTGAGGCGGTACCCGGCGAAGCAGCTGGTGACCGTCCAGACCTCGGAGGGAACGATATCCACGGTCCTCGACTACGTCATGCCGGTGGGTGAGGGAGAGCCTTGGCTGAAGCTCCCGTGACGGGCACAGAGGCGCCTAGCCCCTTGAACCCGATGAGGAGGCTGAGGGTGGAGAAGGTGGTGGTGAACTGCAGCGTCGGCGAGTCCGGCGTCAGGCTCGAGAGGGCCGCGAAGATCGTCGAGTCGCTCACCGGTCAGAGGCCGTCGGTCAGGAAGGCGAAAAAGACGATCAAGGGCTTCGGGATACACAAGGGCGAGCCGATCGCGGTAATGGTGACCCTGCGTGGCGAGAGGGCCCTCGAGTTCCTGAGGAGGGCTCTGGACGCGGTGAAGAACACCCTCGGGTCCGAGAGCTTCGACGAGCACGGGAACTTCGCGTTCGGGATCAAGGAGCACCTCGACGTCCCCGGGACGAGATACGACCCGGAGCTCGGGATGATCGGGTTCGACGTGATCGTCCACCTCTCGAGGCCCGGCCTGAGAGTCCAGAACAGGAGGATAAGGAGGTCCAGGATCCCGAGGTCCCACAGGCCGACGAAGGAGGAGGCTATCGAGTTCGTCAGGTCGGAGTTCGGGGTCAACGTGGTCTAACACCCTGCCCTAAACCATAAGTGCTGCGAGCCCCGATCCGACTGGGATGCTGACGGAGGCCGCTCACAGGTGCCAGAACTGCGGGGCCCCCATCGAGCTCTCTCCCGACACGGTCGTCTCCGTCTGCTCTTACTGCGGCCACGTCGAGTCCTCCTTCCCCTTGGGGGCCAGCCCCCTTATGGTCCGTCCGGCCCGCGCTCAGGAGCTGAGGGACTTCGTGGAGCGCGCGGTCCGTAAGGAGGGAGGAAAGGGGGCCTCGATACGGGACGTCAGGTTCGTCGCAGTCCCGGTCTGGGTGGCGGAGCTGAGGGCGAGAACCCGTTACAACGGGTACAAGGTCGAGCACAAGACCAGATCCACTGGACGCAGAACGACGGTCTATAAGGTCTACTATCCCGTGACGGGCACGCTCGACGAGAGGCTCGCGGTCGCGGTTTACGGGAGGAAGTTCGAGTCGATATTCGGGCTCGGGGCGGTGAAGTGGAGCGCGCTGACGCGCTACGAAGCCGCTGGAGGGCTCGACCCAGGAGCGCTGAGGGGCTGGGAGGTCTTGGGATCCGAGCTCACCGAAGAGGAGGCCTGGAAATCCGCCGAGGTAGGGGCCGCCGACGCGCACAGGTCGAGGGTTGAGTCGATGGCGACGAAGGTCTTCGACTGCTACACCGAGACGGACCGCTCCTCGATCAGGCTCGTCCTCTACCCAGTGGTCGAGGCCCGGTACGAGTCCCGAGGGAAGTCCTACAGGCTCTGCGTCGACGGCGCGGAGGGTGGGGTGAAGGTGCTGAAGGCGGAGGCTCCGGTAAGCCTGCTGAGGAGGGCGAAGTGGATGCTCGTAGGAGCAGGTGCGGTGCTCGCCACCGCTGCGCTGGGACCAGTCATCGAGCCCCTCCTCTACGAGGACGTCAGCCTAGAAGCCAAGCTGATCCTCCTAGCCCTACCGCCCGGTCTAGCGGCGCTCTGGGGTTACCTCTCCGCGAGGTCCGCGACCGCAATCCAGAGGTTGAAGAGGCTCTCGAAGGAGGAGGACGTGAGGGTGCTCGAGGGATGAGCGGCGTCGCTGGGACTTACCGGTGCCCGAACTGCGGCGCGTCCCACGAGGTGAGGGAGGGAGACGTCGCGATCAGGTGCGGCTACTGCGGCGTGACCTTCAGGACCTTCGAGGAGGAGAAGAGGTACGTCCTACCTGTCCATTACGACAGCAGCAAGGCCTTAGAGAACTTCCTGCTTTGGGCCGAGAAGCAGCACCTCTACGACGAGTCGCTCCCGAGGGAGATGGTCCTCAGGGAAGTGAGCCTCCACTTCTATCCGTTCTGGGTCGCGACCGTCCGTGCCTCGACTGCCTTCACCGGGCTCGGGGAGGACGCGGAGTACTCGAATCCGGACGGCAAGGGCTTCAGGACCGTCAAGTTGATCCGGAGGGAGGAGTCCGGGAGCTTCGAGAGGCTGATCGAGTTCGCGGTCCCCGCGAGCGGAGAGGTTCCAGTGGAGGGGGAGATGGTCGCGGTCTCGAGGGCGAGGCTCTACTTCAGCCACGAGTACGTCAGGAGGCACGGAGGCGTCCTTCACGGCGCCACAGTGAGCAGGGAAGAGGCGAGGAGGGCCGCAGAGAGGGCGGCCGCCGCGGAGCTGACGAGGCTCATCTCGAGGGAGGTCGTCGAGGTTAGGTCCAGGTCCGACGAGATCTCGGTCGGGGAGCTCTCGCTGGTTTACGTCCCCGTCTGGGACGTCACCTATGAGTTCCGGGGCAAGAAGTACAGGGCCATGATCGATGCATCGTCGTCGAGGGTGATCCTCGCGACGTATCCCTCCGAGGTCGCCGAGAGGGCAGCTTACCTCGGCATATCCGCGCTGCACTTGGTCGCGGGGATAACGCTCGCTGCGGTCATCTGGGGTTCGAGCTGGTTGACGGCCGTCACCGCGCTTGCCGGTATGGCGACGGCCTCCGCCTACTACGCCAGGGCCGCCCTAGCACCAGCGAAGGCCCACGAGCCGGTCACGGAGGGGCGGAGGAAACCGGGCTTGATCGAGAGGATCTACATGATGAGGGATATGACGTGACTCGGTCCTTTTAGAGGTTCGGCCTGCTCGTCGGTGTAGGCCTTATATCGGTAGGTTGATGACAGGGCTCGAATGGACGTCGAGCGCGTCAGGAGGGAGATGGGCCTCCTCGAGAGGATCATCTCCTACGTCCCCGGTTACAGGGGGTACAAGGAGAAGGAGGTCAGGAGGGAGACCGACGTCCTGGTGAGGAGGAAGGTCAGCTCGCTGCTCTCGGAGGCCAGGGCGTCCCTCAGCTCCCCGCTCTCGCCCTCTGCAGCCAGGAAGCTCGCGTACGACCAGGACTCCAAGTTCCTCTTCGAGAACCTCAGGGCCGAGCTGGACAGGGTGACGCAGAGGATCGACAAAGCGGTCGCAGGCTACGCGGGCCTCTTCGACGCGGTGAAGGTGAAGGAGGACAAGCTGGACGCGGTGATCAGGCACGACCTCTCGCTGATCGAGAGGGCTGAGTCGATCAGGTCCTCGGTCGCCGAGCTGATGGGCAGGGAACCCGGGACGGACGAGTGGAAGGCCAAGCTCTCAGAGGTGAGGGCGGCGGTCTCCGAGTTCGACAAGCTGATCGACGAGAGGACGAAGATCCTGAAGGGCCTGGCGGAGGTGGGTTAGCTGATGCCGACGTACAGGAACGCCGGGGTAGACATGACCGCCTTTCAGCGAAATCTGATCGAGATCCTCCAGAGGTCGGGATGGAAGGTCAACAAGCACTTGCCGGGGCAGAGGAGCCTCCTCGTCGAGGTGAGCAGGGGCTTCATGAAGAAGGGGACGATAAGGGCTGGCGGGTCGCCGGAGGAGCTGAGGGTGGATGTCGAGGGGCCTGAAGAGCTGAAGGACCTGGTGGACCAGGCGCTCATGGAGTCTTGCGCTAACCCGTCGGCGATCGTGGGTTGGAGGCAGCTTGAGGCCCGAGAGGCGCTGGAGATGCTCAGCTCGACCCCCCTGGGGAAGCTGTTCGGAACGCCTCAGACGACGGTGCCGACCCAGTCCTCCCAGCCTCAACTGCCGGTTCGACAAGCCCGACCGACACAGCGCCCCCGTCTAGAGGCGTGCCTACACTGCGGAGCGCCACTCACCTACGACCCAGAGGAGGTCCTCGTCATATGCGGGTACTGCGGTTACGCGAACAACCCGACCGGCGAGAAGCCTCCGAGGATGTCGATGGTCCCGATGTCCGTCGACGGGAGCGCCGCGATGAGGATCGCGCAGGACTTCGCCGCGAAGGGGATACTTGTCACCAAGGGAATGGTCGAGAGGGCGAGCTGGGGAGAGATCTGGTCTGCGTACGTCCCGATATGGGTGGTCCCGGTTAGGGTTCGGGGTGAGGTGATCGGCGAAAGGGGCCTCGTCAAGACGAAGAGCGAGGTCGCTAAGGTGGCCCAAGAGATCGGGCTCGAGCTGCTCGGAGCGGCACTCGGCGGGAAGGCCGGGCGGACGATCGCGGATAGGGAAAGGAAGGAGACGGTCGATGAGCTCATGCAAGTCCCGGTCGTGGCGAGGAGGTCTGCGGCCTACCAGCCAGACCCGGAGGCCTTCAGGGTCCCCCTTGAGAGGAAGCTGCCCTTCAGGAGGACCGGCGACGAAGTCCTGAACGCGGAGATGGACGAGGCCGAGGCCGTCAATTTTGCCAAAGGCACGGCCTTAGAGACTATCAGGTCCAGGTACACGACGCTGAGGAAGTTCGACGTCAGCGCTTTCGAGGCAGGCGAGCCTGAGCTGGTCTACGACCCCTGGTGGTTCGTGAAGTACGAGATGTCGGGCAGGGAGTTCATGGTGGTCGTCTCGGGCTCGACTGGCAACGTTATAGCTGGGCAGAGGCCCTGGATTCCCAGAAGGAGCAAGGGAGGTGGGAAGGTTGCCTAAGGTGATCCAGTGGGTCGGCGCGAGGGAGGGCGACATCGTCTGGAGGTACCCGGTGGACGAGATCGAGTGGGGGAGCAACCTTATCGTCGAGGAGGCGCAGGCCGCGGTCTTCCTCAGGGACGGGAAGGCCTACGACGTCTTCAGGGCCGGGAGGCACGTGATCACCACCGCGAACCTGCCGCTCCTGACGAAGGTCCTCTCGAGGGTCGCGGGCTTCGACAGGGTCCCGTTCAGGGCGACCGTGATCTTCGTCTCGCTGAAGCAGTTCCAGGGGAAGTTCGGGGCGCAGGGCCAGACGAAGGAGCTCGCACCCCTGAAGTTCTTCGGGGGCTTCTGGTTCAGGGTCGAGGAACCGAACCTCTTCGTCCAGGAGGTCGTGGGGTCGCAGGGAGCCTACAGCACCCAGCAGCTCCAGGACTTCCTCAGGGGATACTTCAACGAGGCCCTAATCGACGAGCTGAGCCAGCACAGCATAACCGAGGTCTACGGCAAGCTCGACGAGACCAGCTTCCTCGCTAAGAACGTCGTGGGCGCGGCCTTCAGGAGGATAGGGCTCGAGCTGATCGACGTCAAGTTCGAGGGGATTGACACGACGCCGGAGTGGAGGGACAGGATCTTCTTCCTCAGGCAGGGAGTCTCGGCCGCTGAGGTCCTCAGGATGCAGACCGTGACGAAGACCGCGGAGGCCCTCGGACAGAGCCCGGGAGCAGCTGTCGGCGCGGGCATCGCGATCATCCCGCCCCTCTTCCAGCAGCCGGCCCAGCAGCCCCAAACTGTGCTGGTGGTCTGTCCGCACTGCGGGTTCCAGAACCCTCAGGGCGTGAGGTTCTGCGGGAGCTGCGGCAAGCCCCTTGGGCCGCCTCCACAGCAACAGGCGCCGGTGCAACCTCAGACGACGACCTGCCCCAACGGTCACAGCGTCCCGGTTGGATCGAAGTTCTGTCCGGAGTGCGGAGCTCCGATGGCCCTGACCTGTCCGAGCGGACACAGGGTAGCGCCGGGGTCCAAGTTCTGCCCCGAGTGCGGTGCGAGGGTGACATGAGTTACGGCGCCGGAGCCCTGATAGCGATCGTGGCATCGACGGGGGCTTTGCTAGTTCTATCGGGGGCGGGCCTGCTGAGGGTCGACCCCTTCACCGCCGTCGGGGTCGTCGTGGCGGTCTTCGGGGTCTACACCGTCGCCTACGGGGCCGCGTCCAGGGACCCCCTCTACTACCTCCTCTGGGGAGGGGTCGCCCTAGCTGCAGGACTTGGGATCGCCGCCTCCACCCTCCTCAACCCAATAGTCGTGCTGGGGCTCGCGCTGGTCTTCGTCGCGGCGCTCGGGGCCGCGGCCACGCTCTTGAGGCGGCGCCGGTGACCGAGGAGGCCCTCCACTCCGACTACATCGACCTCTTCCCGTTCAAGGTATGGGCACGCGTTCGCTGGGACCGGATGGAGGTGAAGACCCTCCTCTTCACGATCGAGATTCCATACCCGGAGCTGGAGTGGGTAGGCGTCGTCGAGAGGATCCCGTGGTACGTCGGAAGGGGGATTGAGCCCTACCCGATCAGCAGGACGCTCTACGTCGTCGCTCGCAGGCGAAACTGCGTCGAGGTGAGGAAGAATGCGGGCTTCTGGAGGAGGCTCGTGCTATCGGTGACCGATCCGGAGAGCTTCGTCGACGCGGTGAGGAGGTACAGCGGGCTGGAGAGCAGGCCCAGGGCTCAACCCTGAAGCCTTCGCATGGCCTCACCGATCCTCTCAGCGACCCTCAGGAGCTCCTCCTCTGTGACGCTGAGCCTCATCCCCTTCAGTGGCCTGGACGGGTTCCCATGGTGTCCGGCGTACCTCGGGATGACGTGGACGTGGGCGTGGAAGATCACCTGCCCTGCGGCGGCGCCGTTGTTCTGAAGGATGTTGATGCCGTCGGGGTTCAGGGAGGCCTTGATCGCCCTCGCGACCTTCGCCGCGAGCGAGAAGAGTCTCCCGGCCTCTTCGAAGGACATCTCGAGGACGTCGGACCTGTGGAACTTCGGCGCCACGAGCGTGTGGCCCACCGAGACCGGGTACTTGTCCATGAAGGCGACGTACTCGCCGTCGTCCCAGACGATCGCGCCCCACTCCTCGCCTGAGGCGATCCTGCAGAAGACGCACTCGTCGGCCATCGCTCTGACACACGTTCCGTACGTCCGGTGAAAAGGGTTTCCGACCAAGCGCGTGAGACGTAAATCAGAGGTCTCAGCAGTGAACCGCGTGAAGGCGGTCCTCGTCGAGGGGGGGAGGGCAGTCGTCCTCGAGGTCGAGAGGCCCAAGATCGGGAAGGGGGAGGTGCTAGTGAGGCTGGCGGCCTGCGGCCTCTGTGGGACCGACGTCGAGCGGATCAGGGGAGGATACACCGCGGGGAGGCAGGTGATCGGGCACGAGGCCTCCGGGGTCGTCGAGGAGGTGGGTGAAGGGGTGGAGTGGCTCAGGAGGGGCGACAGGGTAGTCCCGCACCACCACACTAACTGCGGCGACTGCTACTACTGCCTCAACGGGAGCCCGACGATGTGCCCCGAGTACAGGAGGCACCACTTCGACCCCGGCGGGTTCTCGGAGTACTTCAGGGTCCCCGAGTTCATCGTGAGGCGCGGTGCGATCTATAAGGTCCCCGGTGGCCTCTCGCTAGAAGAGGCGTCGCTGACTGAGCCGTTGGCCTGCTGCCTGAGGGCCCTCGAGCGATCCGGAGTGAGGCAGGGCTGGACAGTCGCGGTCTTCGGGGTCGGCCCGATGGGCGCGATCTTCCTGGAGCTCCTGAGGTCGCTCGGCTGCGAGGCCGTCGCGGTCGACGTCAAGGAGTCGAGGCTCAGGTTCGCGGACTCGCTGGGCGTGAGGGCCTTGGACGCCTCGAGGGCTGATGTAGACCGCGAGGTGAGGGAGCTGAGTGGAGGGAGGGGAGCCGACCTCTCGATCATCGCGACGGGCAGCTCAGCGGCGATCGTCACGGCCATCAGGTCGACTAGGAACGGCGGAACGGTCTGCCTCTTCGGGCTGCCGCCGAGGGGGACGAAGGTCGATCAGGACTTCAGCGAGCTATTGGTCAGGGAGGTGAGCTTGATCTCATCCAACGCCGCTACCGAGGAGGAGATGGTCGAGGCCATCAGGATCCTAGAGGAGCGCAGGGTCAGGGCATCGAGGCTGATAACTCACAGGTTCCCCATCGAGAGGTTCGAGGAGGCGCTGAGGGTCTTCGAGTCCGGAGACGGGATGAAGGTCCTGATAACGCCCTAGGGCTACCTCGACTGAAGGGCCTCCTTGACCAGCCTGTTGACCTCCTCGACCGGGACGGGCGTATAGCTCCTCGTGTCCGCGGGTATCACGACCATCCTCGCCATCCAGTTCTCCTCGATCTTGTCGACCGACCTCACCAGCGACGTGATCGCGAGGGCCTTAGCCCTTTCGAGCGGCATCATCGGGTCGTAGGACGCCTCGAGGACCTCCTTGACCTTCTCGGCTCCTCTCCCGATGCTCCAGGCGTTGTACTCCATCACGACCCCGCTGGGCTCGGTGTAGAAGAGCCTCGCCCCGTCGACCGAGACGCCGCCGATCAGGAGCGCCACGCCGAACGGCCGCACCCCGCCGTGCTGAGTGTACAGCTGCATCAAGTCTCCGACCCTCTTGGCGACGCTCTCGACGGATGGTGGCTCGTCGTAAGTGAGCCTGTAGCTCTGAGCGAAGATCCTCGCGCTGTCGACGAGGACTCTGGCGTCGGAGATCAGGCCCGAGGCTGCGGCCCCTATGTGGAGGTCGACCTGGAAGAGCTTCTGGGAGTACGTCGGCGACTGTAGCTTGCTGTGGGCTCTCTCCTCGACCGCGAGCACCACGCCCTCCTCCACCCTGATCCCGACTGAGCTCGAGCCCGACTTCACCGTCTCAAGCGCGTACTCTACTTGGTAGAGCCTGCCCTGCGGCGAGAAGACCGTTATCGCCCTGTCGTACGCGCCTGCCATCCCTAGGGCTGCCATCTCCCTTCACCCCGACTCCCGGTCCTATAATAGTTGTCGCCTCGAGCTCGACGCGACATCGCAACCCTTCCCGACTCTGTGGGCCGTGGAAACGTTTTTAGTGGGACCTCCGGCTCAGCTCGAGATGCGGGCTAAGGTTCACTACGACCCGGACGCTTCCCTCGACCCGATCAAGGACAAGACGGTCGCCGTGATCGGATACGGGAGTCAAGGGAGGGCTCAGGCGCTGAACCTCCGTGACTCGGGGATCAGGGTTCTCCTCGGACTGAGGGGCGAGGGCCGGAGCTACGCGCAGGCGCGGGCCGACGGTTTCGAGCCTGTCCCGATCGAAGAGGCAGCAAGGGCCGGCGACGTGATACTGATGTTGATCCCGGACGTCCCGATGGCCGAGGTCTACCGGAGACACGTGGAGCCGCACCTCCGCCGCGGGAAGACGCTGGTCTTCGCCCACGGCTATAACGTCCACTTCGGGAGGATCAAGACGCCGCCCGACGTCAACGTGGTCCTGGTCGCTCCGAAGTCGCCAGGTGCCTTGCTCCGCCAGAAGTTCGTCGAGGGGAAGGGCGTGCCCGCGCTCGTCGCGGTCCACAACGACGCCACGGGCGACGCGAAGTCGATCGCCCTAGCGATCGCTAAGGCGATAGGATGCACGAGGGCGGGGGTCATCGAGACGACGTTCGCGGAGGAGACTGAGACCGACCTCTTCGGAGAGCAGACGGTCCTGGTCGGCGGCGTGATGGAGCTGATCAAGAAGGGGTTCGAGGTCCTCGTCGAGAACGGTTACCAGCCCGAGCTGGCTTACTTCGAGGTCTGCAACGAGCTGAAGCTGATCGTCGACCTGATCTACTCGGGCGGCCTGACCGGGATGCTGAGGGGGGTATCGGACACCGCGAAGTTCGGAGGCCTCACCGTCGGGCCCAAGGTGATCGACGAGGAGGTCAAGCAGAGGATGAGGGAGGCCCTGAGAGCGATCAGGAGCGGCGAGTTCGAGAGGACTTGGACCGGAAACCCTAAGGCCTACGAGGAGCTGAACAGGCTGATGTCCGAGGTAGAGGCCCACCCCATCGAGGCCGTCGGGAGGTCCCTCAGGGAGAGGGGGCTGCTCTGAGGCTCAAGTGAGGACCGCAACCACCTTCCCCAGGACCTTCGACTTCCCGCCCCTCGGGACCGCGAGCACCTCCCTGCAAACCGCGCACCTCACGACCGTCTTCGCGCTGTCGAAGACCACTTGCTTGTTGCCGCAGCTCAAGCACGAGACCAGGAGGAACCGCGACCTCGGCTGTGGTATCATCCCCTCGATCTCGACCCGCGACATCGTCGCTTCACCTCACGATCTCGAGCTTCCTGAGCCTAACCCCCTTTCTCAGCAGCTTCCTCCCGCACTTGTTGCATGTCAGGACGAGCGTCTTCTTATCGGTGGTCTTGGCCTTGTTCCTCTGTATCGGGTACTTCTGGCCTCCGTACCCGTGCAGCTCCCTCTCGTGCCGCCTCGCGCCTATCGCCAGCGCCCTCTCCTTCCCCTTCTTGTAGAGCGAGACCTTGTGCTCTGTGTGGGCGTTGCACTTTGGGCAGTAGGTGCTGATCACCTCGGGGACCTTCACGGCGCTGAGGATCCCGCGTCCATTTTTAAGTTTGAGCGAGGCGGGGGCACCGCTCACTGATCGCTCGGAATCTCTTAATTACCGGGACGGACCCTGAGTCGGCGGCATGTCCCACAAGCGGGGCGTCCAGCTGCGCGTCGCAGAGGCGCGCCAGAGGGACATCGGCATGAGGATCGCGAGGATCGACAACTCGGTCCTGAGGGAGCTGAACGTCTCCCCGGGCGAGCTCGTCGAGGTGACCGGAAAGAAGTCGACGGTCGCGAGGGCGTGGCCAGCCTACAGGGAGGACGAAGGCCAGAGGCTGATCAGGATCGACAGCGAGATCAGGAGGAACGCGGGCGTGAACGTCGGGGACTACGTTACCGTCGCCAAGGCCGAGACCGTCAGGGGTACGAAAGTGGTCCTCGCGCCCTACGAGCAGCTCCCCTTCATCGGCGACATCTCGAGGGTCGTCAAGCAGCAGTTGATGAACCTCCCGGTCGCGAAGGGTGACACGGTCGTGATCCCGATACTGGGGATGGGGCTCGAGCTGAAGGTCATCCACACGGTCCCGAAGAGCTACGTCTTCGTGACGGAGGACACTGTTATCGAGGTCTCGACCTCTCCGGTCGCGAGGACCGAGGAGGTCGGAGGGGTCACGTACGAGGACATCGGAGGCCTCGCGAACGAGCTTCAGCGGATCAGGGAGATGGTCGAGCTGCCCCTGAAACACCCTGAGCTCTTCAGGCACCTCGGGATCGAACCTCCCAAGGGCGTCATCCTCTACGGACCTCCGGGGACCGGGAAGACCCTGATAGCGAAGGCCCTCGCGAACGAGACCGGGGCTAGGTTCTTCAGCATCAACGGCCCCGAGATCATGAGCAAGTTCTACGGAGAGAGCGAGGCCAGGCTCAGGGAGATCTTCGCCGAGGCCGAGAAGAGCGCCCCCAGCATCATCTTCATCGACGAGTTGGACGCGATCGCCCCGAAGCGGAGCGAGGTGACTGGCGAGGTGGAGAGGAGGGTGGTCTCGCAGCTCCTCACGCTCATGGACGGCCTGAAGTCTAGGGGACAGGTGGTAGTGATCGGCGCGACGAACAGGATCGACGCGGTCGACCCGGCGCTCCGAAGGCCCGGGAGGTTCGACAGGGAGATCAGGATAGGCGTCCCGGATAGGAACGGGAGGAAGGAGATCTTCCAGATACACACCAGGAGGATGCCGCTCGCCGAGGACGTCAATATCGACGAGCTGGCCGACGTCACCCACGGCTTCACGGGCGCCGACATAGCCGCGCTCTGTAGGGAGGCGGCGATGAACGCGCTGAGGAGGTTCCTGCCGAAGATCGACCTCGAGAGGGAGGTGATACCTGCGGAGGTCCTCGAGCAACTGAAGGTGACCAGGGATGACTTCATGCAGGCCCTGAAGGTCGTTCAGCCCTCTGCCCTTAGGGAGGTTGTCCTCGAGATCCCGAACGTGACCTGGGACATGGTCGGCGACCTCGACGAGGTCAAACAGGAGCTGAGGGAGGCCGTCGAGTGGCCGCTCAGGTACCCGGAGCTCTTCAAGAGGCTCGGGATCAGGCCGACGAAGGGGATCCTGCTCTACGGTCCGCCCGGGACTGGAAAGACCTTGCTCGCGAAGGCGGTCGCGACCGAGTCTGAGGCGAACTTCATCAGCGTCAAGGGCCCCGAGGTCCTCTCCAAGTGGGTCGGAGAGTCGGAGAAGGCGATCAGGGAGATCTTCAGGAAGGCGAGGGAGACCGCGCCGTGCATCGTCTTCTTCGACGAGCTCGACTCGATCGCGGCCAGGAGGGGGACGCACACCGACGCGGGCGTCACGGACAGGATCGTGAACCAAATGCTGACCGAGATGGACGGAATTCAGGCACTCACTGGGGTTGTAGTGATAGGCGCGACGAACAGGCCCGACCTGCTGGACCCAGCCCTCCTCAGGCCCGGGAGGTTCGACAGGGTGATCAGGGTCCCGATACCTGACTACAAGGCGAGGCTCGAGATCCTCAACGTCCACACGAGGGGGATGCCGCTCGACGACGACGTCAGCCTCGAGAGGCTCGCGAGGCTCACGGAGGGCTACACCGGTGCCGACATCGAGGCGCTCTGCAGGGAGGCGGCCCTAAACGCCGCGAGGGAGCACTCGTCGCTGATCGCTGCGTCGAAGCAGAGGAAGGAGGAGCTCGAGAAGCTGAAGGTCTCCTGGAGGCACTTCGAGAGGGCCTTCGAGAAGGTCAAGCCCAGCATCAGCGAGGAGCTGAGGACCGCCTACGAGAGGATCGAGGAGCGGATGAAGACCCAGATGGCGTACATCTCCTGACCTCTCCGGAGACTCGCGATTTAGGTCTACGTTAATATTCCCCGCCTCACCCATGGGTACGGAATGAGCGCCTCAGTTCCGCTGCAGAAGGTGGCGCCGAGCGTCTGGCTGATCCCGAAGACCTTCAGACACGACATGAGGGTACCGGTCTACGTCTTCGCCTCCGAGAAGCTCCTCGAGAAGATGAGGACCGACAGGACCCTGATTCAGGGGGTCAACGTCGCGACCCTACCCGGGGTCCAGAAGCACGTCGCCGTCCTTCCCGATGCACACGAGGGTTACGGCTTCCCGATCGGAGGGGTGGCCGCGATGGACGCGACCGAGGGCGTCATCTCACCCGGAGGGGTCGGATATGACATAAACTGCGGGGTCAGGCTGATGGTCACCAACCTCACAGAGAAGGAGGTCAGGCTGAAGATCGTTGAGTTGGTGAACGTGATCTTCAGGAACGTCCCCGCGGGCCTCGGGTCGAGGAGGAGGGACTTCGTCGTCTCGATGTCCGACCTCGACAGGGTCGCGACAGAGGGAGCCCGTTACATCATCGATAAGTACGGGCTCGGGTGGCACGAGGACTACAAGCACATCGAGGAGGAGGGCAGGTACCCGAGGTACAAGACCGGGGACATACCGGACCCGGACCCGAGCGTGGTCTCGAACGAGGCGAAGCACAGGGGACTCGATCAGATCGGGACCCTCGGGAGCGGGAACCACTTCCTCGAGATCCAGAAGGTCGAGAAGATCTTCGACCCGGTCGCTGCGAAGAGGATGGGTATCTACGAGGAGGGCCAGATAACGATCCTCATCCACTGCGGAAGCAGGGGCTACGGCCACCAGATCTGCAGCGACTACCTCAGGGTGATGGAGAGGGCGGTGATGAAGTACAACATCAGGCTCCCGGACAGGGAGCTGGCCTGCACTCCCGCAAGCAGCCCCGAGGCCACCATGTACCTCAAGGCGTTCGGGTGCGCGGTCAACTTCGCCTTCGCTAACAGGCAGGCGATCAGCCATTGGATACGGCAGAGCTTCGAGCAGGTCTTCAAGAGGCCTGCTGAGGAGATGGGCCTGAAGATAGTCTACGACGTCTGCCACAACATCGTCAAGCTCGAGAAGCACAAGGTCGACGGCGAGACGAGGGACGTCTTCGTCCACAGGAAGGGAGCTACGAGGAGCTACCCCGGCAACGCGCCGCCCTACTCGGACCACATCCCGGAGACCTACAGGGACCTCGGCCAGCCGGTCTTCGTGCCCGGCAGCATGGGGACCGCGAGCTGGGTCCTCCTCGGCCAGAGGAACTCGCTCGAGATCACGTTCGGGAGCAGCGTCCACGGCGCGGGGAGGCAGATGAGCAGGGCCGGTGCGAAGAGGGCGTACAGGGGCGACCAGGTCGTGAGGGCCCTCGAGAGCAGAGGGATTTACGTCAAGGGTGACACGATGGACACGATCGTCGAGGAGGTCCCCGAGGCCTATAAGAACCCGGACGACGTCGTCGAGGTCGCGCACAGCGTCGGGATGAGCACGAAGGTCGCGAGGCTAGTTCCGATCGGCGTAGTGAAGGGATGAGTTGCCCGGGGTCTCGAGGAGGAAGGCCCTAGCCGCGACTCTCTTCGGCTCCCTCGCCGCGGTCGGCTCGATCGCACTCGGCTCGATCGACTACGGGCTGGAGGTCACGAAGCTCGAGGTGGGACTGGGGGGAAGGGTCGCGTTCCTCCCCGACGTCCACTACCACTTCCGCGGCGAGGCCCACGTCGATGGCGCCCTCAAGGCCCTCGAGCGCCTAGACCCGGACGCGGTGGTGATCGCGGGCGACCTCGTCGATGAGGAGACGAAGGACATGGAGGGCCTCGACTCGGTCCTCCGGAGGACAGAGGCTCGGGTCAAACTCGCGGTCCTGGGGAACCACGAGTATTGGAGCGGGCGGGCCTCGGAGACGGCGAATGCTCTGAGGAGGTGGGGGTTCGAGGTCCTAGTTGACCGGTTCGCGGAGACCCCGTTCGGGAGGGTCTTCGGCTACGACTGGAGGGAGGACAGGAGGTACGCGCGGGTGGTCACGGACGGTCTGGTTCTAGCCCACGACCCGAACGTGGCGGACAGCGTGTCGGGCGGGGCCTTTGTGCTCGCTGGACACACCCACGGGGGCCTCGTGGTCGGAGGCCTGACCCTGCTCACCAACTCGAGGTACAACAGGGGGCTCTACGAGCTGAGGGGCGCGAGGCTCTACGTCTCGAGGGGGATCGGGCAGATGTTCCACCAGGTCAGGGTCAACTCGAGGCCGGAGCTACTCATCGTTGATTAACGACGGGCACCGGGAAGGATGGGATGGACAGAACGGTCCTCTCGCTCCCTCCGAGGGTCAAAGTCCTCGAGGCGCTGGGCGCGGTCGCGGGAGGAAGGGTCACCGAGGTCGCCGAGAACGGGTGCAGGGTGGCCGCGTCTGAGGGCGACAGGGTCTACACGGTGAGGGTCGACCTGAACACGGGCGAGGCGAGCTCCGACGACAACGGTACCGTCTTCAGGAACTACGTGGGTTACCCGATCATCGCGTACCTCATGGTTAGGGGCGTCCTTCCCTACGATGAGAGGATCGCAGAGCCCCTGAAGGACGTGAGGTGGCGAACCCTGAACGAGCGGCTGAAGAGCTACAGGCTGGTCGAGAGGGAGATCGCCGGGCTGCTGAAGTCCCGTGGCGTCGAGTGGTCCGAGGTCTCCGCGTTCACAGACGAGGTCATGAGGAGACTAGGGGGGCTACAGCTCTGGAAGCGGTCCTGATCACCCAGCGTCCCTCCTTGGGTCCACGATGAGGCTCAGGAGGTAGAGCGCGGTCAGCTCCACCTCCGCGAGCTTCTCTAAAGCCGGCGCGACCGCGTTAACCGCCTTCTCCCTCCATCCCCTTCGGGAGGTCTGGACCCTGATCCCCCGGAGTAGGACGTCTATCGGCGTGACGACCCGACCTTCGGCCAACCCCACGAAGGACTCGACGACGTCCCTGAAGGTGTGGTCGGGCCCAAGGAGCCTCGAGGCGTGCGGCGAGAGGTCGATCAGGAGGTTCTCGCCCTGAAGGCCCGCGAGCTTCGCCTTTAGGGACTTCATCTTGAGCCTGGTCAGGGCGGCTTCCAGGGACTCGACGTCGTAGGTGTATATGGTGAACTCCTGGTCGACGAGCTTCGAGACGTAGGCGGAGGACTCGAGGTAGGCCTCGTCAGGGCCCTCTGGCGTGAACACACCAACCGGGACTTTCAGCGACTCGCCGTCGAAGACCGCGACCGCGTATAGCTCGTCCTGCTGTTCGGAGGACCCCGTCAGGACCGAACGCTCTCCGACCGATAGGGTGTAGACCAGCATCGCGGCCCTCTTTAGGGCCCTCGAGGGCTTAGGCAGCATCAGCTCCTTCCCCCTGAACTCGACCCTGATCCTCTCTCGGGCGATGAACCGGTCGATGATCGAGAGCGCGTAGTGCCTGGCCACCTCCCAGTCCATCCCCTTCGCGACCAGGGCCGAGTAGCCGAGCTCGTTCACGCTCTCGAGGAGGGCCTCGTCCAGCTCGTCGGGGTTGTAGGTCGCGACAATCTCCCTGAGCTTCACCCAATCCATCCCCTCCAGCAGCCCCGCCGAATCGGGCTCGTGGACCGTGAGGAACTTCCTCTCGCCCATCACGAGGACGTCGTACGCTATAGTCCAGAACGGGATCGAGAGGGCCCTCCGCATCACCAGCTCGATGAAGGCCGCCCCGAGCCTCGCGAGGTCAGGCTCGGTCCTCGGGTCAAGCTCGACCATAGTTCCGTATGAGAAGTCCGTGTAGATTCCGTCCGTGATCGCGGGCACGGCCATTCTCTTCGCCTCCCTCATGACGACCGTCTTCCCGTCCCCCACCACGACTACCTTCGGCACCCTGCTCATCACGGTCCAGATCGTCCTGTTGGGGATCTTCACATAGCGCTCGAAGCCCTCAGGGGGCCTCACGACGCATATGACGTCGCTGTGGATCAGCCCGGCCCTGTAGTCCCTCCTGATGTCCGGCGTGACGCCCCACCTCCTCGCGAAGGCGTAGTACTCCTCGAGGACGTAGGCGAGCGGGTCGTGCCTCCTTAGCACGTGCTCCGCGATGTCCTCCACTATCACCCCGGTCACCACCCTGCCCTTCGAGTCCGTCTTTCTGAACGCGGTCACGACGCCGTCGGAGGTGTAGTCGATGCACCCGATCTGGAACTTCTCGACGAGGTCCGCATGCGAGATCTCCTCGAGGTACTTCTCCGACTCCTTGGTCCTCCTTATCCTCTTGATACCGTAGGGTGGCGCGAACTCGTAGAAGTTCAGGTTGAGGAGCGCCCTTTTTCCGCGGTCGTTGAGCTGGAGGCCGTCCCTCAGCCCGAGCCTGCTCAGCAGCTCCAGCTCCTCCGGAGACGCGTTCACGGCCCTGTTCGGGTTCGAGAGCCTAATCAGGCCCTTCACCAGCACCACGTACTTGTTCTCCGGGTTGATGACCAGAATCTCCCTCGGGAGCTCGAGCCACTTCAGGAGCGCCGAAGGTCCCCTCCTCAGGAGGTTGTAGTCCCAGCCCGAGGAAGGGAAGATCAGGGTCTCGGTCCGCTCGACCTCCTCCCTCCTCCCCTTCCTCCCCTCCTTCTGGAGGAACTCCCTCAGGCTGTCGGGGAGCCCGATGTGCACCGTCCTTACGATCTGCCCGATGTCTATCCCCTGGGAGAGCGTCCTCGGCGAGACCAGTATCTTCACCTCGCCCCTCCTGGCCCTCTCCTCTACCTCGGCCCGCAGCGATTTCTCGAGGAGGTGGTGATGAGAGGCTACCGCGTCCCCGACCCTCTCCCTCAGGGCCCTCGCGACCTCCTCGGCCTTGGCGATGCTCTTGGTGAAGACCAGCGTGATCCCCTCGTCCTCCACGTACCTCTCCAACACTTCAACCGGGTTGAGCCCCAGGTCCTCCGGGACCTCGATGCCAGCCGCCCTCGCGACCTCCATCACCTTGAAGAGCGACGCCCTGAACTTCTGGAAGTCCTCGAGGGCCTGAAGGGCGTCGCGCCCCGCGCCCGCAGCCTCGATGACAGGCCTAGCGCCCCTCAGCCCCTCCCAGAGCCTCCTCAGGTCCTTCCCGAAGACGACGTAGGTGTAATTCTCCGCGCTGAACGGGAGGCCGTCGATCACCTCCACCTCCTTCCCCGTGATCCGCCTCACGTACTCGGCGAGCCCGGTGGGGTCCTTCAGCATCGCTGTCAGGACTACGAACCTCACCTTCGGGGAGACCTCCTCACGAAGGATCGCCATCATCGCGAGCATTATCGCGAGGCTCCTCGGGTTGTAGAAGTCGAGGTCGTCGATCACCAGGAGGTCCAAGTTCTCGAGGAAGCTCCGCGTGTAGGGCGGCCGGTCGGTCCCGATCCTCTTCAGCTCGTTGAGGAGAAAGGCGGGGTTCGTGATCACGACGTCGCTCCCTGAGATCTCATACCTGAGCGCCCTCGTCCCCGACGACTTCGCGTACTCCTTGACCGTCGGCGAGTCGACTATCGTCGCCTTCATCCCCAGCGCCTCACAGTAGCTCTTGAGCCTCCTGATCTGGTCGTTCGCGAGGGCCAGGGTCGGGTAGACGGCCATCGCCTTGAGCCTCTTCCTCGCGACGTAGACGAACCAGGCCTCGGTCTTCCCGGAGCCGGTCCCCGACCTCAAGATGAGGTTCTTGTCGGAATTGAGGGCGATCAGGGCCCTCATCTGGTGGACGTAGAGCTGCTTCTCCGCGATCTCGAGTCCCCTCTCCGCGAGCTCTGGCAACAGGTCCCTGAACCTGACCTCGACCCTCTTCGGCCTCGAGCCCTCTCTCCTCACGACGTAGTAGTCGATGCCGAGCGCCTCTAGGATCTTCGAGCTGTCGAGCGCCCTCGTCCCCTCTTCACCTCCTCTGCATCAAGAGCTCCGCCCTCCTCAGGTCCTCGGGGCTGTTGACCCTCAGTAGGAACGCGAGCCTGGGGTCCAGCGACCTGAGAGCCCTATAGTTGACGTAGATCACGTTCCTCATCGATCCCACGACCTCGTTCATCGAAGTCCTGTACCTCGCGGCCCCGTAGGCCCTCACGTACTCCTCGACCCTGTAGGCCGAGAACAGGAAGTTCCTCTCGCCGTCGGAGGAGGTCGGCACGGCCGCGTTGAACCTCTTCGTGAGGTCCAGGAGCATCGAGGTGAACTCAATCGTGAGGAGCGGAGCGTCACAGGGGAGGACCAGCAGCCTGTCGGTCTCACCCTCCGAGAGGACTTCGTGGAGGACCTGGGGCAAAGGGTTGTTCGAGGAGATCACGAACCGGCCCATGTACTGCTCCACGAGCTCCCTGTAGTCCTCGGCCTCCGACTCGCTCGCGACCGAGACCACGAGCTCCTCGACCTCGTCCGGTATCGACTCGATGACGTACTGGATCAGCGGCTTGTCATGGAGCCTCACCAGGCCCCTCCTCGAGCCACCTATCTGCCTGAACTCCGTGACGATGAGCGCCGAAGGGTGCACTCCACCGTCAGTCCGAGCCCTTGTCATTAAGGCATTTCGAGGGAGATCCGGTGGATGCGAGGTGGGGCCGGCCGGACTCGAACCGGCGACCTCCGCCGTGTCCCCTGACGTCGGTCACGTAAGGGCGGCGTCATGACCGCTAGACCACGGCCCCCAATCTCGGAGTCACGGGGCGTATTTATTCTAAGCCCGGAGGCTCCGATTAATAGCGCCGGGCCTAAGGGACCAGTGAGGTGTCGACGGTCAGGGAAAAGGTCCTGGTAGTGGACTTCGGAGGCCAGTACACCCACCTTATCGCGAGGAGGTGCAGGGAGCTCGGAGTCTACTCGGAGATCGTCGACCACTCGAGGTTGAGGGAGGTCCCGCTGGCGGAGTACTCGGCCTTGATCCTCTCTGGAGGACCGAGATCGGTCTACGAGCCAAGCGCGCCGCAACTCGACCCGTCTGTGATCGGCGCGGGCATACCGGTCCTCGGAATCTGCTACGGCCACCAGCTGATCGCGAAGGCGCTCGGCGGGGAGGTAATGAGGTCCGAGAGGAGGGAGTACGGGAGGACCAGGGTCATCGTCGAGGACGAGGAGAGCGTCCTCTTCGCGGACCTCCCGAGACAGCAGGTCGTCTGGATGAGCCACGGAGACGTCGTCGTGCGGCCCCCCGAGGGCTTTAGGGTCGTGGCGAGGTCCGAGTACGGCCTGATCGCGGCGATGGAGTCGAAGGAGCTGCCCGTCTTCACGGTCCAGTTCCACCCGGAGGTGAGGCACACCGAGCACGGGACGAAGGTCCTCGAGAACTTCCTCAGGAGGGGCGCGGGGCTGAGGGAGAGGTGGAACCCGCTCGACAGGGTCGCGGAGGTCATAGAGGAGGTGAGGAGGTCGGTCCCCGAAGGCGCGGGCGTCCTGCTGGGCGTCAGCGGAGGCGTCGACTCCATTACGACTGCCGTTGTCCTCCACAGGGCGGTCGGCGACAGGCTCCACGTCGTCTTCGTCGACCACGGGCTGATGCGGGAGGGCGAGGCCGAGGAGGTCCTCGAGGTCCTGAGGTCGATGGGGTTGAAGAACGTCCACTTCGTCGACGCGAGGTCTAGGTTCATGAACGCGCTAAGGGGGTTGAGGGACCCGGAGGAGAAGAGGAAGGCGATCGGAGCGCTCTTCGTCGAGGTCTTCAAGGATGTCGCCTCGAGGATCGGGAGGATCGAGTATCTCGCGCAGGGCACGATCTACCCGGACAGGGTCGAGAGCGGTGCTACGGGGACCGCCACGAGCGTGATCAAGTCCCACCACAACGTCGGAGGCCTCCCTAGGGAGCTGGGGCTCGGTCTGATCGAGCCGCTCAAGGACCTCTATAAGGACGAGGTGAGACAGGTCGCGAGGGCCCTCGGAGTCCCCGAGTCGGTCGTGAGGAGGCACCCGTTCCCGGGCCCCGGTCTTGCGGTGAGGGTGATGGGCGAGGTCACCGAGGAGAAGCTCGAGGTCTGCAGGAGGGCCTCCGCGATCGTGGAGGAAGAGCTGACGAGGGCCGGTCTCTACGACCAGGTCTGGCAGGCGTTTGCAGCCGTCGGTGACGACCGGTGGGTCGGGGTGAAGGGCGACGAGCGCGAGGAGGGGAGGATCGTGATCGTGAGGGTCGTGACCAGCGAGGACGGGATGACCGCCGACTGGATGAGGCTCGACCACGACCTGCTCGACCGGATATCGAGGAGGATCACCAACGAGGTCCCGGGCGTCGCGATGGTCTGCTACGCAGTCAGCAGCAAGCCGCCGAGCACGATCGAGCCCTGCTGAGAGATATATCCCGCCCGTCTGTCGTGACGCCGTGCGTGTTGAGATTCTCTGCCGCGACGAGTACCCTGAGCTCCTCGGCGACAAAGTAATCAACGCGAGGACGCTCAACGTGGAGCGAACGATCGGCGAGCTGACCGTCTCCCTTAGACCGGAGCTGGACGCAGCGGTCGCCGCGAGGAGGAGGTGGCTCGACGACAGGTCGCCCCTCAGGTCGAAGGGCAGGTTCCCGTCGTGGGAGGAGCGCTTTGCGGACGCCGACGGCAACGTCTGGACGTTCAGGGAGATCGTCCAGGGGCTGATCGACAACTTCCACGGCCGGAGGACCGAGCTCGCCTGGAGGCTGAACGACCGGGTGCCGGTCCCAGACGAGATCGACCCCGTCAGGAGGGCGGGCCTCGAGCTCACCGGACCCTGGTATCCGCTCAGCAGGGCGATCCACCAGATCAACGCCGACGTCGTGACCGCGTTCGAGGACGAGGAGGACGCGTCGCCGGCCTGGTTCGTGCCCCGGGGGTCCGGGAGGAGGTGCCCCGCGGTCTGGGAGGGCAGGCGGAACGTGAAGCTGGTCCTCTCGGAGTCGGTCCCTAAGCCCTACTTCGAGGGAGGGAAGTCCTACGAGATCAGGAAGCCCAGGTCAGAGTGGCCCGCGGTCTTCCATCGGCTCCCAGGAATCCACCTCCTCGACCACTACGTCCTCGTCGACGGCAGACCGGCCCCTGCGATCGTTGTCTCGGCCACGGTCTACCTTCTGAACAATTACGACGCGCTGAGGAGGGCTGGCTCTGGAGTCTACTTCTACGTACCGAAGGTGATGACGCCGGAGGAGGCGCTAGTCGTCGAGAGGATGCTCAGGTCGCTTGAGCGGGCCGCGGGGCTCAGGACCGGAGAGATCAAGGTCGCTATGCTCTACGAGGAGGGGATGGCTGGGCTCTACCTCCCCGTGATTCTCTGGATATGGAGGGAGAGGCTAATCAAGTCCAGCAACGGCCGCTGGGACTACCTCGGGTCGCTGATCGAGATGTGGAAGGACGAGTCGGTCTTCCCGGACCCGCAGAACGTCACGATGACCTCTCCGAACATGATGGTCTATCAGAGGTACAACGCGCTCCTCATGCTGATGGCTGGCATGACGGACGGAGAGGCCCGCGCCGCACCGGTCGGCGGAATGGCGGCCGTCATGCTCTACCCGCAGACAGACTACTACGGACGCCACAGGTATAACGCGAGGGCGATCAGGGGGATCTGGATCGACAAGCTCAGGGAGAGGCTCACGGGTCTGATCTTCGTCGCCGAGGACCTGCCGGAGGGCGCCGTCGTGACTTTGAGGGACGTACTGGAGGGGAGATATAGGGGGAGGCTCTACGACCTCTTCAGGCAGAGCTGGGTTGCGACGAAGGAGGAGCAGTACGTGGCCGCAGGGAACGCCCCGCTGAGGGCGAGGCTCGAGGAGCTGCAGGGACTGATCGACGCGCCGGTCGAGTACGTCGAGGTCGAGGGACAGAGGTTGCCTGCGCCGGGGAGCGGCCTCACCCCTGAGGAGAGGAGGAGGTTCGCGGAGCTGGGACTGCTGACGCAGGACGGGAAGATCAAGCCCTGGACCGTCAGGGCGTCCGACCTCTCGAGGCCAGAGGACCTCTTTTCGGAGAGGTTGTGGGGAGGGAAGGGGCTCTGGGAGGCCCTCTACTCGATCCCCCAGGGGGAGATCACGGTGGAGCACATCCAGCACGCCTTCTACATGGCCGCGAACTACGCCTTCCAGATCCTGAACGGAAACCTCGCGGCGGCCATCGACGACTACGAGCTGAATCAGCGTTTCATGAACGACCTCGCGACCTACAGGATCTTCACGGCTTGGCTCTGGTCGCTCTACAGGAACGGCGCCCGGGTCACGAGGGACGGCTACCTCCTGGGGCCGGAGAGGACGAAGGACGGCGTCGTGCTAGCGAGGAGGGTCGAGCAAGTCCCCAAGGGGACGAGGTTCGACGAGACGCTCTTCAGGAAGGTCTGGGAACTCCACTACGAGTGGACTCGGGCCTTCTACGACGACCTCGACTCGATCGCCGCTGAGAGGGTCGTAAAGTCGTTGAAGGGCAGGGCCGAGCCGGAGCTCGTCTCGAGGGTGAAGGAGGTCCTGAGGAGGGCGTACGCTTCCGGGCCGTTCGCGGAGTTGAGCGCCGAAGAAGCAGCTAAGCAGGTCTCAGAGAAGCTCGGCGTAGTGCTCGAGGAGGCCAAGAGGGAGGTGGTCGCGAACGCGCCCAGGTTCGACAGGTCGAGGGCGCCCCTCGTGATGGAGTTCTTGAGGGCCCTGATCACATCGCCGAGGTACGTCCAGCACAACGCGAGGCTCCTCTTCGCGGCTGCAGAGATGGAGAACGAGACCGCCCTTACGACGATCAACCTGGTCCTGGGGAGCAGCCCTGATGAGCTAGAGGAGATGGTGAGGGAAGGGAGAGCCGACCCGAAGGTCCTTGAGCTCTACAGGTATGTGCACGACTTCAGGTGACGCTACCTGCGGCCTCTCCGGCTGACCTCCTCGCCGCCCCAAGGAGCCTCGCGTACTGCCTCGGGTTCTTGATGCCCGAAGGGCAGAGCCTCCCCTGCTCGACGCACAGCCCATGGGCCCTCATCGTCTGGCAAGAGGGAACTGAGTACTTCGTCCTCGAGCCCCGCAGCCCCGCTATGTGCTCGGTCTGGTAGCGGGCGATCCTCTCGTTGAAGTCTGCCCTCTGGGCGTAGATGCCGATCACGTCCTCAACGGTCCAGCCTATCGAGAGGAGGAACGTCGCGATCGCGAAGTTCCCGAAGTGCCCCACCTTGCCTCCTGAGACGAGGGCGTTCTTGAGGGCCCTCATGCACGGAGGCCAAGTCTCTTCGCCCCTGAACTCCGCCTTAGCCCCGAGCCTCGCGGCCCTCGAGAGGACGACCTCCCTCACCTCGCTCAACCTCCGCAAGAGCTCCTCGGGGAGTTTGGGCTGTCCGACCTCCGAGACCCTCCTCAGGACCCGCGACTCGACCTCCTCCGCCGCGAGCCGAATGAGCTCCCGCCTCGAGACGTAAACCCACCCAGAGTGGACGGTCCTGTTCACGAGCCTCCACTCGACGCCGTCGAGGCCCTTCACCAGCCGCAAGTAGTCGTGGAGGGAGACCTTATACGCGCTCCCTCCCTTCCTCTGCTCCTCCGAGGTGGGGACGAACTCGACCCTGATCCCGAGCTCAGCCCTCAACAGGTGCAGCAACGTCGGGTCGTCCTCCTCCGAGAGGAGCCTCTCGACCCTCCTCGACTCGTAAAGGGCCCACCTCCTGGCGAGCCAGCTGGCCCCGACCGAGGCGACCATCATCAGGGCTATCGGGAAGCTGAGGATCTCCGCGTCGACGTCCTCCCCGACCCTGACCTCCCCGACCTCCTCCCCCCGATTGACTGCATCGAGGACCCTCCGGACTGCCGCGTCAACTGCCCCCGCGTGCCAAGACCTCGAGAGCTCCTCGACCGTCGAGCCCCAGTAGCTCGCGACGTACTCCCTCGCGCTGGCTGAGAACGGATACTTCGCCATGAAGAGCTTCGACCGGACGTAAAACTCGTCAGGAAGTGCTGAGGCCACGGACCAGCCCACCTATCAGCTCCGAGACCTCGTTGTCGTTCACGGACCTCGCGGCTGAGTCAAGGAACTCCATCACGCCCGCCGGGCCGAGCTGGTCGCGGTACTCGAGGGCGGTCAGGGCCATCTCGAGCTTGTCGAGGTCCCTAACGAGCCTCGCCTCCGGGGAGCTCCCGGACCTGTACTCCTCAAGGGCCTCCTTCACGAGCTTCCTCACCGCCGGCGGCGCGCCCTCCAGTATCCGCTCGAGCGCGCTGTCCTCTAGCTCCGAGAGCCTCTCCTCGCCCATATGGTCCTTCTCCTCCGGCGTGAGGTCTCCGGTGTAGGACTCGGCGACGTCGTGGAGGACCGCTATGACCGCGGCCTTCCCCGGGTCGAGGCCACGCGAGGCGGCGACCGCGACGCTCAGGACCGCGAGCGCCAGCGAGTGGTCGGCCACGCTCTCCGGGTCCCTGACCCCCCTCAGCCTCCAGCCCTTCCTCTCGGTCGACTTGAGGCGGGTCGCGGCGGCGTGGAGCCGGACTATCCAGCTGCTCATCACTCGCCGTCCCCTCCAGTCCTCGCGCCCTCGGCCCTCCACCTCTCGACAACCGCCCTCGCCATCTCGTCGAGCACCGGGCTCCCCTCCTTGAAGTGCGGCGGATGTGGAGAAGAGGTGGGGTATCCGCAGGCCGGGCACTCCGGCCTCAACGTGTACCTCCCGCACCTCCCGCATCTCCTGATCCTCACTTCTTCTCCTTCGCCTCCGCGGCGGGCAGGACCTCGACGACGTCGCCCTCGTTCGTGAGGACGGCCCTCATCCTCTCGACGCAGGCCCTGAGCCTCGACTCGGCCTCCTCGGGGCTCCTGCCCTCGACCCTCACGAAGAACCTCGGAGAGCCGATGACCGTGATCCTCACCGACCTCGGGTCCACGGAGATCGCCTCCTCCACCGCCCTCCTGATCGCGTCGACCCCTCCTCTCCTCGAGGAGAGCTTGACGACGGCCTTCGCGACGTGGACCGGCCTCTTGAGGTCCCTCGCGCACTTCTCGGCGAGCTTGGCCGCGAAAGCCTCCGGGACCTTGATCCAGCCAGGAAGGGGCTCACCCATCGCTAGCTCCTCGAGGAAGGAGTAGACGTTGATCCCCCTTTCCCTCAACGGCTGAACCAGTCCCTGCTCGACGACGTGCATCGGCGTGTTCGTCTCCTTCGCGACAGCCTCTATCAACCTGGCGGCCTTCACCTTCCTGCTCCACTCTATCATCTTCTCCTCCCTCTCCTTGTTCGAGACCCTGCGCAGGCTGACGTCGACCTGAAGGGTCTCCGGGTTGCTCCTGATCACCTTCAGGACCGCCCTCTGCCCCACCCTGAGGTAGTCCGTGATGTTCCTCACCCACTTCAGCGAGATCTCCGAGACGTGGACGAAGGCATCGAGGCCGTCGTACTCCTCCAGCGCGACGATCGCGCCGTGCCTCTCGACCCTCTTCACCGTGGCCACCACCAGCTCGCCCTCCCTCGGGAAGCCCTCCTTCCTCAGAACGGACATTCCCCGCTCTGGGCCTCCCTGCCTCATAAAAGGTTACAACGATCGGCCCCGTGGAACCTCAGCCGTGCGCTGTCGCCGAGACGATCTTGATCACGTCCCGGTCCTTCAGCTTGTGGTCCGCGGGGACCCTCAGGCCGGTGCGGGCGTCGATGGCGTAGAGCAGCCCCTTCGCCAGCTCCTTGTGGACCCTCTCGGCTAAGTCCCTCACGGTCGCGTTCGGCGGGACGAGGAACGCGTCGGGTAGGACGTTCCCTGCCCTGTCGGTGAGGGTCTGGACGTCGTAGACCGGGTATACCGTGTTCATCCCCAGGAGCTTGAAGACCGCGACGTTGATCGCGAACTGGACGCCCGTCCTCATGTATAACCCGATGACCCTCTCGTTGATCACGTCCAGCGCCCACCTCTGACGCTCCGTGAGCGAGCTTCCCCCCGTGATGACGAATTTCTCCTGCCCCGGCTTGTACTTGATCAGGCCCTTCTGCTCGGCCCTCCTCAGGATCAGCTCGGCCTCGGCGCTGCAAGGGACCACTATCTTGTCTGGGAACTTCTCCACCAGCTCCTGGTAGAACCTGTCGGCCGTCTCGATGTCGACCTTGTTAGCCACGATGATCGTCGGTTTCGAGACCTCCCTGAGGGCCTTCGCGAACCTCCTGTCGTCGTTGAGGTTCCAGTTCTCGAAGTCCTTGCTCACAAGACCCGTGAGCTTCAGCGCCTTCTCCACGTGCTCTTCATATATCCTGATGCCGTTGAGGGGCTCGGCGATCGCCTCAGCGAGGGGCTTCCCTCCCTTGATTGACTTGGAGATCCTGTCATCGTTCCTCTCGATCACCTTCATCAGCCATATATCGAGCTCCTCCTCTATGTCGAAGACGTCCGCGACCGGGTTGCCAGTCCCCGGCTCGGTGAGCTTCCCCTCTTCGTCGACGCTCCCCGAGGCGTCCACGACGTGAAGCAGCGCGTCGGACTGGGACGCGACCGCGAGGAACTGATTACCGAGCCCCTTCCCTGCCCAGGCGCCCTTTATCAACCCCGGGAGGTCGATCAACTCGAGGGGCAGGTAACGCCAGTTGTCGACGCACGGCGCGGACCTCGGGTTGCACTTGACCCCGAACTCCTTGTCTACGCATGGTGTGACCGCGTGGGCGATCCCGTAATTGGGCTGCTTCGTGGTGAACGGGTACGTCGAGACCTCGGCCGACTGAAGCGTCGCTGCGTTGAAGAACGTCGTCTTGCCGGTGTTGGTCTTGCCGATCAGGCCGAGCCTGACCAACTTCGTCATACAGCTCTCCCCGGCAAATTAAGGTCTTTCCGGGAAGACCTCCTGACCGGAGAAAGGGGCGAGGGAAAAAACCGTGGGTCGGCGGTCGCCGACGAGCTCAGCGCTGCAGGTACTCCTTCAGCTCCTCGTAGGCCTTCTTGACCTCATCCACGGTCGCCTCGTCCTCGAGCGTCGTCACGTCGCCCAGGGGGGCGCCCATCACGACCGCCCGCAGAAGCCTCCTCATGATCTTGCCGCTCCTAGTCTTCGGCAGGCCCCTCACGAAGAGGACGTCCTTAGGAACGACGACGGGCCCGTACCTCTCCCTTATCCAGGTGAGGAGCTCGTTCTTGACCTGCTCAGAGGGCACGTATCCGACCTTCAGGGTGACGAAGGCCAGCGGGACCTCGCCCTTCACGGGATCCGGGATCCCCACGACAGCGGCCTCCGCGACCGCAGGGTTGGAGACCAGCGCCGACTCGAGCTCGAAGGTCCCTATCCTGTGACCAGCGACCTTGAGGACCTCGTCGGCCCTACCCGCGACCCAGATGTACCCGTCTTGGTCCTTAATCGCGTAGTCGCCGGTGTAGTAGACGCCCGGGAACCTGCTCCAGTAAACCCTGTTGTACCCCTCGGGGTCGCCCCACATCCCGGTCGGAGGTCCCAGCATCCCAGGCCACGGCTTCTTGACCACGAGAAGGCCCTTCGCGCCCGGTGGGAGCGGGTTGCCCTGCTCGTCGACGACCTCGACCTCGATCCCTGGTAAGGGCGGGCCGTTGGTCCCGGACTTCAAGGGCACGAGCATCAGGCCTGGGAGGTGGCTGATCAGGATGCCGCCGGTCTCGGTCTGCCACCACGTGCTCCCGACGGGACACCTCTTGCCCCCGACGACCTCGAAGAGCCACCTCCACGCGGAGGGGTTGATGGGCTCGCCTACGCTGTGGATCAGCCTTAGCGTCGAGAGGTCGTGCCTTCTGACCGGCTCCTCACCGAACTTCATCAGCATCCGGACCGCGGTGGGTGTCGTGTAGAGCACGGTGGCACCGTACCTCTCGACGATACTCCACCACCTGTCAGGACCAGGGAAGTCCGGCGCGCCCTCGTACATCACGATCGTTGCTCCCTCCATGATCGGCCCGAAGGCGACGTAGCTGTGGCCAGTGACCCAACCTATGTCGGCGGTACAGAAGTAGACGTCCTCGTCCCTGATGTCGAAGACCCACTTCATCGTCGCGTGGAGGATGACCGAGTAACCGTGGTGGTCGTGGATGATCCCCTTCGGCTTGCCCGTGGTCCCGGAGGTGTAGAGGACGTAGAGGGGCTCATCTATAGTCATCCTCTCGGGCTCGACGTACGCGTTGACGGGGACCTGCGCCAGGAGGTCGTCGAGGAAGACGTCCCTCCCCTCCTTCATCGGCACATCCTCCCTCAGCCTCCTGACCACTACCACCTTCTCGACCCCGTCGTAGAGCTGGCACGCCGAGTCCGCGACCTCCTTCAGCCTCACGACCCTACCCCTCCTGTAGAATCCGTCTGCGGTGACCAGGAACTTCGCCCCGAGGTCCCTCATCCTCATCGCGAGGTTCTCGCTGGTAAAGCCGCTGAAGACTACCGTGAAGGTCGCTCCCAGCCTCGCGCAGGCGTACATCACCGCCGGGAGCTCCGGTATCATAGGCATGTAGATCGCGACCCTCGACCCCCTCTTGACCCCGATTCTCCTGAGCCCCTCCGCGATCCTGTTGGTGAGCCTCCAGAGGTCGTAGTAGGTGAGCTTCCTGACCTCCTTCGGCTCGCCGCGTTCGTCGACAGGTTCGCCTTCCCATAGGATCGCGAGCTTATTCTTGCGCCAGGTCCTGACGTGTCTGTCCAGGCATAGGTACGAGACGTTCTGTAGCGATCCCGGGAACCACCTGTAGACGTTCGGGTACTCGCCCGGCTCTACGATCCTGTCCCACTTCCTGAACCACTCGATCTCGCTCGCGACGCTCTCCCAGAACCTCTCGAAGTCCTTCGTCGTCAGTTGATGGAACCTCCAGTAAGTCTCCACGTCTACCGTCCTGTTCTCCCACCCTTTCACGACAATCTTCTCATCGAACGGCAGGGGCTCGCTCTGAAAAGTCTCGTAGCTCACGGTCTAAGAACGATGTATGTCAGTAATAAGGTTTAATACACACGCATATGACACCTGACCTCAGAGGAGTTCGTTGAACTCTTCGCACCCTGCGAGGGACGCCATGGAGTTCTTAGTGAGGTACTTCGAGAGGGCGTTCGGGACGACGGGCACGTACCGCTGGCACGAAGACGAGAACGCTTACTACCTCTTCGTGAGGGTGCCGAAGGGCATAGTAGTCCCGGAGCTCAGGTGCTTCGATGAAAGGAGGATGCTGTTCGGAAGGAGAAGGGTCTTCTGTTACGATGAGGACGGCCAGAAGAAGATCTCAATTACCCTGGACTATTCGGGCAAGAAGCTCAAGATGGTGACGCTGGCCCTCTTCAAGCCGAGCGCAAGGCTCAGGTGGCCCCCTAGACCCTCTCCAACCTGAAGCTCACGCCCACTGAGCGCAGTTTCAGATACAGGAGGGCCGTGTGGATCGCGTCCACCAGCGAGTTGTGGAAGATGAAGTCTCCCACGCAGAGGCCGAACTGCTTGCAGATCTCCGTGAGGTTCATCCCCTCCCTCATCAGGACGTACTCGAGGTTCTCCCGGGAAGCCCTCCACCTCAGGTAACCGTACGCGACGTCGACATAGTTGGCCCTGAGCTTCTTCCCGAAGGTCCTCTTGAGGAAGTTGACGTCTATCCTCCCGAAGACCACGAGCGTCTGCCCGTTGACCTCCTCGTAGAGGACCTCGATCGCCTCTAGCTCGTCGACGCCGTCCTGACCGGTTATCCCATGAATCTTAGCGCTCTCCCCAACGAGACCTCGAGAGACCACGACGTACTTCGACCTCGAGACCCTTATCACGTCGTCCTCTATGGGTACGGTAGCGAACGCCACCAATTTCGCGTCCTTCGGGTTCGGGCTGGTGTACTCGGCGTCGAAGGCTAATAGGCTCACACCGGCTCCCTCTCGAGCTTATCGTGGAACGTCTTCACGGCCCTCAAGGCCGCCTTGAGCTCGTCCTTGAGCGGGACCTCGTCGGCGTGGAGCTCCCCTTTGCCCTGGGACTTGGCCCAGACGCTGATCCTTAGGAGGACATCGTAGGCCTCCCTCAGCCTCACCTCCAGCTCCCTGCTTATCACCCACCTGTCGGCGAGCGCCGTTATCCTCTCGGGTATCGTCTCGCCCTGAACCCCCAGGACCATCGATACCGCCCTGACGGGCATGGAGAGGGACGCGAGCGCCTCCTCCTTCGGCTTGAACGTCCTCTTGACCCGGTCGAGGGTCGTGAGCGGCGGCTTGAAGCGGAGCGAGTTCGAGAGGACTCTGGCCCGGTTCTCCGACGCGATCCTGTGTACCACTTCCTTCGCTCTATCTAGAAGCTCCCGGTGCCCGTAGATCGCCCTCCCGTCGTAGATCAGGTTCATCAGTATGACGTCCCTCTCTCCCGACCTCTCTATCGCTTCGCCGAGCCTGCGGACGGAGAACTGGAGGCTGTCCATCGTGTTGCCGTCCTTGCACGCAGGGAACCCGAGCTCCAGCAGCCTCTCAATCACCTTAGACCCTAGCTCCTTGAAGTAACTGTCGTCGTAGGCCGCGACGATGAAGTTGTCCATGTCCGTGACCACGAACTGCTCGTACACGCCTTGAGACCCCGTGACCGCCACGCAGAAGGGATGGGGTGGGTGTCCGAGCTCCCTTTCGACCTCACCTATCACGATCCTCATCACCTCGTCGTTGATGTAGCTGATTGCCCTCGTGAGGTGGAGCGGGTGAGGGGCCTCGGGGTTCAATATGAGCTGCGAGGCCCGCTTCGCCCACTCGCCGACCTCCCTCAGGTGACGCTTGAGCTCGTCGGCAGACTTGACCCTCCTCAGGTCCCTTATGGTGTGAAGGGGGATCGGAACCATCCGGTAGGCTATGTCCCTCATCGTGACCACACCCCTCAGTCTTCCCTTCGGGTCCACGACGATCAGGTGCTTGACGTTGGACATTGTCATCCTGATCAGGGCCTCGAGGCTCGACGTGGTCTCCTCTACGGTTAAGAGCTCCCTGCTCGAGACGTACGTCACCGGCAGGTTCAGGTCGACTCCGCTCGCGACCGCCCTCCTGAGGTCGGTGTCCGTGAAGATCGCGAGCGGGTACCCGTCCTCGCTGACGATAACTACCGAAGAGACCGACCTCTCGGTCATGACCCTCGCCGCCTCCCTGATCGTCGTGCCCTCAGGGACCGTTACAGGCTCTCCCCTTATCACCTCGAAGATGGGGCTTTCAGTCCTGTAGGAGGCCGGAAGGACCGCGTTTTGCTCGTCGACCAAGAGGATCGACTCCTCTTCTGCCACTACTCCGCCCCTCACCATGAGGCTCTCGCCGCTCTCGTAAAAATTCTCGTTGTATCTTATGACGCCTTTGTAGACGTAAACCTTTCCGGACAGCTTGACCTCAGTCTTCGGGGGTAAATAGATTATCGAGACAGAGTCCCTGAAATGCTTCAAAAAACTGTCGAACTGTCTAATAAGATCCCGGAGGTCGCTGTTAGTCTTGCCGCTCATCTTGTCACTTTATCTCGGGCGTCCTGCACTTATCCACGAATTTCATCACCTCCTCGCCCTCTGGCCTCGTGAGCAGCGAGACCACGACCGCGGTGATCAGGTTGGCGAAGAACCCGATTATGCCCCAAGCGATGGTCCCGATCTTCTGGCCGGCGATCTCTATCGGCGGATAGTTGAAGATTCCGACTAGCAGGACGTACGGGAAGGCCGTCAGCATGCCCGCGATCATCCCAGCGACTATTCCGTACCTGTTCAGCCTCTTCCAGAATATGCCTAGCATGATGATCGGCGTCAGCGAAGAGGCCGCGAAGACGAACGCCCACGCGACGAGCAGAGCTACGTAGATCGCGAACCTCGGGTCTGCAACCGCTTGCGCAGCGAGGATCGCAGCGATCACGCCGATAATCCAGAGTATCACCCTCGCCAGCCAAACCTCGCTCCTCTCTGAGACCTGGGGGTTGATGAAACGCTTGTAGATGTCCCTCGTGACGCCCGTCGACATCGCCAGTAGCAGGCCGTCGGCGGTGCTAATCGCGGCTGCGAGCCCTCCCATCGCGACGAAGGGTGAGATGATCCAGATCATACCGAACATGTCAGGCATACCGACGACTACGATGTCGCCGTGGAAGGTCAGTTCAGCAGGCTGAAGTATGCCGTCGTTGTTGGCGTCCCTGATCGTGATAAGCCCCGTCGGGAGCCACTTCTTGACCCAGTCCACCTCCATCGCGTCCTTGACCGGCATCCCCCAGAGCTGGGTGAAGGAGTACCTGGCGATCGCGGCGTATATCGAGGCGGTCACGTAGAGCAGCCCGATGAAAACAAGGCTCCAACCGACGCTGTACCTCGCGTCCCTCATGCTCGGCACAGTGTAGTATCGTATCAGGATATGGGGCAACCCCATCGTCCCTAGCATCAGGAGGACGGCGGACATGATCCAGTTCAGCTGTCCGGTCCCAGCGGCTAAAGGCCGCGCGAAGGGCTCGGTCCAGGTCCTGAGACCGTAGGCGACCTCCTTTGCCTCGAGAGACGACACCAGGTCGCCGTAGGCGAAGTGCGGCAACGGCCTGAAGAGCCCGAGGTAATAGGAGGCGATCAGCACCGGCGTCCAATACATCGAGATCAGGAAGATGTACTGCAGGAACTGGACCCACGTGATGCTCCTCCACCCGCTCGTCCACGAATAGAGCACCGTTCCAAGGACGCCCACGAAGACACCGATGGTGGCAGGTATCCCCAGGAACCTCCCGAAGACGACGCCGACTCCTAAGAGCTGTGCTGAGAGGTACGTCAGGTTCATTATGAATAGCATGATGACTGCCACGATCCTAGCAGGACCCCAGTGCCCGGCCCTGGTCTCGATGAACTCCGGCACGGTGTACGTGTCCGACCGCCTGATGAAGGGCGCGACGGTGAACGACATCAGCGTGTAACCTAGCGTCCAGCCGATGATGTAGATCAGGGCGTCGAATCCTAAGAGCGCGATCGTCCCGGCCATCGATAGGTAGGAGGCGGCCGACATCCAGTCCGCCGCGGTCGCGGCACCGTTGATCACCGGCGGAATCTTCCTCTCGGCGACGTAGAAGGCCTCGACCGTCGCCCTCCTGAGGCTGAGCGCTAGGACGAAGTACACGAAGAGCGATCCTATCACGATCACCAGAGACGCGATGTATGTCCCCAGCGCCAACGCCGAGAACGCGATCGCCGCCGCGTAGACCACTAACGCAGTCCCGGTCGCCCTCTTCGGGTCCGACATTATGTCCGAGACCAGACCCATTACCTCTCACCCTCCTTGGCAATTCTCATGAACTCCCTGTCGACCTTATCCATGTAGGCCGCGTAGGCGAAGATCGCCAGGATGCCCGCGACGATCACGATGAACGCCGGCACGTACCAGTGGAGCGGTGGCAGCGACCCAATCCTCACCCCTCTGAAGACGTACGGGTTCGGAATCTCTATCAACACCGCGATGAACAACCAGATCACGAACCAGACCAGCGTCGCTCGCGCAAGCCGCTTCCAGTACCATTTGTATGGATCTTCCCTCGTCACGCCTCGAATGCGAAAGATGGTAGTATATGAATTTTCAAAAGTGGGGATAAATCATCAGTTAACAAATAGCCTTTGACTTCTCGATTTCGCTTTTCCTCACTTTTCGCGAAATTAGCCAAATGTTCAACCTCCCGCATCTCACAAGGTAGGTGTTGACGATATCCGAACGCATACATATTTGATCGGACCAATTCTGACATCTTTATGACGATAAACACACTGGGACCTCAATAATAGGTAAGCGATTCGGACGGCTGCGGAACCCGAATGTGCCGGTACGGGGCCGTTCCGTCCTAGGACGAGCGACTCTCTCTCCGCGACGAGGCTTTCCACCGTGAGCTCAGCCCGACCGGTGCGCGCCAAGTCACCCCCTCTTCACCTTCACCTTGATGCTGCGACACCAAAAATTTATAGAGCATTAGATAACAGAAGGTTGCTATGGACGAGGACAGGTCAACGAAGGTCCAAGACTATCGTCTCACGTACACTGGGTTCGGGTTCCTCCGCGAGAAGGCCGATGACACGAGGACAGGTCGGGAAGGAGCGCTCGAGCCATGAGGCCGATCAGTCACGAGGGCCTGAAGGGACTCGCTTACCCCGTCATACCTCTGACCTTCGGGGGACTGACGCTCCTCGCGGGGCTTGGGGCACCGCAGGCGATAGCGATGGCCGTCTTCACGGGGATTATTGGCGGGACGCTCCTGTTCTGGAGGTTCAGGCTCGCCTTCGCGATGGTCGGGATCTTCATCCTGATGGGGGCGGGGCTGATGGACGTCGCGACGTTCATTGAGTTCGCTAGGATAGACGTGATCGCGTTCCTCCTCTGCATGATGACCGTGATCGGGTTCCTTGAAGAGAGGAGGTTCTTCGAGGTAGTGGTCGACAGGGTCCTGGGGGTCGGAGGCGGGAGCGCCTCGAGGCTGATACTCATCCTCATGCTGATGTCCGCCCTCTCAGCGGCCCTCGTGGACGAGGTGACCTCAATACTCTTCATGATGACGTCCGTGATCACTCTAGCGAGCAGGTTCCAAGTCCCCCTGATACCGCTGATGCTGATGACGGTCTTCGCCACCAACATCGGCAGCAGCGCCACGGTCGTCGGGAACCCGATCGGGGTAATGATAGCCCTTAGTTCCGGTTACGGCTTCCTGGACTTCCTCAGGTGGGCTACGCCACCCGCGATAATCGCTACGCTGATCACCTATGCCGCCTGCTTCCTCTACTACAGGGGGTTCCTCGGCGAGCTCGACGTTAGGCTAAGGGCCGCGAGGGAGGCGAGGGTCCAACTGGCCCACGCTGGCAACCCCAAGTCCAACAACAGGCTCGACAGGACCGCCCTGATCGTCTTCTTGGGCGTGATAGGCGGGCTCGTGCTCCACACACCGATTGAAGAGATGTTGAGGCTGAAGAAGAACACGATGCTGATCGGCGTCGCTATGGCTGGCGCTGGGACGGTCCTACTCCTCGAGAGGGAGAGGGCGAGGGACTTGGTCGAGAAGCGGGTCGACTGGTGGACTCTGACGTTCTTCATGCTCTTTTTCGCCTCGGTGGGCACGTTGAGGTACACGGGCGTGACGGGTTTCATCTCGGACGCCTTAACTTCGGCCTTCGGCAGGATGGGGGAGTTCGCAGTGATCTCGGTCCTCTACTCGATAGTGGGGTTCATGACCGCTTTCATGGACAACGTGCTCGCGGTAGCGTTCTGGATTCCAGTCGTCCAGGAGATGCTCGCGTCCGGGGCGGTCTCAGAGAAGGTGTGGTGGGCGATGCTGTTCGCCGGGACCTACGTCGGAAACTTAACCATGATCGGGAGCACCGCGAACATCGTCGCTATAGGCATGGTCGAGAGGCAGAGGTTGGGCCACGTCACGTTCACGGGCTGGATAAAGCCGGGTTTGGTGGGAGCGTTGGTACCGACCGCGGTCGCGATCGCCTGGCTCCTGATCGTGTGACGGCTCGTTCCTCTTGCTCCATTCTTATCCGACCTCCTTCATCTTGGCGACCGCTTCCCTTATCTCCTCTACGGACGCCTCCTCCTCGAGGGTTGAGAGGTCCCCGAGTTCCTGGCCGAGCCAGAGCCTCCTCATCACCCTCCTCATGATCTTCCCGCTCCTGGTCTTCGGGAGCATGTTGACGAACCTCAGGTCCCTGATGACCACGATCGGCCCGAGCGTATCCCTGACGTGCTGGATCAGCTCCCTCTTCAGCTCCTCGCTCGGGGAGTAACCTGGCTTGAGCACCACGAACGCAGCGACCACCTCGCCCCTGAGCTCGTCGGGCACACCGCAGACTCCTGCCTCAGCGACCGCGGGGTGCGTGATCAGGCTGCTCTCGACCTCGATCGTCCCTATCCTGTGACCGGAGATCTTGATTATCTCGTCGGCCCTCCCGCTGAACCAGACGTATCCGTCCTCGTCGATCATGGCTGCGTCTCCGGTGCAGTAGAGTCCCTTCACCCTAACCTCCCAGTAAGAGGAGACGTACCTCTCGAAGCTGTCCCAGAGGGTTGGCGTCAGCCCGGGGAAGGGCCTCCTGAGGTAGAGGACTCCCTTCTGACCCCTCGGTAGCTCCTCCCTTCCCGATTCGTCGTAGATGACTGGGTCGACGCCTGGCAGGGGCAGGCCCGCGGACCCCGGCTTGATGTACCTCATCACGCTGTTCCCCCCGATGCCGTAGGGGTAGCCGAAGAGCGCGCCGGTCGTCTCGGTCTGCCACATGTGGTCTATCACCGGTATCCTGTTCTCAAAGACGTCGACCTGGAGCCACCTCCAGACCTCGGGGTTGAGGACCTCACCTGCAACCGCGACCCTCTTGACGGAGCTGAGGTCGTATTCCCTCGCAAGCTCGGTCCCGAACCTCCTCAGCATCCTCAGCCCGGTAGGAGAGGTCCAGAAGAGCGTGGCCCTATACTTAGAGATCGCCTCCCACCAGACCCCGGCGTGTGGGTGGTCCGGCGTGCCGTCGTAAATGACCGCCGTAGCCCCCGCGAGGAGCGGGCCGAAGACGATGTAGCTCTGGCCGACGATCCACCCGATGTCGGAGGTGTTGAAGACGACGTCGTCGGGCCCCAGCCCGTACACCCACTTCGCCGTCCAGTAGTTCCAGATCTGATATCCTCCGTGGACGTGCACAACCGGCTTGGGCTTAGCGGTCGTCCCGGACGTGGGCATGACGAAGATCGGGTCGCTGGCGTCGGTCTCGATCATCTCGTGGCTCTCGCCCTCGCCGAGCCTCAGGAACTCCTCAAGCGTGAGGTCGTTCTCCTTCATCTCAACCTCCTCGGAGGGCCTGACACTCTTCACGACCTTCGTGACCTTCATGCCCGGGAACCGCTCGAGGGCCTTGTCGAGCTTCTGCTTCAGGGGAACGTCCTTGCCCCTCCTGACGAGGAAGTCCTGGGTCAAGACGAGCTTCGGGGTCGTCAGCTCGATCCTGTCCGCCACCGCCTCCGAAGAAAACCCTGAGAAGACGGTACAGGAGATCGCGCCGATCCTGGCACAGGCCAGCATCATCGCGGCGGCCTCGACCGAGTTCGGCATGTAAACCAGGACCCTGTCCCCTCGCTCCACTCCTGCTCCCCTAAGGGCTGCCGCGTAACGCCTGACCGTCGAGGCGAGCTCGTCGTAAGTTATGGAGTAATGGAGGCCGAGCTCCGGCGAGTGGTAAATGTAGGCAGGCTTGCCACCGTACCTCTGCAGCTTGACGTCGAGGCAGTTGTAGGCGACGTTGGTCTTGCCCCCGACGAACCACGAGAACCTCGGATAGATCCACTCGAAGGTCCTCTCCCACCTCCTGAACCAGACGACGTCGCCCCGCTCCCACGCCTCCTCAGCCCTCCTCTCCCAGAAGCCTTGAGGGTCCTTCCTCTCCTCCTCCCAGAGCTCCTTGAAGGCCTTGATCGGGTCCTCCGGACTCGCAGTCATCGGTCGAGCGATCCTGAGCTCTCGTTTAAGATTTTCAAAAACTGATTTAGCTGGGCGGTTGGATTTCTCGGCCCGATCGTCAGACTAGATAGAACAGCGGGAAGAGGAACACCCAGACGATGTCTACGAAGTGCCAGTAGTAACCGAAGTACTCGATCGGCTCCCAGTTGTCCTTCCCGTACGCGCCCTTGGCGGACCTGTGGACAAGGTAGAGCAGCGCGATTACCCCTGCCGTCACGTGGGCGCCGTGGATGCCAGTCGTCAGGAAGAACGTCGAGGCCGGTAGCGAGCTCCCGAAGGTGACGCCGTGCTTGAAGAGCTTGGCCCACTCGTCGTACTTGTTGAAGAGGAAGAGGAGCCCGAGCGCGACGGTGGCTGCGAGGAAGGCCGTCGTCATCCCCTTCCTGTCGGCCTTGGCTGAGGCTAGCGCGAGGACTACCGTCAGACTGCTGGTTAGGAGGATGAAGGTGTTGACTGCTCCGTGCCAGACGTCGAACAGGGCACCGGGCGCGGGCCACGACGCCGACGCTGTCCTGACATAGAGGTACGCCGAGATGACGATCCCGAAGAGCGCGATTTCGGAGGCGATGAACGTCCACCACCCGAGCTTTACCCTATCGACGTCCTCGAAGGGCCAGCGCTCGCCTATAGGGTCCTCGTGAGCGATGAACCTCTCCCTCCCCCAACCGACCGCGCTCACGCCGAGGACCGCTATCCCGACCAGAAGCAGCAGCGGGTGAACTGTGATCCCGGCCAGAGCCAGGAACGCGCCTAGGCTGACCGCGAACGGGTACGGCGAGAGGTGGGTCTCGTGGTGGCCGTGGGCAGCTCCGTTGGTCGAGATGAACGCGAGCTTGCCGCCAGAGAAGGTCGGAATCCCCGGGAAGTTGTTCGGAGGCGGCGGCGACTCGGTGGCCCACTCGAGGGTGAAGGCTCCCCACGGGTTGTTCCCGGCCGGCGGACCGTTCTTCAGGCTCCAGAGGAAGTTCCAGAACATGATCAGGAAGGAGAGACCGAAGACGATCCCTCCCGCGGTCGCGAGCTGGTGCCAGAAAATCAGGTCCGGCTGGTAAATGGGCACCCTCCTTGGGGTCTCCCATGCTATGAAGAGCGGGAAGTAGAGGAGGTTGTAGCCGATCATCGAGACGACGAAGTGTATCCTTCCGAGCCTCTCGTCGAACATCCTGCCGGTCATCTTTGGATACCAGTAGTAGAGTCCCGCGATCAGACCCAGCAGGCCTCCGCCGACCATCGTGTAGTGGAAGTGCGCAACGACGAAGTAGGTACCTCTGAGGACGTAGCTGAGGACGTTGGACCCTAGGAAGACGCCGGTTATCCCGCCGATGATGAAGACGCCGATCGTCCCGAGCGCGAAGAGCATGGGCGTGTTGATGCGTATCTTCGCCTTTACCAGCGAATAGATGTATGAGAGAATTATCGCGTCGAAGGGTATCGAGATCGCGATGGTCGTTATCGTGAAGACCTTGCGGATGTCTTGGCTAATGCCTGTGTTGAACATGTGGTGGCCCCAGACCAAGAAGCTCAAAACCGCGACGATCGCCATGGCTATCATCACAGCGGTCCTACCGTAGAGGTACCTCCTCGTCGAAGCCTGTATGACCTCCGCGACAGCTCCCAGAGCCGGGAAGAGGACGATGTAGACCTCAGGATGCCCGAAGAACCAGAACATGTGGTCCCAGAGCAACGAACCTCCCTCTGGCGACGTGAAGTAGACCGTCCCGAGCATTCTGTCGGAGAGAAGGATGATGATCGCGGCGAGGAGGGGCGGGAACGCGTAGAGCATCATCAGGACCGTGAGAAGGATCGTGAAGGTGAACATCGGGAGCTTGTCGATCGTTAACCCCTGGGCCCTAGACCTGAAGATCGTGACGATGAAGTTGACAGTCGAGACCGTCACCGAGGCCACGAGCAGGGCCACACCGAGCCCTCCCGTGTCGACGCCGACGTACGGCGAGAAGCTCTTCGCGGTCAGCGGCGCGTACATCGTCCAGCCTGCGTCTATAGCGCTGTCCTGGAAGAACGAGATAATCGCCAGGATCCCCCCGAAGAGGTAGAGCCAGTAGCTCAGCGCGTTTAGCCTCGGGAACGCGAGGTCCCTGGCCCCTATCTGGAGGGGCACGACGTAGTTCGCGAGAGCAAACCCCAGAGGCGAAATCACGAAGAGGATCATCATCAGCCCGTGCATGCTGACCGCCTGGTTGAACTTCTGGGCGTTCAGGAAGTTCAGCGAGGGGTCAACCAACTGGAACCTGAAGAGGAGCGCGAGAACTCCGGCCACAACGAGGAAGTAAATCGACGTCACCAAGTAGAGGATCCCGACGTCCTTGTGGCTGGTAGTCATCAACCACCTCTTTATCGATGAGGCAGGAGGTAGTGGATCGGGCGCCATTTCAACCACCTCCCTGAGCCTTGTACCACTTATCGAACTCGGAGGGCTCCATAACAATAAGCTTACCCACCATCACGCCGTGACCGGGGCCGCAGAGCTCGAAGCACCTTACCTCGTAGGTCCCCGGGACCCTGACCTCGGTCCAGTAGTAGTTGATTTTGCCCGGTATCGCGTCGATGCCGATTCCAAGCTCGAGGACCCCGAACTTGTGGAAGACGTCCCTGCTGGTGACGATGAACTTGACCGGCTTGTTCGCCGGTATCCTGCCCTCACCGAGCACCGTCGCGCCGTTTGGATAGACGAACTCCCAGCCCCACTGGAACGCGATCACCCTGACCTCGAGGGCGTCCCTCGGTGGGGACTCAAGGTACTCGAGAATCGAGAAGGTGCCCACGATCAGCGACAACACGATCGCGGCGCTCAGGAAGATCGAGACGAGAAGCTTAACTGGGAAGCCCTGAGGGGGCGGGAGCTCGCCGAGGCTCACCTCGCCCTCGGCAGGCTTGTCCTCCTTAGCCTTGTACCTGAGGATGTTGTAGAGCATGTAAGCGCCGACGACCACGCCCACCAGAGTCCCCAGCGTCAGGAAGAGGTTGAAGAGCCCGTAGACGGCCTCCGCAGAGGTCGAGACCATACTCATTTGAAGTCCTATTGATTCACGAAATAAAGTTGACGCGAACTCGCAGCTCAGTCTCAACGCTTACAACGAGGGGGCACCAGCTCCGGCCTTGGGCGACTGAAGTCGACGTCTCGGACAGGGCGCGTGGATTACCTCGGCTCTCCCTTACCCTTCAAGAACGACGACACGACCCAGTCTTCTATGAGGGTGCACCCGACGGGGCTGACGCTCTGACTCGGACCGCAGCTCTGGTTATAGGGGCAGAGGGGACAAGGCGCGCCGAAGAGGGCCGATGGGTTGAACCGCCTTATCTGAGGGACGAGCTTGAGGGTCCACCGGTCGTTCGCGAGGACCTTGACCCTCTTCACGAGCCCCTTCCTCTCCAGCTTGATCGCGATCCTCGACCCGTCCCTGCTTGTGACCCCCAGCTCGTGCCAAAGCTCCGACTGGAGTATCCCCTCCTCCCTCTCGAGAAGCAACTTTATCGCCTGCTCCTCGAGCTTCGAGATCTTCGACGAGGACTGCATGAACCCCCTGAAGTATAGAATCCATTAAGCGGTATTTATGCGATGACGGTCCATCTCGGTCGTACTACGTCGCGGCCTGACCCCGCTGGCCCTTCGCGGCCGCCGCGTGGAGCTCGTTTAGGGACCTGACGTCCCAGTCGGCCCGTCCCAGCCAGTCGATCACCCCGATCGCCGCGCTCAGCGCTTGGAAGGTGGTGACGTAAGGGATGCCGGTTACGACCGCGCCCCTCCTGATCAGGTAGCCGAGCCTGTCCCTCTCGCCGGCCCTTAGCCTCCTCACGTCGACCACCAGCCCCACGCCCAGTGCCCTGAAGGTAAGGGCCGCGTCGACCTCGTGGGCCCACCCTGAAGGGTCTACCCCGACCGAGTCCTCGCCTACGCTGATCAGGTCGGCCGAGCCGCCCTCTGAGACGACGCAGACTTCAGTTCCAGCAGACCTCAGGGCCCTAATCGCGAACGTGGCCTCCTGCAGCGTCTCGCGGCTGAAGGCTACCAGGACCCTCGCGCCCCTCCTAATCGGGTTGTTGGCCGCCAGCTGGGCCTTCCAGTAGGCCTCCTCGAAGGTCGAGCCCACGCCCATGACCTCGCCGGTCGACTTCATCCTCGGCTCGAGTATCGGGTCGACCCCAGGGAGCTTCGAGAAGGAGAAGACCGACTCCTTGACCGCGAAGTACGGCAGCGCGACCTCCTCCGGGAGCCCGAGGTCCCTGAGCTTGCTCCCCATCATGACCCGAGTCGCTATCTTGACTAAGGGCAGGCCGGTCGCCTTACCTACGAACGGAACCGTCCTAGAGGCCCTGGGGTTCGCCTCGAGGACATAGACCTCGTCACCCATCACCGCGTATTGGACGTTGATGAACCCTACTACCCTCAGCTCGAGGGCGAGCCTCCTGGTGTACTCCTTGATCCTATGGATTGCTCTCTCCGAGAGGCCTCGGGGCGGTATCACCATCGCGGCGTCGCCGCTGTGGACGCCCGCCAGCTCGACGTGCTCGAGTATGCCGCAGATGAAGACGGTCTCGCCGTCGGAGATCGCGTCGACGTCGACCTCGACCGCGGGGTAGAGGTACTTGTCTATCAGGACAGGCCTCTCCTCGGAGACCTCCAGCGCAACGCCTAGGAGCTTCAGGAGCTCTTCTTCGTTCCAGACGACGCCCATCCCCCTTCCCCCCAGGACGTACGAGGGCCTCACGAGGACCGGGTACCCGAGCGACTCCGCGATCCGCACCGCCTCCTCGACGCTCCTCGCGGCCCCTCCCTCGGGCTGAGGTATCCCGAGCCTCAGGAGGAGCTCCCTGAACCGCTCCCTGTCCTCGCAGACGTCGATGCCCTCGACGCCCGTCCCGAGGATCTTGACGCCCGAGTCCGCCAACCTCTTCGCGAGCTTCAGCGGCGTCTGGCCTCCCAGCTGGACGATCACGCCCTCGGGCCTCTCCCGCTCGATCACGTTCATCACGTCCTCGAACGTGAGCGGCTCGAAGTAGAGCCTCGTCGAGACGTCGAAGTCCGTGCTTACGGTCTCCGGGTTGTTGTTCACCACGATGGAGTCGATCCCCATCTGCCTCAGCGCGAGCGACGCGTGGACCGAGCAGTAGTCGAACTCGATCCCTTGGCCGATCCTTATCGGCCCCGACCCGATGATCAGGACCCTCCGACTGCCTTCGTCGGCCCTTGCCTCGTCAGCGTCCTCATAGGTCGAGTAGTAGTACGGCGTGACGGCTTCGAACTCACCGGCGCAAGTGTCGACCATCTTGTATACCGGCCTGATCCCGAGGGACTTCCTCAGCCTCCTGACCTCGTCCTCGGTCGTCCCGAGGACGTACGCGATCTGCTTGTCGGAGAAGCCGAGCCTCTTCGCCATCCTGAGCTTCTCCGGAAAGTCGGACGACCTCGGGTCAGCGGACTTCAGCTCCCTTTCCATCTCCACGATCCTCCTGATCCCGTTCAGGAACCACCGATCGATCCTAGTGAGCCTGTAGACCTCCTCGACGTCCATACCGAGGAGGAAGGCTTCCCTGATCGCGAAGACGCGCTCCCACGTCGGCCTCGAGAGGAGACCCATCACCTGCTCGAGCGTCCTCGGGGCGTCGCGCCCGTCGGCCCCGAGTCCGTGTCTTCCGATATCGAGCGACCTGATCGCCTTCTGGAGCGCCTCCTCGAAGGTCCTCCCGATCCCCATCGCCTCGCCGGTGGACTTCATCATGGTCCCGATCACGGGGTCCATGTCGTCGAAGACGTCGACCGGCCACCTCGGGATCTTGACCACTACGTAGTCGACCGTCGGCTCCATCGCGGCCGTCACGGTCCCCACGACCTTGTTCGGAATCTCGTCGAGCTTGTAGCCCAGCGCGATCTTCGCGGCGGTCCGGGCTATCGGATAGCCGGTGGCCTTAGAGGCGAGTGCCGAGCTCCTGCTGACCCTCGGGTTCACCTCGATCACTGTGTACTCGAAGCTCTCGGGGTTGACGCCGAACTGGATGTTGCAGGCCCCCTCTATCCCTATCGCCCTGACGACTTTGAACGCGACCCTCCTCAGGACGTGGAACTCCTCGTCGGTCAGGGTCTGCGCCGGAGCGACGACGATGCTCTCGCCGGTGTGGATCCCTAGCGGGTCCAGGTTCTCCATCGGGCAGACGCAGACGCAGTTGTCCGCGGAGTCCCGAAGAATCTCGAGCTCGTACTCCTTCCACCCCTCGAGGTACTCGTCGACCGCGACCCTCCCGTTCATGCTGACCATCAATCCCGTGCTGACGAGCCTCCTCAGGTCCTCGTCGTTCCTCGCGACTCCGGATCCCGTGCCGCCCAGAGCGTAGCTCGCCCTGCAGAGGACCGGGTAACCTCCGAGCTCCCTCACGGCATCCCTGGCCTCCTCGACACTCGAGACCTCGATCGACCTAGGTATCGGCTCGCCGATCGACCTTATCAGCTCGTGAAAGAGCCTCCTGTCCTCGGCCCTCTTGATCGCCTCGACCGGCGTACCTATCACCTTCGTCCCTACCTCGTCGAGGACCCCTGACTCCTTCAGCCTCACCGCGAGGTTCAGGCCCGTCTGTCCCCCCATCGTCGGCAGCAGCGCGTCGGGCCTCTCCCTCCTCAGTACCCTCGCGACCGTCTCGACGTCGAGCGGCTCGATGTAGACGACGTCGGCGATCTCGTGGTCGGTCTGTATCGTCGCGGGGTTCGAGTTGACGAGTATCACCTTCACCCCGTCCTCCCTGAGCGCTAAGCAGGCCTGAGACCCCGAGTAGTCGAACTCCGCAGCCTGACCTATCACGATCGGCCCGGAGCCTATCACGAGGACGCTGTTGACCCAGTCTAGCTTCGGCATCAGAGCATCACCAGGAACTCGTCGAAGATCCCCGCTCCGTCGGATGGTCCAGGCTTCCCCTCGGGGTGGTATTGGGTCGATAGGAGGTTGAGGTCCTCGTGCTCGAGGCCCTCGATCGTGCCGTCGTTGAGGCTGACCTGCCTGACCCGCAGGCCCTTGCCCTCGAGGCTCCGGGGGTCGACGGCGTAGCCGTGGTTCTGGAGGGTGATGTGGATCTTGCCCGTCTTCAAGTCTTTAACGGGGTGATTGGTGCCCCTGTGCCCGAACTTCATCTTGTAGGTCCTGCAGCCCATCGCGAGGGCTATCAGCTGGTGGCCGAGGCAGACGCCCATCATCGGGGCTCTCCCGATCAACCTCTTCACAGTCTCGACCGCGTAACCGAGCACCGCCGGGTCTCCGGGACCGTTGGAGACCAGCACGCCATCAGGGCCCCAGCTGAGGATCTCATCAGCCGAGGCCCACGCGGGGAACCTCAACACCGTGACGCCGGAATCGACCAGTCTCCTCAGGATGCCGTGCTTGACACCGCAGTCGAGCAGTGCGACCGTCTTCCTGCCCTTACCGAGGACCTCTACCCTCCCGCAGGTCGTCTCCCTGACCAGGTCGACCTCGTACCTCCACGCCGCGAGCCTCTCCCTCACACCTCCCAGGTCAACTGACCCGACGTCGCCGCAGACCATCGCCGCCGGGATGGTGCCGTGCTCCCTTATCGCGACCGTCAGCGCCCTCGTGTCGACGCCCTCGATCCCAACGACGCCGTGCTCCCTGAGGAAGTCCCGGAGCGTCCCCCTGCTCTTCGCGTTGGAGGGGTAGCTGCAGGCGTCCCTCACGACCACGCCCTCGGCCCAGACCCTCTCGGACTCGAGCTCGCCCGTCCACGCGCCGTAGTTCCCGATGTGGGTGTAGGTGAAGAGCACGATCTGGCCGTTGTAAGAGGGGTCGGTGAGGGTCTCCTCGTACCCCGAGATGGAGGTCGTGAAGACCAGCTCCCCGAAGGCCTCGCCCTCGACGCCGATGGACCTCCCCCTTATCACCCGACCGCCGGCGAGCAGCAGCAGGCCTTCGGACATCGTGAACTTCACCCGTCACCACTAGAAATGACTTGGGCGGCGACGCGATGTAACGTTGATAAGCCGATGACTCGAGCTGAGTCAGCTTCCGAGGGCAACGCTGGACGATCTCACGACAGCAGACCTGTTCCGGGCCCACCTGCTGACATCACTCCTTGCCCCTCTTGGAAAGGATCTCGACCCACGGGTTGTCCTTGAGGAAGCTCGGTAGTTGCACTGGCTCCGGAGGGACCTCCTTGGGCGCCTGCTCGCTTCTCTCGGCCCTGACCTCCCTCTTCCCGGCCGATTCGAGCGCCTCGACCCTAGCCGCCAGCTGCTCTAGGCGCGCCCTGAGCTTCTCGATCAGGGAGGCGATCTCGCCGAGCTTCTCGAGCGAGCTGACCCTGGCCTCCAACCTCTCGATCCGGGCGATCAGGCCGCTGGCGTCCTCGCCGGAGACCTGAACGGCCTGCCTCTCGGGGGCAGGGATCTGCTGCCGTATCGTCGTCTCGAGTTGATCGATCCTCTTCAGGACTTCCGCGATTGCACCCATTACCTCTTCGAGCGCCCTCGACTCGACCGCGGTCGCGGCTTGACCGGCGGGCGCCTGGGACGGTCTGAATTTAGGCGGTATCGACTCTTCGACGAAGTCATCACCGTACTCGACAAGGCCGAGGCCGTAGAGCCTGAAGACGTGTTCGCCGATCCTGACCGCGACCCTCTCAGGTGCCGCGACGTAGGCGGCCTTTCCCGTCGCCGCGTCCATCGACGCCTCTATCAGCGCTGAGAAGAGCTCCGCAGCGGTGGCGTCCTCGTGGACCACCCTCACGCTCCCTTCGATCGAGCCCTGAGAAATCCTGATCTGGTCCTCCTCGACCTCCACCGAGTAGCCCGCTCTCCTGAAGAACTCCGCGATTCTCTGGACCGTCCGCCGCTCCCTGCCCAACCCCCTACTTACGCCGCCCGCCCGGTATGAAAGCCATCCGGTCACCCGGAGTGGGAGAGGAAGTCGATCCTTCCGCCGTCGATCGTGATGACCTGCCCCGTGATGAAGGAGGACTCCTCGGAGGCGAGGAAGGCCACGAGATGGGCGACCTCTTCAGGCCTCCCGACCCTCCTGAGCGAGGTCCTCTCCGAGGTCCACTTGATCAGCTCCTCAGCCTCCTCCTTCGGGCTCCCGAAGACCAAGTCGGTCAGGATCAGTCCCGGCGCGACCGCGTTAACGGTTATTCCGTACTCGCCGAGCTCCATCGCGAGCCTCTTCGTCAGGACCACGATCGAGGCCTTACTCATCGCGTAGTAAGTCGTGTTCCTGGCGCTGGTCCCGAAGCCCGCGATCGAGCTGACGTTGATGATCCTACCCCACCTGTTGACCCGCATGTAGGGCACCGCGGCGGCTATGCAGTTCACGACGCCCTTGACGTTCACCGCGTAGAGCCTGTCGAGGATTGAGACGTCGTCCATCACCCCTCCCCTTAAGAAGATGCCCGCGTTGTTCACGAGGACGTCCAGCCTGCCGAACGCGTTCACGGCCTCAGCTATCAGCCTCTCCGCCTCCCCCCTGACCGAGACGTCGGCCTTCACCGCTATCGCCCTCCTTCCGGCGCCCTCTATCGCCTCGACCGTCCTCCTCGCCTCCACGTCCCTGTTCACGTAGTTGCAGACGACGCTGCACCCGCGCCTCGCGAGCTCCACCGCTATCGCCCTTCCTATGCCCCTGGAAGATCCGGTCACTACCGCGACGCGCCCCTCTAACCCCCTCAATCCACCGAGATCAACACGCGGGCACTATTAGCTTAACGAGCGCCAGCGCATTGAGGTTTCACGTTAATACCGTGGAGGAGGGGAGGAGGCCTCAGAGTTGCCGTCTCAGCTGAGGAGCGCCGTCTCAGTGCAGACGAGCATAAAGGCCTACGTGATGGTCACCAAGCCGAACGTCTGGTGGCTCCTCGTCTTCACGGGGATCGGCGGGTTCGTCGTCGGGTCGACTGGCGGGCTCGACCTCGGGCTGTTGGGCCTGACCGCGCTCGCCCTCGCCTGCGGGTCCGCGGGCGCCGAGGCCGTCTCCAACTACATCGAGAGGGACATCGACGCGCTGATGGTGAGGACGAGGAGGAGGCCCCTGCCATCCGGCGCGATAAACCCGCCTGAGAGGGCCCTCTGGTTGGGCATCGCCCTGACTACAGCCGGCATCGCAGCCTCTGCTCTGATCAACGTCTACGCGCTCCTGTTCATGGTCGCAGGAGTGCTGGACTACGTGGTCGTCTACGTCCTGCTGACCAAGCGGAGGACCCCCCTGAACATCCTGTTAGGGAGCTTCGCCGGAGGGGCTCCGGCAATGATCGGGTACGTGTCCTCGAGGGGCTTCCCGGACCTAACCGGATGGCTGCTGGCCGCGTTGGTGGTCCTATGGATACCTGCGCACGTCTGGAGCCTAGCGCTGAAGTACAGGGAGGACTACGCGAGGGCCGGGATCCCGATGCTCCCGGTCGTCGTCGAGGAGAGGAAGGCGATCAGGTGCATCGTCTCGACGGTCCTCCTGTTGGTCGCGTTCTCTCTGCTCCTCGCGTACCTCGAGCCCAGGCTCGGCCTCGTCTACACCGCATCCGCGGTCGTTACCGGAGCTGCCCTGATTTGCCTAAGCCTCTTGACAGCCCTCAGGCCGACGATGAGGAACTTCTGGATCCTCTTCAAGTTCACTAGCCCCCACCTCGCGGTCCTCTACGCTGCGATGATGGTCGACGCCCTCCTCTGAGGGTCCAGAGTCCCCAACGACCTAGAGGGGGTTATGGCTTTTATAGGAAGGCGAACGTCCCGTCTCTGGAATATGAGCGTGCCGATCGACGTGAAGACGACGCTCGAGCGGTTCAGGAGGTTCATGATCTACAACACCTGCCTCTCCTTCATACCCAAGGGTTACCTTAGGGACCCTACCGTCTTCCCGGAGAGGAACAGCGAGAAGGGCCAAATTTACCTCGAGGCGGCGGCGAAGATCGAGCTGGCGAAGATCAGGGACATCACCTTCGTGAAGGCGGTGGACGTCCTCGGGATCATCTACAACTCGAAGAGCGGCAACACCCAGCTGAGATGGAGGCAGATCAGCGGGACCCTCGGGAGGCTCACGGGCCACGCTTCGCTCAACTCGCTCGTCAACCTGATCGAGTCGAAGGTGCTCACGAAGGAGTACGTGGAGGGCCTAGTCTCCCACACGCAGGAGCTGAAGGCCGCGAAGGAGGGCGAGGGCTCAGCCGAGGATTAGAGTCCTGCACCGGTCGCAGGGCGCGACCCCCTTCTCGTCCGTGTCATCGATCGTGTTGCTGAAGTACATCACGCACTCCCTCCTCGGGCAGTGCCTCAACCCCAGGAGGTGACCGAGCTCGTGGGCTATCTCCTTCCTAACCCTCTCGACGAACCTCCGGGGATCGGGGTGCCTGAGCCTGAAGGTCGAGACGACCGCGGACCTCATGTACGCGAGCCCGAAGCAGAAGTTGAAGCCGTTGACGTAGATGTCGCTCGGCACGAGGATGAGCAGGAGCCCCCTCTCGGGCACCATCGACTCAGTCCTCTTCAGGAGCTGCAGCGCGTCTACCTGACCCCTCCTCCTGTTCGTGGAGGCCGCGATGTGGTCCGTTAGGTTCGACCTCTCAACCCTCAGGGGCAGGCCGTAGACCTCCTCGGCCACTGAGACCGCGCTCAGCGCCTCGCCCTCGACCCGCTCATCGACAACCACAAGCACCCCTCCCCGCATGCGAGCCGATTCGTCCAGCGCCCGATTTAAGCCCAGCTCTCAGAATCGGACCGAAGTTCGCGGTGCGCGTGGACCGCACTCGGACTGTAATGACCGCTCGATTCCAACGAATCAGGCGACCCTCAGTCGTGCCTCAACCTCGACCTCGACGTAAGGTGCTACAACTTTGTGGTTCACCTAGCCCCGGAATCTACAAATGTGAATTTGTATGCAAGAGCATACGATCGTATACAATAGAAGATCTATGAGGTGCCTGCGGCATCTACTATCCGTGAAGGCGGAAGGCAACACGATTAGGCTAGGACTCAACCTCCCTCTCTTCATCGCTGCTACGATAGCGATGGGCACCGGGACGCTGGTGGGAATGATGGGTATTTGGGGGGCCGCCGCTTGGGGTCGACCCGTTCCGGAATGGGAGAAGGTCGGCCACGCGCACAGCTCCTGGTGGGCCGTCCTAATCATGATTGCGGCGATGGTGCTCCCAAGCCTCAGCATCAAGCCCTGGGCGAAGAAGCTGATCATCGCCGGGACTTACCTTGGCCCTACGCTCTGGGTCGGCGTGCTGGCGACCTACTACGAGATCGGAGGCCCCGCGATCTGGAGGGTCGAGGCCCCTGCCGCGCCCGGGACCTACTACGAGCTGCCTCTGATCGGACTGATCGCGGCCTTCCTCGAATTCTTAGGGTTCGTCGCGCTGGGGATCGTGGGCCTATCCGCCGCGGGCGTTAAGCTTCCGCTGGTCTCGGCCGAGTCGCCGCCGCCGAAGTCCAAGTACGAGCTCATCTCAGACATCGAGGTCCCCAGAAGGATTTTCCTGATTCCGACGCTTGCGATCGCGCTCGGCGTCATAGTGGGCTTCGGGATCAACGCGGTCTTCAAGGTCGCCCACAGGCCTATCTCGCCCGCCGCGCTCGTCCAGCTCCACGACCACACAGCCCTCATCGCGGTTAGCTCCCTGATCATCCTCATGACGATGAGCGTCCTCAGGGTTAGCGAGCGGGTTCAGCAGATCGGGTACAGGTTGATGCAGGTCGCCGTGCCCTTGACGATCGCCGGCCTTTTCGTCTTCAACTTCCTGGGGGTCCACAGCCTCGTCTGGGTCGCCCCCGCAGGAATTTACTACGTTCTGCTCCTCGCGATGATACCAGCTGCGCTCGGTTACTTCACTCAGAAAGGGTCCGGCAGTGAGCGCGGGGTTCAGGGATTGCACGTCCCAGCCTTCAGGTGGGGCCTCGCGGTGATCTTCGCAGGGCTCGCGCTGCTCATAGCGACTGGAGCCGCGATCGCCCTGATCTGGGACACGAACCCAAACCTTACGGTCACCTACAAGCAGCCCGAGGGCTCGCCTTACCCAGGTCCTTACCCGGTCACGTACACTGGCACCGCGCCGGTGAGGGGCACGCCCAGGGGCCTCGAGAACGCGCACCTCAGCCCCGGAAGCTGGTACCACGTCGCGGCCGTCTGGATGATCGCGCTGATGGTCTTCGGGCCCTCGCTGCTGGGAGCGAGGCTGGGGCTGCTGATCCTCTTCGCGGCGACAATACCTCTGGCACCGACCTTCAATGTGGTTGGGAGGTACTTCGCATGGCTAGGCATACCGAACGGGATCGGGGCCCTCTGGTTCGCCGGACACCCGCTGAAGGGCTTCAACCTGATCGCGCTTTTCGCGATCGCCGTCATAACGGTCTACCTCGTCGCAAAGGGTAAGAAGCAGACTTAACCCCGAACACACGCCTCTGCTTTCTTTTTTTACTTCTCTCCTACGATCACTGATGTGTCTGAGGTCTCAGCCGCCTCGCCAACTGTTCCCCTCGAGCGCCGCCTTAATACTCACGGGGTTGTCTGAAAGGTCGGTAGGATGCTGGTGGTGATGCTCCTCGGGACGCCAGGCGTCGGGAAGAGCACCGTCGGGAGGGCGCTCGCGTCGAAGCTCGGCATAAGGCTGGTCGAGCTAACGGAGCTGGCTGGCGGAGATGAGGAGGTCGACCCGAGAGCCCTCTCCGCGAGAAGCGGCGCGCTGCTCAGGAGGCTCGGAGGAGGGGTCGTCTGCAGCCACGTCGTCTTCAAGCCGAGGTCCCTCGAGGTGAGGAGGGCCGTGGTGCTGAGGAGGGATCCCTTGGAACTGGTCGGGGTACTGAGGTCCCGGGGCTACGAAGAGCGGAAGGTCAGGGAGAACGTCGAGGTTGAGCTCATCGGGCTCGTCTACTGGGAGGCGGTCAGGAGGTTCGGGGAGAGGACCGTCGCGCAGCTGGACGTGACCGGGAGGTCAGTGGATGAGGTGGTGGACCTCGCTTTGCAGGTGGTCAAAGGAGAGTACTCTGGAGAGCGGGTCGACTGGCTCAGCTCGATGGAGGAGTCCAGGCTCGAGGAGCTGCTCAGGTACCTCTCCTCATCCGCCTGACTCCAGGATCTTGACGGCCCTGTCCGCGACCGCCTCCGCCATCTCGAGCGTGCTCGCGGTTCCTCCCAAGTCGTAGGTGACTCGGTTCCTCTCGGCCACCACGTGCTCTACCGCGCTGAAGATCGCCTTGCCCTCCTTCGCGAAGCCCAAATACTCGAGCATCCAGGCCGCGGAGAGGATCATCGCGGTCGGGTTCACCTTGTACATGCCCTTGTACTTGGGAGCGCTGCCGTGGGCGGGCTCGAACATCGCGTACCTGTCCCCGAAGTTAGCCGAGTAGATCATGCCTATGTTCGCGACCAGCGCTGACGCGAGCTCCGAGAGGACGTCCATGAAGAGGTTGGTGCTGAGGATCACGTTCTGGTTGAACCTCTGCGGGTTCTTCACCAGCTGCTGAGCCATGTTGTCGATGTAGTACTCTTCAAGCGCGATCTCGGGGTAGTTGGAAGCGACCCTTTGGACCGCGTTGAAGAAGACCGAGTCCGTCAGCCTCAGTATGTTCCTCTTGGTCACCGCGATCACCTTGCCGTAGCCCCTCCTCTTGGCCTCCTCGAACGCGTACCTCGCGACCCTCTCGGAGGCGAAGTCGGAAATCCGCCTGATCGCCACGGCCACTCCTGGGGCTATCATGTACTCGATCCCGATGTAGAGGCCCTCCGTCGCCTCCCTGACGCAGACGAAGTCGACGTCCCCGAGCGGTCCCGGGAGGCCCTTGAAGGTCTTGATCGGCCTGACGTTGGCGTAGAGGTCCATCCTCTGCCTGATGCTGACCGCGACGCTCCTGGGCGCGTCGGGGTCCGGAGGCGTGGTCGTGGGGGCCTTGAGGCACGCGTCGCTGCTCGTGATCGCATCCCAGGTCTCGTCGGGTATCAGGGCGAAGGTCTTCGGCTTCCCGGCGGAGACCCACCACTCGTACCCCGCGTCCTTCACGATCACCTCAAGCCCCGGATTGACCTTCTCGAGCACGAGGAGCGTCGCCTCGGTGAGCTCCGGTCCGGTCCCGTCCCCTCTGATCAGGACGACAGACTTCGAGCGCGGCAAACTCAACCCCGCGCGCCTTCAGCTTCTAATAAACCGTCACACCCTTTTCTTCTGATTTACGAATTTCGTACCACCCCCGAGCCGATGACGGAGAGGACGATCAGCGGGGGCTGGACCGCGACCGATACGACGTAGGCCGGCAGGCCGAAGAGGTAGGCGGCGAACTCGGCGTAGGTCATCCCGAACTCCGGAGCGGTGAGCACGTCCCCGAGGAAGAGGGCGAGCTTCAGGGCCGCCCAGACCGCGAGAACCCTCAGCCCACTCCTGGGAGATCTGTAAACCACGGGAAAGGCGACGACGTCGACCCCGGTGATCGCGATCAGGCCGTAGGCGTGAGAAGGCGCCACTGCCCAGAGCTCAGCATCAGTGAGGAGAAGGAAGACTTGAGACGCGATCGAGGTCGAGTGGAGCGCTAACGGCGCCGCGACCTTACCAGCCAAGCCACCGCACCGGCTGCGACCGCTACAACGAGTACGGCCGGGACGAGGACGGTCACTATGTCACCTCCTTGCTGCGTCGGTGCCTGCGGAGCTTGGGTAGTCGGCGTCTGGGTGACCTGTCGGTGCGGGGGCTGTCCGGTCGGGGTCTGGGTGGCCTGTTGCGCCGGGGTGGTAGTCGCCGTCTCGGTCGCCGTCGCCTGAGCCCTCGGGTAGATGACTATCGTCGCCTCCTGTCCCCTATCCCTGTGGCTCGGTCCGTACGGCGGCCTGACGCTGCAGTAGTACTTGAACTCACCCGGATGGTTCGCGACGAACTCGATCACCTGCTCCTGGCCCCTCGAGAGCCTCCTGCTCTTGACGTTGTAGGGCGAAGGAGATCCTTCATCTAGGACGAAGTCGTGGACTATCGGTCCCGAGCCGTTGCCGATCAACCTGATCCTGACCAGCTCTCCTTGATACGCCATCAGCGTCGGGCCTCCCCTCGAGGCGTTGAAGCCGTAGTCGTTGAGGTATAGCGTGTAACTCCTCTCGCCGTACCTTGGAGTCCCGGTCTGAGCGGCCGCCTGCTCCGTCCTGCCGTCAGTGGTCTCGAAGTAGTACCCGCTTGAAAGCTGAACCACGACTGAAACCGTTAGGACCGCCGCTAGGATCGCGCTGGGTAAACGTCTCACTTCAGCTTTGCGTCCGAGCCACAGTAGTTAAGTGTTGCTGAACCTGCTGAACCTCGTGGTCGCGGACTCTTGTCACGGGGCCTTCGAGACGTCGTGAACGGCAGCGCCCGAGAGCCGGATGAGGTCGTCGGTCCTCAGCCTGATCAGCGTGTCGGAAGAGCCTCCCGACGTCACCACCTCCTCGAAGCGTGTCACGCCTGTGTCCGCGAGCACCCTGACACCTTCCCTGTGGCAGAAAGGAGGCACACCGCCGGCCGCGTAGCCGGTCAGCCTCTCGACCTCCTCCCTCGTTGCGAGCCTCACCCTCTCGCCTAGGACCTGCGAGAGCTTCGACCTGTCGACGCTCCTGTCACCAGAGCAGAGGACCACGACCGGCCCGACGCTGCCGACGAAGACGACGTTCTTCACGATCATCGCGGGGTCGCAGCCGATCGACCTCGCCGCGCTCTCAACGGTGGCTGCCTCGCTCCCGCTCAGCCTGTAGAGTTGGAAACTCACGCCGTTCCGCCTAAGGAACTCTGCGATGGTCTCGTGGGCCAACCCGACCCGGAGTGGGGGTCGAGGTGGATATTAGCGGTGCGGGGCTCGCTCAAGGCCGAACTCATCACCGGGCAGGTTTCACCTCCCCGCTCATCGCCCCATCGAAATCCTCACCGCCGACCCCAGAAAAACTTGAGCTCTTCGTCGGGGAACCGATTTAAGCGAAGACCGCCCCGGGCAGGCCGGGCTTGAGCTACAGGAGGGGGAGGAGGTTCGAGTACGAGGTCAGGGACCTCTTCAGGTCGAGGGGGTGGCTCGTGATCAGGGCGGCCGCGAGCAAACCGATCGACTTAGTCTGCCTGAAGGCCGGGACCGCCGTCCTGGTCGAGTGCAAGTATAACGAAAGGCCGTCGAGGTCGGAGCTCGAGCAGATCAGGTCGATCTCGCAGAGCGCGGGCGTCGCGGTGGTGGTCGCGGTGAAGGAGAAACGCGGAAAGGTCAGCTTGATCGACGTGAACACCGGAGACGAGTTCGTCCCGTAGGTGAGGGAGTTGCTCGTGGGGAGGTACGACCCGGGCTCGGCCGCGGCGTTCGTCGAGCGTGCTGTGAGCAGGGGAATCGCGAGGGAGCACTACAGGCAGACCGAGCTCGGCCCGCTCTCGAGCATCGGCCTTGGGACATACCTCGGCGACCTGGACCCGGCGACGGACACGCTGATGACCGAGGCGATTATCCGGACGGTCTCGGAGGGCGCCGTGAACGTCATCGACACCGCGATCAACTACAGGTGGATGGCCTCGGAGAGGTGCGTCGGCGCGGGCCTGAGGTCGCTCGTCGAGTCGAGCGAGGTCGACAGGAGGAGCGTGTTGGTCTGCACCAAAGCCGGATACCTGACCCACGACCCCGCGTCAGGGGAGAGGTACGAGGAATTCCTCGTGGGGAAGGTGATCGGAACGGGCCTCGCCAGACCGGAGGAGGTCGCCGCAGGCATACACTGCATCGCTCCGAAGTACCTGAGGTGGAGCGCGAAGAGGAGCCTCGAGAACATGGGCCTCGAATCGATTGACGTGTTTTACCTCCACAACGTCGCCGAGTCCCAGGCGCCCGTCTTCGGGAGGGCCGAGACGCTCAGACGGATCGAGGAGGCCTTCGGCGTCTTGGAGGACCTCAGGTCGGATGGGCTGATCGGGTGGTACGGGCTCGCGACTTGGAGCTCACTGGTCGTCCCTGAGGACGCGGAAGAGCACCTCGAGCTCGAAGAGCTGACCGGGTTGGCCCGGAAGGTCGCGGGAAGGTCGAACGGGTTCAGGTTCGTCCAGATGCCGTTCAACGCCCTGATGAGGGGGGCGGTCGAGTCGAGAGTCCAGAGGGTCTCGGGGGAGCCGATGACTCCCGTTGAGGCAGCGAAGTCGCTCGGGCTGGTCGTGGTCACTAGCGCGCCCCTACTCCAGGGCAAGCTTCTCCGGATGCCCGAGCTCAGCGTGTCGACGAAGGGGAACCTGACCCTCGCACAGGCCCTCGTTCAGTTCTGCAGGAGGTCTCCGGTCACCACGACGCTCGTCGGCGCGAAATCCCCCGAGCACGTGAGGGAGCTGATCGACCTAGCGAGGATACCGCCGACGCTCTGAGGCGGCCGTGGCGGGTAGGAGGGTCGTAGGCATTGACCTCACCGCGACACCGACGAGGAGGTCGGCGACGGCCTTCGTCTTCAGGGATCGAGCTTCTGTGGAGGGGCTCGGAGGCGACGACGAGATCGTCAGGCGGATCGCGGAGTTCGATCCGGAGCTCGTGGCGGTTGATGCTCCCCTCTCCTGGCCGAAGCGGGGGCGAGGTCTGAGGGCCTGCGACAGGACGGTCCGATGGCTGGGCGTCGGGATACTCCCCCCGGTGCTCGGGCCGATGAGGCTCCTCACGTCGAGGGCCGTCGCTCTCTCCGCGGAGCTGAAGTCTGCGGGGATCGAGGTCGTCGAGGTCTATCCGAGGGCGGTTCAAAGGCTGATGGGATGGGTTAAAAGGGGCGAGAAGCCCGGCGAGGAGGCCCTGAGAGGGCTCCTCAAGACATTCCGGGTCAAGGTCGAGGTCGAGCCGAACGAGCACGCGATCGACGCACTGACGTGCGCCTGGGTGGCCTTCATGATGCTGAGCGGAAGGGCCGTCGAGCTCGGCGACCCCGAAGAGGGCACGATAGTCCTCCCCAGGGCCTGCCTCAGTCCCTCAGTGCGTACTCTTCGGACTTCCAGACGTAACCGCAGCTGGTGCAATAGAAGGACCAGATCTTGACAACAGTGCTGTCCTCGGGGATTAGCGGTATGTTGACCGGGCCGCCGCACTTCGGACACCTCTCCCTCGTGTAGCTCTTCCAGACCTTCACCGCGGTCATGAGGCTTTCAAGCCCCCTCGCCTCCGAGACCGTGAAGCCCGCTGAAAGGAGCTCCGACTCCGCCATGGCCCTGTCCTCCCAAGGTCCGGTCACCAGAACGCCGCCGACCTCGAGGACCCTGTTGACCTCCTGTAGGTCCACTGAGGCACCTCCCGGACCTCGGTCGAGGGCGACGACGAGCTGGACCGACGACGACCTGAGGGGGAGCCGGAGCCCCGACTCGACCGCGTCGGTATACTCGGGGACGCCGCCCAGCACCTCGACGCCCCTCAACCTCAGGAGCCCCTCGCCTTTCGGGGAGATCACGACGGCCCTGAACCGGCCGCCGGCCTCGAGCAGCCCCGACTCGACGACCGCCCTCACCACCCGCAGCTCCCCGTCCTCGGTCAACCTGACGAAGTGGATTAGGCCTTCTCAAAAATCCGATTCACAAGATCCCCTTCTCCCTCATCGCTGCGGCGATCGGGTCCTCGCCCTCGACCTTCAGCTCGTACCTAACGAAGGCCTGGGGTTTCTCAACGCCGAGGAGCCTCGCGACGTCGATCGGCGTCGAGTTCACTATCACCTCAGGGTCGCACCTGACTATCGTCTCCCTCAGGTCAAGCCGCTGCTGCGGCGTGTAGCCGAGTGATGGCAGGACCGGTCCGATGTGCGGGTACTCCTCGTAAACCCTCTTGACCTCACCCACCGCACAGGCCCTGGGATCGATCACGAGGGCTCCCCTCTCGACCGCAACTGCATACCCCGCCGCGTGGGGCATCCCTCCATGGGTCACGGTCGGCGCGTCCTCGATCACCAGTACCCTCCTCCCGAAGAGCTCGGCCTCGCCCGCGACCACTCTTTCGGCGCCCGCGACCACCACCTTCGCCCTAGGGTTGTGCAACCTGACGTTCTCTGCGATCCGCTCGACGTTCTCCCTCGGCGCGACGTTCGCCTTGTTGATCACCACGAGGTTAGCCATGAGGAGATTGACCATTCCGGGGTAGTAGGAGACCTCGCTCCCCGGCCTCAGCGCGTCGAGGACCACCACGTGCAGCGTCGGCTCGAAGAAGGGAAAGTCGTTGTTCCCGCCGTCCCAAACGATCACCTCCGCCTCCCTCTCCGCCTCCTTGAGGACCTCGGCGTAGTCGATCCCCGCGTAGACGACGTTCCCTTCCCTTACGTGCGGCTCGTACTCCTCCCTCTCCTCGAAGGTGCACCCGTACGTGTCAAGGTCCCTGAAGCTCGAGAACCTCTGGACCGGATGCTTGAGGTCGCCGTAGGGCATCGGGTGCCTCACCACGACGAACCTCCTTCCCGCGGACCTCAGCAGCCTCGCGACGTGCCTCGTCACCGTGCTCTTCCCGGCTCCCGTCCTCGCGGCCGTCACCGCGACCACCGGGACCCTACTCCTCAGACAGGTCGACCTCGGACCGAGGAGCGCGAAGTCCGCGCCGTTCGCCAGCGCCACCGACGCCTTCCTCATCACCTCCTCGAACGAGAGGTCGCTGTAGGAGAGGACCACGAGGTCTACGGCCTTCTCCCTGACCAACCTCGGCAGCTCGGACTCGTCGTGGATCGGTATCCCCATCGGGTACAGCTCGCCGGAGAGCGGGTACGGATAGACCCTGTTCGCGATTCCTGGTATCTGTGCAGCGGTGAACGCGACCACTTCGTAGCCAGGGTCCTCCCTGAAGAGGACGTTGAAGTTGTGGAAGTCCCTCCCTGCCGCGCCCATGATTACGACCCTCCTCCGCCTCGACATGTCCAACGTTTTTCGGTAATCAGGCCTATCTTGATGTTACGATGTTAGCGCGAACTGAAGTGTCGCAGATCCGCGTCAACGTTATTGCGTAAAATTGCATATAGTTTCATACAGATCGAAAAGGTTATGTCCATTCCAGTAGTGACAAAAGGCGTGAGCGCCGGAAAGGGCACGATAAGGCTCGGGCTCAACCTCCCGATGTTCGTCGCGGCGATGGTGGCGATAGGCTCGGGGACGCTGGTCGGGATGATGGGGGTCTGGGGGGCCGCAGCATGGGGGCGGCCGGTCCCCGAGTGGGAGAAGGTCGGCCACGCGCACACCGCTTGGTGGGCCGTGCTGATCATCATCGCCGCGATGGTGCTCCCGAGTCTGAGCATCAAGCCGTGGGCGAAGAAGCTGATCGTCGCGGGAACGTTCGTGGGACCAGTGCTCTGGACCGGAGTACTGGCGTCTTACTACGAAATAGGAGGGCCCACGCTATGGCGCGTCGAGGCGCCTCTCGGACCCATCGCCTACTACGAGCTGCCGGTTCTCGGGGTGATCGCGGCGGCTCTCGAGTTCCTTGGGTTCATCGCGCTGGGGGTAGTCGGGCTGTCCGCGGGTGGCGTTAGGCTGCCGCTGATCTCGACCGAGTCGCCACCGCCGAAGTCCAAGTACGAGCTCCTGACGAACATAGAAGTCCCGAGGAAAGTGTTCCTGGTCCCGACGCTCGCCATCGCGCTCAGCGTCGTCATAGGCTTCGCGATCACGGGCATCTTCAAGGTGACCCATATACCGATTAGGCCCGCCGCCCTTGTCCAGCTCCACGACCACATCGCGCTCTTCGCGGTCAGCTCTATGATCGTCCTGATCGGGATGAGCGTCCTCGGAGTAAGTGAGCGGGTCCAGCGGCTCGGCTATAAGTTGATGGTGATCTCGCTGCCCCTCGTGACCGCGGGCCTCTTCGCCTTCAACTTCCTGGGGGTCCACAGCGTAGTTTGGGTAGCGCCAGCAGCCATTTACTACCTGCTGATCCTGATGATGATCCCGGCCGCGTTCGGTTACTTTTCCGCCAAGCCCGCCGCAGAGAGGGGGGTCAGCGGACCCCATGTTCCGGCCTACAGATGGGGAATCGCGATAATATTCATCGGGATAGCCGTGACCGTCGCGATAGGAGCGAGCATCGCCATGATCTGGGACACGAACCCGAACGTCACCGTTACCTACAGGCAGCCCGAGGGCTCACCGTACCCAGGACCTTATCCAGCAAAGTACATCGGCACCGCTCCCGCGAGGGGGACGCCGAGGGGCTGGGAGCTTGCCCACTTCAGCGCGGGCAGTTGGTACCACGTCGCGGCGATCTGGATGATCACTCTACTGGTCTTCGGGCCGTCGCTGCTCGGCGCCCGCATCGGGCTACTGATACTGCTCGCCGCACTGATTCCGCTCGCGCCGACCTTCAACCTGGCCTCCAGGTTCCTCACTTTGTTCGGGATACCGAACAGTCCGGGTGCGCTGTGGTTCGCGGGCCATCCGTCGATGGGCTTCGCCATCATCGCGCTCTTCATCATCGGCGTGGCGTCGATTTACCTCATCGCGAAGGGCAAGAAGCAGACGTAGGGTCTTTCCGAAATCTAATTCTCCATATTTTTGGTTGAAACCCTCTTGATTCAATTACCCCCAAGCCGAACCGTTGACACTGGGCCCGGTGGGATTCGAACCCACGACCTCTCCCGGGCGAGCCCTCACATCCCGCCATCCGGTTATCAGCCGGACGCTCCGCCAGGCTGAGCTACGGGCCCTAACGGTTGACCTCTCGGGTCTCTATTTAGCCTCTCCTCAGGAGAGGACCGATGGTCGCGCGCTTGGACCTCCGCGTACCCTCAGAACGAAACTGGGTCGACAAGCTGCAGGCTGTAATCTTACGCTGCGGCGAGGAGTGCGAGCCTCGCGTCAGGTCGGACGAGCAGATCACACATTCCGAAAAAACGGAGCGGTACGGCTTCGTTGTTCACGTGGACTGCGCACCGAACGGGTCGAACCTTCCGTCGATCGCTGTCCACCCACCGTCGACCGTTATCAAGGAGCCCGTGATGTAGCTCCCCGCGTCCGAGGCGAGCAATATCACCGGACCCACGATCTCCGACGGGCTCGCCCACCTCCTCAGGGCAGTCTTCTCCGCGTAAGCACGCGCCCAATCCGGCCTCCGCTTGATCTGCTCGACGAACGGCGTGTCGACGATCCCCGGAGCCACCGCGTTCGCCCTGATTCCGTACGGCGCGAGCTCCGCCGCCAGCGCTTTCACCAGCTGCACTACTGCGGCCTTAGTCATCGCGTACGGACCTTGACCCGGCTCGACGACGAACGCCCTTATCGACGAGATCAAGACGACGCTTCCCCTCCCGGACCTCTTCAAGGCCGGGATCGCCTCCTTGACTGCTGCGAAGGCCCCGAAGAGGTTCACGTCGACCACCCTCCTGAACTCCTCGTAGGTGTAGTCCTCGATCCTCTTCCTGAAGTTGACTGCAGGTGTGACAACCAGCACGTGTAGCACCTCGACCCTCGACATCAGCTCCCGTATCGAGCTCAGGTCCGTGACGTCGACGTAATGCGCCTCATCGCCGACCTCCGCTGCGCCCCTCACGTCCTTGTCCGCCGCTATCACGTAGGCCCCGAACTCCCTCAGCCCCTGCGACACCGCCCTCCCGATCCCAGACGCAGCACCAATGACGAGAGCTTTCCTCCCGGTTAGGTCGAAGAGCTCTCTGTACACTCCGGTCACCGGCCCGTTATCGACCTGATCAGGACCGGCACCTGAATCTGCAGGTACCAGAGGACGAGATAGATGTACACCGCAGTCGAGACCAGCCCGACGATCAGCCACGGCATCGAGGGCCTCAACCAGTTACCACCGTGCTTCGGGAGGACGTAGTAGTTAATGACCAGCATCGCGACGTAGAGGACTGGCATCGCAATGAAGTTGAAGACGCCCCCCCAAAGTATCAGCGTCCCAGGGTCTCCGATCAGGAGGTTGGTGGAAGTGACGACCGCGAATACACCGACCAGCGCGTAATACCACCACCTGTAGGACTTCTTCCTGGCTGGCGGGATGTGCGTGAGGATCGACTCGCTGTACATCCTGCAGACCAGGTCGAGGATAACGATGTAGGTGTCGACGATCAGCATCGCCGCGACGAAGAGGAAGAGCCTGAACCCGACCTCGCCGAGGTAGAACCCGAAGAACTGACCCTGCTCGACGACAAGCGCGTAGCCACCTGGGACCCTGCCCTGGGGATGGAGGACGGCGTACGCGAGGAACATCATCAACATCGTCGTTAGGAGGTTGATGAAGACGCCCCAGCTGTTGTTGAGGTAGACCGTCTTCATCCAGCCCCTGTAGTTCCTCTTATCATCTTCGGACCCCTCAGGAAGGTATCCGGTGAGCTGGACCGGCTCAGGCCTTCCGGTTATCGGGCTGGTGATCCTTCCGATCAGCCCTCCCATCCCTGCGTTCGCGTCCCTGATCCAGTACGCGTAGGCGAGCTGGAAGAACCCCCCGAGCCCTGCGAAGGCGATCGCGGACACTAGGAGCCCAATGTCCCTCGGGTCCCAGTTGGCTGGGAACGGCCTCGGCGTGAAGACAGCTGCCGCGAACTCCGGCCACTTCGACCAGAGGAGCGGGTTTATGGCAGCCACGACCACGCCTCCGGCGCCGATTATGATGCAGACCTTCAGGAGCCACTCGAGGCCCTTGTAGACGACGGGGAATAGCGTCAGGCCGAGGATCGAGAGCGCCATCGTGACGTAGGCCCAGAACGTCGTCTGCTCCCTGATCCCCCAACCCGGCGGAAACCCGGTGAGGAAGGCTATCGCGTTCCCCGCAGCCCCGGCATACCCACCCCACGCCGAGAGCGTCACGATCGCCATCGCCCACAAAAGTATCGAGAATGCCCTGTTCAGCCTCGCGAACCCGACCCATGGCGACTCTCCCGTGATGACGACGTACCTCGCCAGCTCGAGGTTGATCCACCACTGGAGTAACGCTGCGGGCACAAGCAGCCAGACGAAGGCCAGGCCGTACTTCGCCGACAGCGTCGGCCACCAGATCAGCTCCCCGCTCCCGAAGGCGAACGATGCCAGCACGTATCCGGGCCCCAAAAGCGCCAGCGGAGGGAGCGCAGCCGGCATTTTCGCCCTCATCATGTTCGCGAAGGAGAGCCTCTTCTGCACCATCGCGCCGCAGTATTGAGTAACCTCAATATAATGATGAAGCGTGCAGTTAAACTATTGGACCGCTCGGGATCCCCCGCGTCGGAGTCGCCACAGCTTATAGCATGCACCAGAGATCGCGAGGCGCTCATCGAGCTCACAACAGTTAAAACTGGCCGGACCTCCAAATGTCTAGATCATGGGCAACGGGGAGTTCGCGGCGAGGTCGCTGATCAGGACGAGGCAGAGGTTCAGGTGGAGCTATCGGCCCTACAGGAACAAGATGATGCGGCTGAAGGAGAAGTACGACCCGCTCGAGGGCGCGCCGATGGCTAGGGGGATCGTCCTCGAGAAGAAGGGGATTGAGTCCAGGCAGCCCAACAGCGCGGTCAGGAAGTGCGTCAGGGTCCAGCTGATCAAGAACGGTAAGGTGATCACCGCCTTCTGCCCCGGAGACGGTTCCCTGAACGTCATCGACGAGCACGACGAGGTCCTCGTGCAGGGTATCGGCGGAACGCTCGGCAAGTCCTACGGAGATCTGCCCGGAGTGAGGTATGAAGTCTTCATGGTCAACGGCGTACCGCTCAAGCTGCTCGTCATCGGGAAGGTGAAGAAGCCGAAGCGTTGAATTGCGAGTACATCAAGTGCTCGGACTTCTCGGACTTCTGGAGGTTAGATTCGTATACGGACTCCATCAACGAGAGAGGATTATACGGGTTAGAGGCCTAATATCGCTCCGATCACATAGCCCGCCGCCAGTAGCGAACCTGTAGTTGCGACGTTGCGTATGTTCAAGGCCATCGCCGGGATCATCGCGTACTGGATCCCAAAAGTCCCTGAAACCATCCTGTAAACCCTCACCGCGGTCGGGATCGTGACGAGCGCGATCAGGACCGTCGGCGGGCCGAGCCTAAGGACAGGGATAAGGGCGGTGGAGGCGTAGGCGGCCGCGTAGAAGACCGCGAGGAGCCTCAGCGCATTTTCCTTCGAGATCCTCGTGACGAGGTGCATTTTACCGGCGACCTTGTCGAATGGTGCGTCGGGTATCTCGTTGACATACAGGATCAACATGATCAGTATTCCTATCGGTATCGATGCGAGGAGAGCGTCAAGGGTCAGCTTCTGTGTCTGGACGAAGTACGCGCCCAACACGATCACCGGCCCGAACCCAGTTCCGACCGCCAGCTCCCCCATTCCCCTATACGCAAGCTTGATCGGTGGCGCGGTGTAGAAATAAGCCAGGAAGAGGCCGAGCGCCATCAACCCCAATATGACCAATGGACCTCTGGTGATTGCGAGGTACATTCCGATAGCTGATCCGGCGGCGAAGAACGAGGCGAAGAGCGTCCTCGACTCGGACTCCGAGATGAGACCGTAGATTATAGCCCTCGATCCACCGCTGAACGGTGTTGGCCTCCTGTTGGCTGGGTCTGCCCCGAGCTTCGTGTCGAAATAATCGTTCGCGACGTTCAGTCCCAGGTGGATGAACGCGAGCCCGACGAAGGTCAACAGGAGTAACAGAGGGTCGAAGAACCCGTTGTAGTACGCGACCGATGCCCCGATCGCGGTCGGTACGGCGGTCGCTATTAGAAACGGCAGCCTGACGACCCTGAAGAAGGCCCAGAAGGCGCCGATGCGGGGCTTGAAGTCGAGGCCGAGCCTCAGCCCGAGCCTCTCGAGGTATCTTCGCGCCCTGACTGACGAGACTTCCACGTACTCAGGGAACGGGACCTCCTTCTCGTCCCACCTGTAGCTCTTCTCGACATCGACTTCAATGCCTTCGGGAGCCGGACGGGCAGTCCCCCTTATCATGAGGTACCTGCGGTCGGTGTAACCTCCTCCCGGGATCGGAGTGATGTGGTTGAAGGTTACGTTGACCTTCCTACCGGCGAAGGTAAGCCCCTTGAATCCCTCGGGCAGCTCCACCGTGACGCGTCCGTCCTCTATCCTCACCTTCGCAGGGACCGTTACCGGATACCCGTCTTCGTCAACGAACGAGACCGAGACCTGCTCGAACTCCTGCAGGACATTAGCGCTGATCACTCAGGACCCACCTCCGACCTTGATGACCTCGGGCCTCGTGGACATCGGGTCGCCCCTCCAGACGACGACCTCTTCCGGTACCACCTCGATCACCGCCCTCTCCCAGAAGAGCGGGAAGGCGAACCTCTGTTTGAGGTAGGCGTCGATGTAAGGCTCCTTCCTCCTCCAGAGCGGCAACAACCTCATCCATCCCTCGCTCAGGTTCGAGTCGTCTATCGCCGCCCTGCCCTTCACCGTTACCGCCTTCACCTTCCCCGTCCGCATGAACTCTTCCACCGAGAAGTGGACGGAGACCTTGGGGTTGCTCTTGATGTACTCGAGCTTCCTGCTGAACAGCACGCTGGACGTGAAGTAAATCTTCCCGGAGCCCCTCTCGTAGAGCGGGAGCATCGGATGCGTGACAGGCTCAGACCTCTCGTCGATCGTCGTCAGCAGCGCGACGAGGGCGTTCTCTAAGACCTCCTCGACCTCAGGAGGAAGCTGGGCCCCCATCAACGGTGAGCGTTCGGTCCCGAGTGATATACGTTGTCGACCCTCTCGAGAAATAGGACCTGACCGCGACGGCAGGTTAAAATTTAGGTCAATCCTAACTTTTGCCGATGCCTAAATCAAAGACCCTCACATCGGCACAGGACAGGTACCTCGCGACGATTTACGGCTTCGCCGAGCAGGGCAGGGAGGTCACGACGGGGGAGCTAGCCAAAGCGCTAGGCGTCACGCCGGCCAGCGTCTCGGAGGCCCTGAGGCAATTAGAGTCGAGGAAGCTCGTCGAGAGGAGGAGCTGGGGGAGGTACGCCCTTAGCCAGAAGGGTTGGGAAGTGGCGATGAGGATGTCCCACAACCACAGGGTCTTAGAGACCTACTTCGTCTCGGTCCTCGGTCTGAGCGAGGACGACGCGTGCGCAGAGGCCGCGAAGATCGATGCGGTCGTGAGCGACGTCTTGATCGCTAGGATGTGCAGGGCGCTCTCCTGGCCCAACATCTGCGTCCACGGCCGGCCCATTCACCACGGATTCTGCAGGGGTGGCGGACCTTGAACGCCCGGAGGGTCCTCCTGCTGACCGCGGTCGTGGCTGCGGTCGCGGCGATCTCCGTCTCCCTGACCTTAACGGCAGTCATGAGGCAGCCCGAGTCCTCTGGGGAGAGGGAGGTCGCGGTCTCGATCGGGCTGTTGGGCGAGATCGTCCACAGGCTGACCGACGGTGCCGTCAGGGTTCAGGTCGTTGTACCTCCGGGAGCCGAAGTTCACGACTGGGAGCCGACCCCGAAGGAGGTCGAGAGGGTCAAGCGCGCTGTGCTGGTGTTCCACGTCATCAAAACGCTCGACGGATGGGTCGTCGACCTCGTTAGGTCCGCGGGCTCCGGGGCGAGGGTCATCGAGGTAGCAGCACATCCCTCGATCAAGGTGATCAGGACGGACGGTGTCCCCGATCCGCACGTCTGGCTCTCCCTGCGGAACTACGCGTCGATGGTCGAGGTGATCGCGTCGGAGCTCGTGAAGGCGTTCCCCGACCTCTCCGATCGCGTCAGGTCGAGGGCGGAGGCGCTAAAGAAGCAAGTGATGGGGCTGTACAACGAGTTCGCCCCGAAGCTGGAGAAGCACAGGGGCAAGCCCTTCGTGACCGAGCACCTCGCGTTCAGGTACCTGGCGGAGGAGTTCGGGCTGAAGAACCTCGCCCTCAAGGGCGTGGAGGAAGAGGAGCCTACGGCTAAGCACCTATTGGAACTGAAGGAGGAGATAAAGAAGCACGGCGTTAAGGTGATCTACGCAGAGCCGACTTCGCGGGACCACCACACCCACCACGCCCACGACCACCACGCCCACGCCTCCGAACTTGTCGAGGAGTTCGCAGAGGAGCTGGGCCTTGAGATAATGTTCCTCGACACGATGGAGGGGTTGACCCTGGAGGACGCGCTGAACGGTCACGGGTACCTCCACGTGATGGAGGAGAACCTCGAGGCGCTGCTCAAGGGCTTTGGGTCTTGAGCGCGGTGATCGAGGTAAAGGACCTTGCAGTCTCCTACACTAAGGGGGCGTACGCGGTAGAGAACGTGAGCTTCGAGGTCCGAGGGGGCGAGGTCGCATACCTCCTCGGGCCGAACGGCGGCGGGAAGACGACGATCTTAAGGGCCATCATCGGCGCCGTGAAGCCCTCGAGGGGGCGCGTGAGGGTATTCGGGAAGGACGTCGGCGAGTTCCGGGAGTGGTGGCGAGTAGGGTACGTACCCCAGAACGCGCCAAGCGCTCTATCCAGGATGCCGATCAGCGTCGGCGAGCTGCTCAGCGCGGTCTCGACGGGAAGGGGGAGGCCAATGGGGAAGGAAGAGGTTCTGATGCTCGTGGGGTTCGAGGACCCGGCCCGGCTGCTGGGGAAGCCGCTCTTCAGCCTCTCCGGGGGCGAGTTCCAGAGAGTGGTCATAGCGGCAGCGCTCGTGAACGGCCCCGAGCTCCTCCTGCTCGACGAGCCGACTACCTACGTCGACCCCACCGGGATCTCGAGAGTGATGGAGCTGGTCTGGAGGCTGAATACTGAGCTTGGGATGACGATACTGATGGTGACCCACGACGTCTCAGTGATAGGGTACAGGGGCGCGAGGGTCCTCTGCGTCAACAGGGACAGGTTCTACTCAGGGTCGCTGGAGGAGTTGGTCTCCTCGGAGGAGCTCTGCAACGTCTACGGCTTCCACGTCTACACCGTCGGACACTCGTGGAAGGTCAACGGGTGAGGAGCCTCTTATCGCTTTGAGCCCAGCTCCCGAGCTTCCTGACCGTCCAGCGCTCGTGGGCCTCCTCGACGCTCCGCGAAGCCATGACGACCTCCGCGAACTCCGCCTGCTCCGAGACGAGCCTCCTGAGGTCCCTCGGTGTAAGCCTTCCGAGCTTACGCAACCTGAGGATCTGAACCAACGGTGCGTGGGCGGCTGGGAAACCCGCATATCTCACCTCCTCGAACGCGACACTTCTTACGAGGTCGAAGTACGACGAGGGCGACGTGACGAGAAGCCAACCCCTCCAGCCCTCCGCGAGTTCATCGAGGACCCTTCTGTGCGTGATCACCTCTGATGCCGTCGCGTACCTGTCGATGAGGCCGAGCCACTCCTCGACGTCCACCTTTCCAGTCAACTTGTACCTGAGCGTGAGCCTCACCGCCTCGACTCCTAGCTCGTAGTCGGCTTCAGCGGCCTCGTCGGGCATGACCCCGATTACCTCGCCGCGATACCCGAGCCTCCTGAGCGCCCTGAGGAACTCGAGCTGAGACCTGATGGTCAGCTTCGCCGTCTCGCTCACCTCCTCTAGGACCGACTCGTCACCGGAACGCAGGTAGGCGGTCAGTGCGGCTTGTGCCTCCTCCGTGACCTCGAGTAGGAGGACCGAGTGCTCCATCAACATGCACAGATCTGCGGCCTCAAGGGCTCCCCTGAGCCTCGGGGTCCTGACAACGACCTTTCCCATCTCCTCCTTATCCCGTCAGTACGTATGGCAGGATGATGATCGAGAGGAGCATCGAGAGGAAGAAGAGCGAGACCGCGGTCGTAATCGTCACCACGAGCCCCGACCTCTCCCCGGACCTGAAAAGCGTCGAGAGCAGCTTCCTCATGGCCTGACCTCCGTCGAGCGGGTATATCGGGAGGGCGTTGAAGATCGCGACGTTGATGTTGACGAACCACATCCAGTAGAGCGCGTTGCTCAACGCCGCGAAGCCGCTTCCCAAGACGGGGTGGGTGAAGAGGGAGCTTATTGTCCTGCACCTCTCCACAGAGTTCTCGACGAGACAAACCTCGCTCTCGGAGAACGGGTAGGCGATCACGTTGAACGTCGGCGGCGCGAAGAAGGCGAGTGGGTTGGAGCCCGTGATCGACCTGTACCTCTCGAGTATCTGGGCTGCGAGGAGGTGGAAGTCCGCGTCCCTTATCACGACGCCGATCCCCGGCCGCCCTCCCCCGAGGTCGATCAGCGTGAGGCTGAAGGTCAGTGGCTTTCCCTCCCTCACGACGCCCAACTCTACCCTGCCCCCGACGCCCGTTGTGGCAAAGGCCTCGACCAGTTGCCTGAGACCGTCGACTCGAACGCCGTTGACAGAGACGATCTGGTCGTTCGGCCGCAGCCCCGCGACGCTCGCTGGGCCGCCCTCCATCACCGAGTCGACGACGATGGGCAGCGCGACTGTGACTGAGCCCGCTATCGCGACCATGGCGACGAGGGACGCCACTGCCACGACCGCGTTCGAGGTCGGACCCGCCGAGAGGATCTTCAGGACCTCCCTTAGCTTGCCGCGCTTCATCTCGACGTCCTCGGTCTCGACGAACGCGCCTATCGGGATCCCCAGGAAGAGTATCAGGCCCGTCGACCTCACGGTGTAACCGTACCGCCTGGCAACGACGCCGTGCGCCCCTTCGTGGACCATCAGCGCCACGAAGATGCCCAGCCACCCGTAGATCACCGGGAGGTACGGGTTGACGCCCGGCAGCAGGAGGAACGACGCGGGGCCTGCCTCCCTCTGGGCCTGTTGAACTTCGGGCCTCGTGAGGATCGCGGTCAACGAGATGAGGAGGAAGAAGGTCGCGGTGCCCGCGAGGGCCGGCATCGCGAGTAGCGCGAGGGTCGAGAGAGGCCCCATCGCCCTGGTCCTCCCTAGCCTGTCGAAGGCGCCCAGCATCCGCTCGGACCTGATGATGATCAGCGGGAACCTGAACTCCACGGACCTCCTTCTCGCCATCCGCCGGCGCTAAGGTTGATCGGTCGGTAAATAAGCTGACGCTTGGTTACGCGATGAGCGAGGACTGTCCGCCCGCGCCAGTCGAGTCGTTCTACGTTACAGTGGGCGGCCACTACTTCGCGGTCAAGGGCGTAGCCCACCCTACTGGCAGACTGGTCTCGGTCCTTGCTTGGAGGTGGGCGCACGATCGGTATGTCAGGGCTACGCGCCTAGACGAGACGTACGGGCTGCTCGCGGAGGTCCTGCCGGAGGCCCTCCTCCTCGACGACTCGGCCGGACAGATGATCCCCGCGGTGCCCCTCTCGAGGGTCGACAGGGTCATCGCCCCGGTGGAAAGACGTCAGGTCGCGGCCTCAGACACGCTGGCTGAGAGGGCCAGGGAGCTGATGGGGCTGATCGACCCCGACGGCGAGCTCGGCGTAAAGCTGACGGGCTCAATACTCCTCGGGCTTCACGACGAGTCCTCGGACATCGACCTAGTCGCCTTCTCGGCAAGGAAGGTCCCGGAAGTAGCGGAGGTGCTGGAAGGGCTGAGGAGGAAAGGTTTAGTCGTTAGCGGTCGGGAATCGGTCGCGAGGGACGTCGCCTCCAAGAGGGCCGACTCGGCGCTTCCCGTCGAGGTTTGGATCGAGCTCGAGTCGAGGAAGAGGCTTGCTGGGGAGTTCAGGGGGATCCACTTCACGGTGAAGGTGGTCCCGATGCCCGATGAGTACTGGGAGCCCTATGGGACGCGGAGGTGGAGGGCGCTTGGGAGGTGCGTCCTCGCGGCTGAGGTCACGGACGTCCGCTTCGGGGCGACCACGCCCAACTCCTACGGCATCAGGGCGGAGGAAGTGATCATGGGCCCGGAAAGGGCCATCGGCGCAGTGCGGATCGAGTCGATGAGGTCTAGGTTCTCGGAGGCCGCGTCTCAGGGCGAGAGGGTCCTGGTGTCGGGGAGGCTCGAGGTCGACCTACTCTCCGGAGAGTGCAGGGTCTTCCTCGGCTCGGAACCCCGCGACGCGATCTTCCCCCTTGAGTTCCTGAAGGCGCGTCGGGAGGAGCTCTTGAGGACGGTGATGACGTCTTGATCGCGACTGTTACATCGGGCTCAAGGCTGCACTTGGGCTTCACGTCGCTCTCGAGTGGCCCCAAGCCCTGGTCGGGAATTGGACTGATGACGGAGGAGCCGAAGGTGACCGTGAGGGTCGTCAGTCGCGGCGCGGGTCGGCTGCTCTGCTCAAGGGACCACGAAGAGGTAGTGAGGTCCGTGGCGGAGGCGCTGACGGTGGAGCTGGGCTCCTTCGACGTCGAAGTCTCTGCCCCGCCGCTCCATGTCGGCCTCGGGACGACTACGCAGTTGACGCTCGCCTTGGGCGCCGCGCTCTCGACCGTTACGGGCATCCGCTTCGACCCGCTCAGCCACGCGAGGCTCACAGGCCGCGGGAAGAGGTCCTGGGTCGGGATAGCCGGCTTCATCGGCGGAGGCCTCGTGGTTGACCTGGGGAGGCGAGAGGACGACGCCTGGGCGCACGACTTCGTCAACGTGGAGTTCCCACGGGACTGGGCGGTTCTGTTGGTGTGGCCGGTGGGCGAAAGGGGGCTGAGCGGCGGAGTAGAGGAGGAGGCGATCGCGGCGGCGGAGGACCCGTGGGGCCAGCGAGCGGCCGTCGACGTGGAGACGGTGATCGATGCGGTCAGAGGGCATGACTTCGATGGGTTCGTAGGGATCGTGGAGCGCCTCCAGGAGGCGATGAGTTCGGCCTTCTCCCGGTCCCAGGGAGGGAAGTACCACAGGGCCTCGGAGGGATTGGTAGAGTTGCTGAAGGAGCACGGAGCGAGGGGTATCGGTCAGTCGAGCTGGGGCCCGACCGTTTACGGGTTCTTCAAGGACCGCAGGTCGGCGGAGTCCGCGGCCCTCCGGCTGGTCCGCGAACTCGAGGGAGGGGAGTTCAGGGTACTAGTGACTGAAGCAAGGAACAGGGGAGCGGAAGTCTCGGTCAGGTGATGGCTGCTACAGTGATCCCGGAGAGCCCGATCGCCACTAGGTGCTAAGCGTATCAAGAGTAGCAACAATAGTAACACGTATACAAAAGCATCTAATAGGAAGTTTAGCCATAAGTATTTGCGGGGTAGGGAAATGTCGATCGGGGAGCTCGTGACCCTGGCTCACGGGTTCCTCGGAGTGCTGCTGATCGTTGGGACGCCGTGGGCGATGGCGGAGCTCCTCGCGCTGTCGAGTCCAGAGGGCGTGAAGAGGCTGAAGTTGGTGACTGCAGGCCTCGCCGTCATCGCGTTCTTGGTGTCGATCTTCCTCGCGGCGCCGTCCTACTTGGTCTACTATCCACCCGCCAAGGAGGTGATACTGAAGAGCCCGACTCCGTGGGCCCACACGGTCCTGATGGAGATCAAAGAGCACGTAGGCCTCGGAGGACCGCTGGTCCTCTTCGTTGTCGCGTTCCTAGTCTGGTACTACAACAACGCGCTGATCGAGAACAAGGACCTCAGGAAGCTGCTCTTTGCGCTGCTGGCGGTCTCCTTGGTCGTCGCCTTCTACGAGATCGCGCTGGGGACCTACATCGCGAGGATCGCCCCCGTGAGGTGAGGAGAGATGAGCAGGCCCAAGGGTCATGGTGAGATCGCTGCGATACTCCTCGCTCTGCTGGTCGCGTCCTGGCTTCTGACAGCTCTGGTCTTCGCTGGAGACCTCGCACCTCCCTTCAAGAGGGCCCTCAGCGCGACCTTCGGGCACCACTGGATCGGGAAGATCGTGATCTCCTACGTCGTCTTCTTCGCGGTCTGGCTCGGCGGGAGAGCGGTCATCAAGGAGAGGACCTTAATGAGCATCAGGGGCTGGACGTGGACGACAGTCCTCTCTATGGTCCTGATAACTGTGCTGATGACGCTACTCTACGTCGGCCTGCACTTCGCGAAGTAGCTGCGTGAGACGATCCGGCTTGAACTGAATCCCTTTATTTTTTGGGTGCTTTCACTGTACTGGAAATCGCATTGGGAGCGTGCTCAAACGCACCGCCCTCTCACGTAAGCAGGACCGATAGCGCGCCGACCACGACCGCAGTGATCGCCGCGTACTTAATGTCCCTCCTCGTCGCGAAGTAAACCAAAGAGGCTACAGCCCTCGAATAGGGCGTGAGCATCAACGCCGCGATTCCCAGCCTCATCAGAGCCTCCGATAGGGTCCCCGACTCCTTAACGTCCACCAAGAACGCGAGGAAGTTCCTTTCCACCACGGAAGTCCCGACGGAGAAGTCCAGCTCGGCCGTGCCGCCCTCGAGGACGCGCAGAGCGATACCCACTGTCATCAGAGACAACGAGGCCGCGAGGCCTATCGCCATCACCGTCCCGAGGACCGCCTCAAGGTCCAAGTTCACTCACCGAGGAAGAGGGCCCGGTAGAGCATCAGAGCGCTCGCGATCGCGGCGACCGCGAAGTAGATCAACTTAACTCTCTCGTCCCTAAGCTTCAGCAACAGCCTCGAGCCCGCGATCGACCCGATGGCCGTCCCGAGGGCGAGCGGCACCGCGAGCTCCATGACCATCAGCCCCGAGGAGAGATAGACGCCGGCCCCCGCGAGGGCTGTCATCCCCATGATCAAGTTGCTGGTCGTGGTCGAGACCTTGGGGGGCATCCGGAGGACCAGCTCGTGTATCGCGACCTTAAACGCGCCCGCACCTATCCCGAGCATGCCCGCGACCATCCCTGCCCCAATCATCCCGATACCGCCGTAGAGCGCGTTGGTGATGCGGTAGCGAACGACCCTACCCTCGGAGGGGTCTAGGTATTCCCCCTCCAGGCCAAGCCAGCGAGAAAGCCTATCCTGCGAGGCCGGAGCGGTGCGGAGTCCGCCCGCCATCAGCTTCATCGCCAGCGCGGAGGACGCGATCACCCCCGAGAACGCGACCGCGACGAGCCTCGGGCTTATCGCAACCGTCACGACGGCGCCTAGAGTGCCCCCGACGATCGCGAACGTCTCGAGGAACATTGCGACCCTCACGTTCGTGACCCTGTCCCTGAGGTATGCCGAAGACGTGCCGCTCGACGTCGCAATCACGGACAGGATCCCCGAGGCTATGGCATGCTTCACCGGAACGCCGAGCATCACTAGGACGGGCGTCGTTATGCTGGCGCCGCCGAGCCCGGTCAAGGCCCCAAGCAGTCCGGACGCGAAGGAGATCGCGATGACCTCGAGGACGTCGACCATGACCCCGATCGGAGGGTTCTCAACCCTAAAATCTGTGACGGTCCTGAGCCGATTCGACAGGGGTTATAAGGACTCGGTAGCGGCTAGGGCTGGCATGTGGCTTGAGCTGTTCAGGAGCACCGTCGAGCTGTTGATCATCGTCGACCCGGTCGGCACGATACCGTTCCTGCTCTCGCTTACTTCGGACCTCGACGAGCGAGAGAGAGCCGCCGTGGTCGATAGGACCGTGATGGTCAGCGCTGCGCTCCTCGTCCTCTTCTCGCTGGCGGGCGACCTGCTCCTAATGCTCTTCGGGGTAAGGTTCGAGAGCTTCCTGCTCGCGGGGGGCTCGCTCCTCGTCCTCCTCGCGATCAGGATACTGTTCCAGGGCGGAGAGGGCTGGGGCAGGTCGACCGGTTCGGTCGGGGCCTTCCCGCTCGCCTTCCCGCTGATCGCGGGCCCGGGTGCGCTCACCTCAGCGATGATCTCGATCAAGACCCTCGGGATGCTCTATCTGATCCCGGTGACGTTGGTGATGCTGGTGACCTGGGCGGTCCTGAGGGCCAACTCCTGGTTCATGAGGGTGCTAGGGAGGCAAGGGGCGGACGCGATAGCGAGGATCATGGCGGTCTTCATAGCCGCGATCGGTTTCGAGTACGCAATCACCGGACTCAGGGCGAGCGTCCTCTGAATCGCGGGTAGCTCAGACGATGTTGTGCATCCTCACCAGGTCCTCCCTGAACGGCTCGAGCCTCTCCGGTATCTGGACGCTGATGGGGTCCCTCAGCGACTTCCCTGACTCCTTCTTCATCCTCCAGACGCGGCTGTTGAACTCGACTATCTCGTCGGTGTACCTCCACATCTCGCTGGGTTCTCTCACCTGCGGGAACCTCTCCCTGTGGACGCTGGAGCTCGAGTAGATCCTCCTCCAGACAACGTCGGCGAACGAGGGGATGATTGGGGCCAAGAGCAACAGCGAGTTCTTCAGGACCTGGTGGAGCGCGTACCACGCGGCCCTCGCGCCCTCTGGGTCCTCGTTCGGTCTCGTGGCCCTGTGCTTGGTCATCTCGACGTAGTGGCTCGCGAAGACGTTCCACAGGAAATCCCTCAAGGCGGTCGCGGGGACGAAGAAGTTGAACTCCTCGTAGCCCCTCATCGCGGCGCCCGCGGTCCTCCAGAATTCCGAGAGTATCCACTCATCGGTCGGCCTGGTCGCGGCCGACTCCACTACTGGGAACTGCGAGACGTACCTCGCGATGTTCCAGAGCTTCGTTAGGAACCTCCCGCCTGCTTCGATCCTCGGGATCGATATCCTGAAGTCGTAGCCGTGGCTCGCCTCTTGTGCAGACCAGAACCTGAAGGCATCAGCGCCGAACCTCTCGATCACCGGGACCGGATCGATGACGTTCCCCTTGCTCTTGCTCATCTTCTCGCCCCTCTCGTCGAGGCCAGTCCCGCCAATCCAGGCGATCTTGAAAGGCAGCCTCCCGGTCAGCTGGTAGCACCTGAGGATCGTGTAGTAGAGCCAGGTCCTGACTATATCCTTCCCCTGGGGCCTCACCGCGTTCGGGTAGGCCCTCCTGAAGAGGCCCTCGTCCCTCATGTAGCCGGAGATGAAGAGCGGCGTGATGCTCGAGTCCATCCACGTGTCAAAGGTCCTCGTCTCGCCCTCGAACTCGGTCCCGCCGCACTTCGGACACCTCCCCACGGGCGGCCTCTCTTTCCAGGGCCTATAGTATCTACCCGGCTCTGGGATGACGATCTCCCCGCAGCCCCTGCAGTACCAGACCGGGACTTCGGTCGCGTAGACCCTCCTCCTCGAGATCGGCCAGTCGATCTTCAGCGAGTTGATCCAGTCGATCAAGAGCTGCCGGTGCCTCTCGGGGAGGAACTTCAGCTCCCTCGTTGCCTTGAGGAGCTCTTCCTTCATGTCCAGCTGCCTCAGGTAGAACTCCTCCATTGGGAGTATCTCGATGGGCGTGCCGGACCTCTCGCAGACCGGGACCTCGTGGACGATCCTCTCGACCTTCACCAGTTGACCCCTTTCCCTCAGGAGCTCCTTGACCCGCTCCCTCGCCTCCGAGACGGTCAGGCCTGCCAATGGGCCCGCGCTCTGGGTCATACGGCCGTCGGTACCGATTATCACCCTCTCCTTCAGGCCGAGCTCCCTGAAGAGCTGGACGTCCATGTGGTCGCCGTAGCTGCAGACCATCAACACACCCGTCCCGAACTCCCTCTTGGCGTACGGGTGCGGCAAGACCCTTACCTCGTGACCGTAGATCGGAACCACCGCCCTCCTCCCAGCGAGGCGGCCGTACCGCTCGTCCTCGGGGTTGAAGATGAGGCAGTCGCAGGCGCCGATGAGCTCCGGCCTCGTGGTAGCGATAACCACGTCTCCCCCTCCAACGAGGTCGAACCTGACGTAGACAAGCTCCGCCTCCAACTCCCTGTAGTCGAGATCGGCGTCGGCCAACGTCGTCCCGCACTCCCAGCAGTAGTTGTTCGGCCTCGTCGCGACGTAGACCAGTCCCCTTCTGTAGAGCTCGATGAAGGTTGCCTGGGTGAGGGACCTGTACTCCGGCGAGTCTGTCCTGTAGTAGTTCCTGAAGTCGCCCGATATCCCTAGCCTCCTCATGATCCAGATCATCTCGGCCTCGAGTTCGTCGAGGGCCTTCTGGCAGAGCTCGATGAACTTCTCCCTCTCGACCCCGAAGACGCGCACGCCGTAAGTCCTCTCCACGTAACGCTCGACCGGTATGCCGTTCCTGTCTATCCCGATCGGGAAGTAGACGTCGTGGCCCATCATCCTCGCGGTCCTCGCCAGCATGTCGATCTGGGCGTAGTGGGCCGCGGCGCCTATATGCCAGGGCCTGCCCGACGGGTACGGCGGGGGCGTGTCGATCACGAAGAGCTCGCCGGAGTCGAGCCTCGGTTGATACACCCCCTCCTCCTCGTTGAGCCTGATCGACTCCAGCTCAAGCTTTGGTTCCCAGGCCTTCTCCGTCAGCTTCGGCTCGAACCTCGGCCTCCCCTCCAACCCATGGACGGCAGTATTCATTCGGCTAAAAACGTAGCAGCCAGAGAACCCTCCAGCAGGTCACCCTAATAGCTCCGAGAGGACCAGCTCGAACTCCCTCAGGGATGAGCTCGACCTCCTCACGTCCCTGAGCATCGGTGCGACCATCTTCTCCATCGCGGACTTGCCGATCTCGCCCCTCTGATAGCTGTTGTACGCGTGGAGGATAGCCCTGAGCGACTCGTTGATCTGCTGGAGGGACCGCTGGGCCTCAGTCGCGACCCTCGAGAGCTCCGCGCTCCTCTGCGGGAGCACCCTGATGTCCTGGTAGAGGAGGTCCGTCAGCCTCCTGACCCTCCTCACGCTCTCCTGAAGCTGCTGGAGCCCCGACCTGCTCGGAGACCTGAGGAGTTCCTCGACCTTATCGAGCTCCACGAAGACCTCGCCCACCCTGCTCCTCAGCCTCTCAATCGAGGCTCTATCGGACTCCGCGACTCTCGCCCTTTGACCGCGAGTCGTCCTGACGACGGACGCGATGACGCCCGCGAAGAGGACGAGCGCTCCCAGGAGCAGCAGGTAGGCCGGGATCGGCTGTTGGGGTTGACCCCTGACCCTTAGCTCGAACTCGTAGGGCGAGAAGTAGGGAACCGGAAGGCTCAGGTCGACGACGTACCTCCCCCTGTCGTCCGGGAAGTACTGCTGGACCTGGGGACCCACGGATTGGAGCTCGACGCCATCTGGCAGGATCACCCTGATCGAGTATCCTTCGACGGGCGCATCTAACGGCAGGAACGCCTTGACCTTAAGGACATCGCCCTCCAACCTAACGAGGGTCCCCGGCTCGACCCTCATCGTGATAGAGAACTCGTAACGCCATCCGGGGCTGAGGGCGTACCTCTCCGGGGTGAAGTAGACCGTTAGGCCGCCGGTGGTCTTGTCGTACCCGTACCTTACAGAGCCGAGGTTGTCGCCTACCCTGAGGACGGTCGCGCCAGCAGCGAGGGGAATCTTGGCCGTGATGGAGTCGAAGGAGCTCGCGCCGTCGTTCCTGACCCTGATCAGGACGTTTGCGAAGTTCGTTGAGGGGTCGACCGTCACCTGGACTTTCTCGACCGCCGCCAAGATCACAGAGTAGGATCGGAACCTGATCGTCGTCCTCTCCTCGGACCCGAGCGACTTAGCGTAGAACCTGTTGACCCTCTTGTCCTCGATCCTGTGTTCGGCGGGGACCCTAACGTCTTCGGCGTCAGGCGGGAGCACGAAGGTCACGTTGGTCGAGTGCTCGACGTTCGCCAGGACTGGCGCGCCCCTGAAAGAGAGGGCGAACGCCCCGTCGGCAGCCTCCGTCAGGAGCCCCCTATACGCTGAGCTCACCCTCACTTTATTCCCTGCGGGCTTCACGGTCAGCTCGAGCCTCCCTCCGACCTCCTTCGTGTCGATGACCGTCCCGCCCTCGACAGCGTACCCGAGCAGCCTCTCGCGGTCGTGTAGGAGCACTATCAGCTCGGACAGCCCCGCTGTCGTTATCTCGTCCCTCACGGTTAGGAGCCCCTGCGTGCCCACCATGACCTCCCTTGTGACGGTCGGGACGTCGTCCGACCAGCCCGTCCACGCCGAGGCGCCGGCGAGGATGAGAGCGAACAGCAGCGCCGACGCGGCGATCGTCTGCCTCATCTCCACCCACGGGACCCGCGTGCAATAAATAACCTATCCCGGAATTACGCACGCCTCACGTTTATCACCGGGCGGCGGGTAGGACTACGGGGATGAGGGCGCGTCGGAACTTCTGACCCGATGAGGAGGGATTACCACGCCCGACCCGAATCACTTAAATCTGGAGACCCCAGGAATCAGACGTGCCGAAGTATTTGGTCCTCCTGAGCCCCAAGGCGCCGAGCGAGGTGGTGGCTCATTACAGGCCCGCGCACCTCGAGTACGTCAGGTCGTTGATCAGGCGGGGGAAGGTCTTGATCGCGGGCCGGTTCAAGGACGGGTCGGGCGGGTTCTTCGTGCTGGAGGCGAGCGGGCTAGAGGAGGTGAACGAGGTCATCTCGCAGGACCCCTACAAGAAGGCCGACGTGAGGGAGTACACGATCAAGGAGATCGAGGAGGTCACTGCCTGAGGAGAGGCACTGAACCAGTTCGAATTAGAGCGCCTCGACGAACGTCACGGCCCTCAGCTTCTTGTAAGCTGCGACCTTCCTGTTGACGAACTCCATCAGCTCCTCCGGTGAGACCCTGCCGACGTACTCCCGCTTCAAGACGACCCTCGCGACAGGCCTTTCCCCGACCTCAGGGTCAGGCTCGCCGACGACCAGCGCCCTCTCGACGGCCGGGTGCCTCTTGAGGATCTCCTCGAGGTCCCTCGGGAAGACCGGATATCCCTTGTACTTTATCATCCTCTTCTTAACGCCGACGAAGTAGAAGAGACCTCGTTCGTCGTAGAGGACGAGGTCCCCGGTCCTCAGCCACCCCTCCGAGAGCGCCATCGCTGTGTCGGAGGGATCCGAGTAGCCCATCATCAGGCACGGCGACCTGACGTAGAGCTCTCCCACCTCACCCGAGAGCGCAGGGGTTCCGTCCTCCTTGATCACCCTGACATCGACCCCTGGGAAGGGCCTGCCGATCGTCCCGACGGCGTCGGACTCCTCGAGTGGTTGCATCGTCACGATCAAGCCTTCAGTCAACCCGTAGGCCTGGACCAGTGGGCACCTGAACTTCGCCACGAACTCCCTCTGGAGGTCTGGTGGGAGGTAACCGCCGCCGGAGACGCAGTACCTCAACGAGGGCAGCTCATCCTGGAAGGAGGCCGCAGCGTCGAGGAGGGCCTTGAAGAGCGTCGGGGCGCCCCACACAGTCTTCACGCCGACGCGCTTCATGAACGAGAGGGCCTCGGTCGCGTCGAAGGGGGCGCCCTTTTTCTCGATCATGGCGACCCTGCCGTGAGCTGAGAGGTAAGACATGGCATGGGTCAGTCCCAATACGTGGGTGAATGGGGCCGTAAGGAGGGTCGTCTCGCCCCTGATGTCTCCCAGCGCCCTTATGGTCATGTGAAGGCAGGCCGCGATCCCCGCGTGGGAGTGGAGCACCTGCTCGGTCCTACCTACGACGCCGGCGTAGTAGAGGATGACCGCGACGTCCCTTTCGGGGTCGATCTTCGGAAGCTCCGCGGCCGCCAACCCCTCAGCGAGCTGACGGTACGAGTGGACGCGGCCCGGTCCGTCGCCGTCGAGGTTGATCAGCACTGCGCCGTCGAACCCCCTCAGGACCTTCTGCTCCCTGCTCAGGACGACGCTGTCGACGAGGATGACTCTGGGCGAGGAGTCGCTCAACTGATACTCTAGGTCCTCCGCCATCGTCGCGGGGTCGATCAACACGGCAGAAGCGCCGGATTTCATAGCGCCGAGGAAGGACTCCACGAGCTCAATCGAGTTGTACGCGACGAACGCCACCCTCTCGCCCCTCCCGAGCCCGAAGTCCAGAAGTCTGGACGCGAAGGCCGAGCTCTTCCTGTCCAGCTCGCCGTACGTCACCGACCTTCCCTTAGAGTCTACGATCGCCTCAAGGTCCGGCCTCTCGGACGCACACCTCGCGAAGAGGGAGTGGACCGGTTCCCTGACGACGTTCACGGCCGCTCAGTGCCTCTCGTAGGCATAAGGCCAGAGCCTGAAGTACTCCTTCGCCTTCCTGAGCGTCTCTATGACCCCCCTCGGCTCGGCTGCCAGCAGGGTAATGATGATCGCGGAGAGGATGATCAGCTTCAGCGGCGAGAGGTAGACTCCGATGGCGGGGTAGACCGCAGGCAGGTAGAGCTTGAGGCCCTCGATCAGGGGGACGATGGTCATAGCTCCCAGCCACGGCCCCCATACCCGGCCGAGCCCTCCGAAGATCAGCATCGCGTAGTGGTCGAGCGTCGTGTCGAGGGTGAACTGCTCCGGGTTGATCTGTGTAATCCAGATGCCCCAGACGACTCCCGCCAGCCCGATGAAGAAGCTCCCGATCCCGAACGCCGCCAGCTTGACCTTGGGGACGTCGATCCCGAGGATCTGCGCAGCGACGTCGTTGTCCCTTACCGCCTTCATCGCCCTCCCTAGGGACGACCTGGCGAGGTTCGCGACCGCCAGCGTGGTGAGGGTCGCTACCGTGAGTGCCAAGTAATAGGAGTAGAGGCTGTGGTGCTCCACCGGGAAGATGCCCCTGACGTGGATCCCGTGGGAACCCCCGAAGACGTCCGCGTACTTCGGCGTCGATATCAGAAACTCGACGAAGAACTGGAGAACGAGGGTGCTGATCGCGACGAAGAAGAGCTTAATCCTGATCGCCGGCGAACCGAAGACGATCCCGACGACCGACGTTATGAGCGCAGCGAGGACCATCGCGACCGGCCACGGGATCGGATAGGACTTCACGAGCAGGGCGAACGAATAAGCTCCGATCGCCATCATAGCTCCCTGCGCCAGGCTGATCTGACCCGTAAGCCCCAGTATCACGTTGAGGCCCTGTATCGCGGTCGCGTTGATCATGATGAGCGTCGCCACGCTGAGGAGGTACACGTTTCCGCCCGCGATCGCGGGGAACGCTAGCACGACCGGCAGCGTCGCCACGAGGGTCGCCCTGTGGATCCTCCACCTCAGGAGGGCCATCAGCTCAAGGTAACTCCTCTTGAACTCTCCACAGGGCATGCTCACACCCTCTCTATCCGCTCGGTACCCCAGATGCCGTAGGGCCTGAAGAGCATGATGAAGAGCATCACGAGGAGCGGGAAGACCCTTGAGAAGCCGCCGCCGAAGACCTCGTCGAGGTAGTAGGTCGAGTAGACCTCGGCGACGCCCACGAAGATCCCTCCGACCACCGCGCCGGGAATGCTGTCGAGGCCGCCGAGGATCACGGCGGGCAGGGCTATCACCCCCAAGTACTCCAGCGAAAGCCCTACGCCGCCTATATGGGAGGCCAGCAACATCCCTCCGACCATCGACGAGAATATGCCCAACACCCACGCGAAGGCCTGCGCGGTCTTGACCGATATTCCCATCGCTGTAGCGGCCATGTGGTCCTCCGAGACGGCCCTGAGAGCGGCGCCCATGACGAACCTCTTGTAGAAGACGGCGAGGGCGGCCATGTATGAGACCGCTATCGTCGCTCCGATCGCGTACTCGTACGGTATCGCGAAGCCTTCGACGCGAACGGCCGCAGCTCCGAAGAGCCTCGGGACCGGGAGGAAGTTTGTCCCCCACGTGATCATCACAACCCCTCTGAGGAGGGACGCGAGGGAGAGCGTCACGATGATGAGCGAGAGTATCGGTTCTCCGATGAACTGCCTCAGCACGACCCTCTCAATTAGCAGGGCCAGACCGACCCCGCTCAGGAGCGAGAGGACTGCGCCCAGGGCCGGATGGAGGCCGAGCTGCCCGGCGTAGAAGAGCAGGAGGTAAGCACCGAGCGTCGCGAGCATCCCCTGCGAGAAGTTCACGACCTTCGTTGTCTTGAAGATGATAGCGAGGCTCATCGCCACCAGCGAATACATCAGCCCCACCAGCAGCCCCGTTGAGAGGAGGTTGACCTGGAGGAGGAGCTGCTGCATCACTCCGCGTCCACCACCCTGAGCCTGTAGGAGACCTGCGCCTCACGTCCGTCCTTGTACCTGAGCGTGTAGTAGACCGGACCCTCAGCCGCGCCGGAGTAGATCGCGTCGATCAGGTCCTTGTACCTCATGTTGATGACCCGCCTCCTGAGCTTCCTGGTCCTGGTCAACTCGTCGTCGTCGGGGTCGAACTCCTTCGTCAGCAGGACGAACCTCCTCACCTTCATGTGGTCTGGTAGGGTCGCGTTGACGTCCTTTACGCCCCTCCTGATCAGCTCGATCACCTCGGGCTTCTGGGCAAGGTCCGGGTAGCCTGCGAAGGATATCCCCCTCGCCTCCGCCCACTCGCTGACAGTCTCGTAGCGGATCGCGATCAGTGCCGCGAGCCAGTCCCTGCCCTCGCCGATGACGCAGGCCTCCTTGATGTACGGGTAGAACTTCAGCTTGGTCTCGATGTAGATAGGGGGTACCCTCCTTCCGTCGGCCATCGTGATGACGTCCTCGATCCTGTCGTAGTAGACAAGATTCCCGTCCTCTTCGATGTGTCCGAAGTCGCCCGTATGGAACCAGCCCTCCTCATCGATCGTCTCAGCGGTCTTCTTCGCGTCCATCCAGTAGCCCTTCATCACCATCGGGCCCCTACAGATTATCTCGCCCTCCTCGGATATCCCGATCTCCATCCCGGCGATCGGCGTCCCGACGGTGTGGTACTTCTTCCTCCTCACGATGTCCTCCTCCCTGTGGAGACAGACGATCCCCACCATCTCGGTCATCCCCCAGATCTGCTTCAGCGGGATGCCCAGGGCCCTGAAGTACCTGAAGTGTTCTTGGCCTATCGGGGCTCCGCCGGTATAGGCCTTCTTCACCCTCTTCAGCCCCAGCTTATCGAGTATCGGCCTGTAGACTATCCAGTAGAACAACCTGTGGAGGAACTTGTAGTAAGCGGAGTCGGGATCGTCGACGTACCTGTATCCGACGTCTATCGCCAGCCTGTAGAACAGCCTCTTCAGGTAGGTGGAGTCCTGGATCCTGCTCTCGATCTCACCGTGCCACGCCTCGTACCATCTGGGCGAGGTGAAGACGATCTCGGGGCCGATTTCCCTGAAGTCCCTCATCAGCGTCTCCGGCTCCTCAGGGAAGTTGATCACGTACCCGTTGACCAGCGCGCCCACGCTCATCATCTGCTCACCGATCCATGCCATGGGCAGGAAGGAGAAGTAGTCGGAGCCCTCTGGTGCGCCATCGACCGCGGCCAGTCCCCTCGCCTGGCTGATGTAGTTCCTGTGGGTTAGCGTGGCCCTCTTCGGGATTCCCGTGGTTCCGGACGTCGAGACCAGCATCGCGGGGTCGTCGGCCTTACCCCTCTCGAGCTCCTCCTCGACCGCCTCCCTCCCCTCGCTACCCAGCGAGAGGACCTCCTCGAAGGAGATGATCTTCGGGTTGTCCCTGTCCTTGTACCTGAACATGCCCTTCGGGTCCCTGTAGACTATGTACTCCAGGTACGGCATCTCGTCGGCCCTCATCAGGACCTTGTCGACCTGCTCCTGGTCCTCAGCGAAGATCACCGGCGCCCTCATCAGGTTCATCTGCGTTGCGATCTCGTGGGGTAGTGAGTCGGCGTAGATCGCCCCTCCTATGCCTCCCAACGACTGCGCGGCCATCCACGTCCAGAACTGATGAGGTCTGTTGTCCCCGATCGTCGCGACCACAGTCCCCCTCTTCACTGCTCCGAGGACCTTCAGACCGGCGGCGTAACGCATGACGATGTCGTATACCTCGGACCAGGTGTACTCCCTCCACACTCCGAGCCTCTTCCACCTCTGCGCGACCTTCGAGCCGGACTTCATCGCACGCTCCCTCAGGAGCTTCGGCAGCGTCTCCCAGTCCATCACCTGTGGCGGTTCCCCTTCGCCCTTGACGGACTTGACGACCTTCGGGGCCTTCCTCCTCTGGACTACCTCCTCCTGCGACACGGCCTACACCCCCAGGTACGCCTCGACCACTTTCGGGGCCGCCGCGATCTCAGCCGGAGACCCGTCAGCGATGACTTGGCCCTGGTGCATCACGACGATCCTCGGGCATACCTCCATGACCACCTTGAGGTCGTGCTCGACGAGGACCACCGTCACACCTCGCTCCTCGTTGATGTCCAGGATGAACCTGACCATGTCGTACTTCTCGTCGAAGGTGAGCCCGGACATGACCTCGTCTAAGAGGAGGAGCCTCGGGTTGAGGGCGAGGGCCCTCGCCAGCTCGACTCGCCTCTGCAGGCCCAGCGGGAGGTTGATGACGTGCGAGTTCCTGTACTCCCAGAGCTCGAGGAAGTCTATGACCTCCTCGGCCCACTCGTAGATATTCTGCTCCTCCTTCGAGCCGGGGCCGAACCAGACGAACTTCTTGAGCACGGAGAACGGGTCTAGCCTCGCGAACGCGGAGTAGGCCGCCCTGACGTTCTCGAGGACCGTCTCGTGCTTGTAGAGCTGAACGTTCTGGAAGGTCCTCCCTATGCCCATCCTCGCCCTCACGTGGGGCGGCAGTTTGGTGACGTCGAGCCCGTCAAACAGGATCGTCCCTGACTGCGGCTTGTAGAAGCCGTTCACGCAATTAATGAGAGAGGTCTTCCCCGCGCCGTTGGGCCCTATGATCGCAACCCGCTCCCCCTCCCTAATCCTCAGGGACGCGTTGTCGACGGCCCTCACCTTCCCGAAGCTCAGGCTCAGGTTCCTGACCTCTAGGGACGCTCCCGGCATTAGACCCACCTCCTCCTGATCTTCCAGTGCTTGACGACCGCGTAGCTCCTCTCGCCCTCCCTAGAGAGGCCGAGGTAGAACTCCTTCATCTCCTCCTTCTGGGCGAGCTCGTGCGGCATCCCGGCCATCGCGACCCTGCCGTTCTCGATGACGTAGACGTAATCGGAGATGCCCATCACGGACCTCGCGTTCTGGTCGGCGAGTATTATCGATATACCCTCGTTGTCCCGGAGTTGGGTGACGGTCTTGAAGATCGAGGCCACGACCCTCGGCGCGAGACCCAGGCTCGGCTCGTCGAGGAGCAGGAGCTTCGGCCTCATGAGGAGCGCCCTGCCGATGACCAGCATCTGCTGCTCGCCGCCGCTGACGTAACCCGCCCTGACCTTCCTCAGCTCCTTGAGTCTCGGGAAGTAGTTGTAGACGAGGTCGAAGTCATGCTCGCTGGGCGGAAGCCTCTTGCCCCTGGAGTAAAGCCCGGTCATGAGGTTCTCCTCGACCGTGAGCTCGGCGAAGACTTTCCTGCCCTCCATCACGTGGACTATCCCCATCCTGCTGAGCCTCTCGGGGTCCGAGTTCTCGATCCGCTGGCCCTCGAACTCGATCGTGCCGCGCCTCACCTCCCCGCGCTCGAGCTTGATTAACCCGGAGATCGACTTCAGGGTCGTGCTCTTCCCCGCGCCGTTCGGGCCCACGAGGCCCACTATGCTGCCCCTATCGACGCTCATGGAGATCCCCTTGACCGCGAGGGAGTACTTGTCGTAGACGACCTCTACGCTGTTGAGGGAAAGGAACTGACTAGAGGGTGAGTGTGAAAAAATCTGAGGACTCAATTCCTGAGGTCACCAGCCGAGCCACTCGGCCTTCCTCTCGAGGGTCACCTTGCCCGCGAGCTCGAACTCGCCCCTCGCGTTGATCCTGTAGACGAAGACGCTCATCATCGGCCTCCTGTCCTCCGGCGTGTAGGTGATGGGCTCCGCCAGAATCCCCGAGAGCGGGCTGAAGTCCCAGTTCCTGATGCTGGTCAGGGCCTTCCATACGTTCTCGCCAGTTACGGGCTCGCCCCTCTCGATGACCGTCCTCAACGCCTTGTAGAGGACGTTGACGTTAGCCCATCCCCTGACGTACGCGGCGTTTAAGTCCGCGGGACCGCGTCCCTTCTGCTTCGCCCATTCCCTGATGGTCCTCGCCCCAGGCGTATCTCCCCTCTCGATGTCGGGGGAGTAGACGGATATCGACGAGAGGTAGTAGTTCCCAGACGACGCCTCCGGATTGGCCCGGAAGTACGCCTCGTTCCCTCCCCAGACGTTCACGAATACGGGTGCCGTCAACCCGACCTTCTTCGCGTCCCTCATGATGACCAGGGTGCTGGCCGCTGTGCCTCCCGCCCAGATGAAGTCGGCACCGCATTCCTTGAACTTGAGCATCTGCGACGTCGCGTCGACCGCGGCTAGCTCAACTATCTGGTCGGGGCAGAGCTCAGCCCCGAGGATCTTTGCCATGTCCTTAATCGCGGGGATCGGAGTGGTTCCGTACGGCACGTTCGGGTAGGCGAGCCCGAGCTTCGGAGGCCTCGGCGGCCTGCCGCCGTGCATCTGGTTCCAGAGGTCGACCGCGAACTTCACGAAGGCCCTGCCCTGGCTCGAGTAGTCCGTCTGCGGGAAGAAGTTGTACGCCGTCTCCTTCTTCATCAGCTCGCCGCTGTAGGAGGCGGAGATGTAGGGTATCTTGTCGGCATGGACGGTGGGCGCTAGGGCCAGCGTGTCGCCGGTTCCCCATCCGATGACCGCGACCACGCCGAGCGCCTTGAACCTGCTGTACGCCGCCTGCGCCTCCGGTATCTTGTAGCTGTAGTCGACCCAAGCGAGGTCAACCTTGTACCCCTGCGGCAGCGGGTAGTTCTTCTCGAACCACTCGTGGGCGTCTAGGGCTCCGAGGCAGTACGGCTTCCCGACGTCCGAGGTCGCGCCGGTCAAGTCGCAGATCATCCCGACCTTGATCACCTTCGCCTGTTGAGCCGGGCCGGTCGGCGCCGCTTGCTGCTGCATCAAGACGAAGGCCACCGCGACGGCAGCTACCACTACCACGATGGCTCCTACCAGCAGTGCCCTGCCCTTCATGAGCGGTTCTCCGTATATTAGTGTGAGCAATAAGGTTTTTATTAGATAAACTGGATTGATTATCCAATATAAAATCAAATCCTTCAACGCTGAAGGTCCGCCCTTATCCATTTGGTTCACGGAAACTGGCGCCTCAGACCCGGCCCGCCCTAGGCGTTCGCATTACGCGAAGGTACCAAAACTGGCCCAGGACGATCAACCAGACAGCCCAGACCGCGAACAGGGCCAGTGAGATCGCCAACCTCATCAGGCTCGCCGACGGAGACCTCTCGCTCTCGAGCGCGGCCACCACGAGCCCGATCGCCGAGAGGAGCAGCAGGAGGCTCAGCCACACGATCGCGACGAGGGCGACCAGCTTGAGGACCTGCCCCATCAACGCGGGCGCTCACCGGTCAGAGGTGAAGCGTGATCAGGGCCAGGGCGCAGGAGAACGCCGTGACAGCGCCGATTCCCAGCGATGCCCGCCTCTCGTCGAGGTCTCCTCCCGCGGCGAGCATCCTCACGAGGGTGAGCGGAGCAGAGACGTCGGGGTTGTCCCTGATGACACCACCGAGGACGAGTATCGGCCTCTTCACGACGTTCTTCCCGGACTTCAGGCCGCCCATCGAGGCGATGATGAAGGCCTCGTTCAGGATCGCGGGCAGAAGGGCCACGAGGAGGAAGACCTCGAGACCGGCCGTGACCGCTAGCGTGAGGAACGCCGACGCCACGAGGTTGCTCCCGACGTTGCCGCTGAACGTCCTCGCGGGGTACCAGTTGTAGTAGAGGAACCCGAGAGAGGCACCTAGCAGAGCCGCCGCGACCACCTGCAGGTCTTGAGGTCCCCTGAGCGCCAGAGCGGCCAGGAAGGAGCACGACATCGACACGGCGAAGAGCGCCAAAGACCCGTTGACGACGTCGACGCTGTTCACCGCGTTCGCGACGACGGAGTAAGCAGCCACTAGGATCAAGGGGTATAGGATCGTCAGCCGGACCCTCCCGACTATAGGGAGAACGGGGTGCGGGTCGTAAGCTCCCAGCAGCACCACGACCACGCCAGGCACGGCCAGGAGCACCGGCTTGACGTAGGGGTTCAGCTCCCTGAAGTCCTCGAACAGCCCGATCGCGGCGGACAGCGCGGGAACCGAGGTCAGCGCGAGGAGTCGGTCCGAGGGCAGGTCCGGTGCGAAGACGAGAACCGCGGCGGTGTACGCGGTCGCCATCCCCAGTCCCCCTATTTTCGGCACATAGACCTCGTACGGCTTGTGGACGTCCTTGCCCTTTAGGCCCAATCTTTCCCCGAGGATCATCGAGAGCCTCACGAGGACGAGTGAGGCGGCGACAGAAGCCATCAGCGAGATCATCAGCTGCGTCGGACCCGCGATCGACATCCTCAGGTCGAGCTCCTTCTCCGTATATCTACCCTGCTAGCTCCGGCTCAACTCTTCGCGGAGTGCCGTGGGTCTGACGGGTTTAAATCTCGGATCGAATTAGAGAACCAGAAAGGGGTATGGCAAGGACTTGGATATACCTTGCGGTCTTCGGCGCCCTCGTCGCGCTGACGGTGCTCGAGCTCGTCATCTTCTTCCAGCCGCTGCCGAGGGCCGTCGTGGACGCCTCTATAGTCCTGTTGGCGGGAGGGAAGGCCGCGCTGATCGCTCTGTTCTTCATGCACCTGGCCTACGAGCCCAGGTCCCTAGCCAGCCTCTCGCTGCTCGGGATCGGTGCGGTGGTCGCGTTCCTGCTGCTGAGCGTCCTCTCGCTGATCGGGGTGCAACTAATCCCGATCAGGTGAGGAGGGGTGAGCAGCACAGCCCTCGTCTCGCTGGTCTCCTCGGTATTGGGCGCGCTGGTCATAGTCCTCTTGATGCTGAGGCTTACCGGTGTCATCTGACCGGCACTTGAGGCCCGAGTACGCGGCAGAGCGCACGCTGACCCCCTCAGCTACCTATGCCCAGACGGTCAGGGTGGTCATGCCGAGGCATGCCAACCCGATAGGCTTCCTCTTCGGCGGCAACATGCTCAGCTGGATCGTCGAGTCGAGCACGTCGGCGGCGATAAGCGCGGCTGCAGGCCGCGGCGAGGTCGTGCTTGGGTTCATGGACGACATGCACTTCATCAACCCGATCACCGTGGGGAGCGTCCTCGTGCTCAGGAGCTGGGTCGGTCACATCGGTCGCTCCTCCGTGACGGTATTCACCGAGGCACTGCTCCGGAGGCACGCGGGCACCTACATCGCCGCCTCCTTCGCTCGGACGGTCTACGTCTGCATCGGCCCGGACCTCAGACCGCAACCGCTCAACGCGAAAATGGAGTGGCGGGAGGACTGGGAGAGGGAGGTAGTGGTGCGCGCTGAAGCGTGGAGGAGGGGCGTCGAGCTGGTCCTCGAGTCAGGCCCCGCTCCGCCGAAGGGCAGGGTCAGACACGAGCTCGTCAGTTACAGGAGGATAGCGCCGGAGGACACGTTCACCTCCGAGCTCATGTTCGCGGGCAGGCTCCTTCAGTTCATGGACGAGCTCGCCGGGATCCTCGCCTTCGGGTACGCAGAGGGGCTAGTGGTGACTGCGTCGGTCGACCAGACTTCGTTCAGCTCACCGGTGAAGGTCGGTGACACGCTGAAGCTCGTCGCGAGGTTGACCAGGGTCTGGAGGAGCTCGATGGAGGTCGAGTGCGACGCGCTGGTCGTGAAGGGCGAGGAGGAGCGTCCGGTCTCCACGTCCTACTTCACGTTCGTGGGAGTCGACGTCAGCGGCCGCCCGCGAGAAGTGCCGCCTTACGTTCCTGTCTCCCCGGAGGAGCTCGAGGTCTGGGAGGAGGCCGGCTCCCGGAGGGAGCGGAGGAGGGCCTCCCTCAACCGACTCGAGGCGATAAGACACCGCGAGTTTCGTCTGGAGCCCGGATCTGCCCAACCCGTCCTGATCAACCTCTTCTAGGCCGGACCCACGCAACAGAACGGGCCCGCCCGGATTCGAACCGGGGATCTGCGGCTTAGGAGGCCGCCGCCTTATCCTGGCTAGGCCACGGGCCCACTGCATCATGAAAGATCACCGAGCAATTTAAGAAACTTTCCTGACTCGGCGGAGCTTAGGCGCATAGGGAGCCTAATTAGGGGCCAGGTGGCAAGGAGACCGTGCCTGTCCTGAAGGAGAGGGAGAGGAAGTACGTGAAGTCGCTATTCGAGAAGGAGCTCGCGGGAGAGGTAAGGCTCGTGGTGGCGACCCAGAGGTTCGAGTGCGAGGGCTGCGAGGTCACGAGGAGCATCGCGGAGGAGCTCGCGGAGCTCTCGAACCAAATTAAGTTGGAAGTCTACGACCTCGAGGAGGACGCCGAGAGGCTGAGGAGGTGGGGCGTCGACAAGATACCTGCTTTGCTGGTCTTCGGCAAGAGGGAGTACGGTGTGAGGTACTTCGGGATGCCGACAGGATACGAGTTCGCCGCGCTCCTCGAGGACATCGTCGACGTCTCTAGGGGCACATCAAGGCTCTCCCAGACGACCAAGCAGAGACTCTCTGAGATCAAGGAGCCGGTCCACATTCAGGTCTTCGTCACGCCCACCTGCCCCTATTGCCCGAAGGCGGTGAGGGTCGCGCACCAGATGGCGATCGAGAACGAACACGTCGTCGCTGACATGATCGAGTCCCTAGAGTTCCCGCACCTCGCGAACAGGTACGGCGTCATGGCGGTCCCCAAGGTCGTGATAAACGACGAGGTGGCGTTCGAGGGAGCGCTCCCGGAGCATTACTTCCTGGAGTACGTCTTCCATGCGCTGGAGCACCGGCGCGGCCACGAGCACCGCCACTGAGTGCGGAAGAAAGTCACGGCCTCGAGGGCTCATCGAGGGTCACGCAATGGAAGCCCCCGAGCCCGTAGAACAGCTCGTCAGCCCTGATGGTAATGAGCTTCCTTCCGCGGAAAGCCTCCGCGATGGCTGAGGCCGATGCGTCGTCGGTCTCCTTGCCGAAGACCGGGACTATCACGCTCCCGTTGGTGACGTAGAAGTTCAAGTAAGTAGCTGGGACGGGCTCTCCCAGCACCCTCACCTCCGAGGGCATGGGCACCCCCACGACCTCTAGACTGGACCCTGACGCCCTCAGCTGCTCCTCTAGCTCTCTACGCGAGGCCTTGAGCCTCTCGGCGTTCGGACCGCCGGACTGATCCTCTCCGATGAGCACCACGCCGCCCTCGCCGAACCTGACGAAGGTGTCAACGTGGCCTCGGGTGTCATCCCCGACGATGCCCTTGCTGAGCCAGAAGACACGGTTCACGCCGAGGTAGTTCCTCAGGGCCGACTCCATCGCCCTCCTGGTGGTCCTCCCGTTCCTCTTCACGTCGAGGACGCACTCCTTCGTGGCTATCGCCTCGCCGTTCGGTCCGATCTCGACCATCCCTCCCTCAATCACGTAGTTGGAGAGGAAGCAGATATCCGCGACCATCTCGAGGACCCGAAGACCGGTGAGGTCGTCCGCCATAAGCTCCGGGTAAAGCCCTCCCCAAGCGTTGAACGCGAACTTGACGCCTCCCAGACCCCTTCGGCCCGTGAGGAACATGGGACCGTAGTCCCGGATCCAAACGTCTTGTGCGGGTATCTTAACGAGTTGGATGCCGTCCAGCCCGATCGACCTGCTGAGGGTGAGCTCCGCGTCCCTCATCGCCTGCGCGTCGCCCACGACCAGCTTGACCTTCTCGGAGGACCTTATCGCGTCGATCAGCTTGACGTAAATCTCCTTCACTCTCTCCATTATCGGCTCCGGGAAGGTCCCTTCGTTGTCGGGCCAGACGAGCCAGGTCGCCTCGTGCCGGACCGTCTCTGAAGGTCTCCTGAGCCCCAGCTTCGCAGGGTACAGCTGGAGCGACCTGAGGCCGTTCACGCGATCACCCTCGCGTAAAGCTCGGGCCTCCTACAGCTAAAGAACCCCCACCCTTCCCTGATCCTCGCGCCGAGCTCTAGGTCGACCCGTCTCACCAGCACGCCCTCCTCCTCGACGCCCATCTTAGCTATGACTGACCCGAACTGGTCCGCGATGAAGGACGAGCCCCAGAACTCGATCCGCCCCTCGACTCCTGTCCTGTTCGCCGCGACGACGGCGACGCTGTTGGCTACCGCATGCCCCCTCTGGACCACCTCCCATGCCTCCTTCCAGTCGCCCTCGGTCTGGGTTACCCCACTGACCCACCCTATTGCGGTCGGATAGAAGATCACATCGGCGCCGTTTAGGGCATAGGCTCTCGCGGGCTCTGGGAACCACTGGTCGAAGCATATCAGGACACCTATCCCGGCACCGCGCACCTGGAACGGTCTCAGCTCCGAGTCTCCTGGAGTAAAGTAAAGGTCCTCGTAATAGCACTCGTCGCGAGGTATGTGCGTCTTCCGATACCTACCGACGACGTTACCGTTTTCGTCTATTACGACAGATGTATTGTAATATTTTCCGCCTTCTTCTTCCACGAGTGATCCCGCTACGAGGCAGATCTGATAGGTCTTGCATGCGGACCGCAACTCCTCCACGATCGAACCGAAGAGCCGCGCGTGGTCTTTGATGACTGTCATGGGGGTGTCCCTGCGTTGAGGGAAGTACCTGTATGCAAACAGCTCCGGGAGGCAGAGTATGTCGGCGCCCGAGGCGCTGGCCTCGCGGACGGCGTCGATCGCGGCTTTAACGTTCTCCGGTACGCTCTCCCCGACTCGGAACTGGGCGATTCCCACGGCGAGGGTCCTCCTCATCCGCCGTGACGCCCCCCACGCGCTAGATTAAGTAACGTTTTATTTCGGGGGAGCTGAAACGCCGATGGAATGACGTTGCTGGTCAGGGACGTGATGAAGGGCCCTGTTGTGACGATCAGGCCTGAGGACACCGTCTGGCAGGCGCTCGAGCTGATGGCATCTAAGGGCATAGGCGCTGTCGTGGTCGCCGACGGGCTGACGCCGCTCGGTATAATCACCGAGAGCGACGTCGTGAGGGCGCTGACCAACAAGGGGCTGAGCGTGCTCGACCTGCTGACGATGAGGGCGGGCGACCTGATGTCGAAGCCTCTCAACACCTGCTCTCCCGATGACCCTCTCGCCGAGGTCGTCAGGTTGATGGTCGAGAAGCGGATAAGGAGGGTTCCGGTGGTGGAGGGAGGGAGGCTCGTGGGGATCGTCACGGAGAGGGATTGCCTGAGGGCCCTTCACCGAATACTCGTGCGGGAGGAGACTAACTTAGGTTGACGATGACCTTCACCTGGCACTTGACCCCGTGCTCCGAGCCCAACCTCTGAGCGGAGTCGGCGATCGAGGCCAGCGCGAAGACGCCTATGGGGTTCGCGCCGGACCTGACGGCCATCCTGTGGAGGGCGGCGACGGTCCTCCCCGACCTTATCACGTCGTCGACGATGAGGACGTTGTCGTTCCTCCTCAGGGCCCTCCTGGGGATGTAGAGGTACTCGACGACGGGAGGGGACCTGACCACCCTCTCCTCCACGAACTCGTCGTAGACGGGATCCTTCCAGTCCTTAGCGACGACGAGCTCCGCGCCAAGCTCCGACGCGACTGCCGTAGCGTAAGGTATGCCGTCGGTCGCGACCGTAAGGACCTTCGTCGGCCTGTGGGCCCTGAACGCGGCACAGGCGGTCAACGCGATCAGCCTCAGAAGGTTCGGGTCCCTCATAGCCACCGAGAGGTCGTAGAGCCCCTCCCCGGTCCTCTTGACGACCGACCCGATCAGCTCGGGAAGGACCTGTTCCATCACGTACGCCAGGATAGCCTCCGCCCGTTGCCTGCTGGGGAGCGAGCGGCCGTTCGAATACCTGCTCAGCACCGAGGGCGATATGTCGAGGGCCTCCGCTACCCTCTTCTGGCCCAGCCACCTCTTCACAACGAAGAGAGCCTCTATCGCCGCGAGCCTCGTCCGGACGTCTACGGCCTTCTCCCCGAACATCACTCCTCCCGTGCAAACAACATTTTAAGTCCACTGCAGCCACGATGCCCGACTTTCACATGGCTCAGCATATGTGTCGGGTTAACAGATATTATTTAATCGCGAAGCCTTAGAGTGGATGCGAAGGGTCTTCAAAAGGTCCCTCACCCTCACCGGAGGCCGGTCCTACAGCGTGGTCCTCCCCAAGGACTGGGTGAAGACCAACAACCTGCGGAAGGGGGACGCGCTGCTGATCGAGGTCCGCGACGACGGAGGCCTGCTCCTGAGGCCCGAGAGGGCCAAGAGGGGGGAGAGGGACATAGCCGAGTCGGTCACGATTCCCGTCGGACCCCTGCTTCAGAGGGACCTCATAGCCGCCTACCTCGCGGGGTACGATAGGATCGTCGTGAAGTCCTCGGAGGGCATCGCGAGCTCATACAGGGAGGTCGTGAAGCGGACCGTGAGGTCACTCACCGGGGCCGAGGTGATATCGGAAGGGCACGACGTCATCGAGGTGCAGGTGCTGCTGGACGCCGGCCTCATAGAGCCCGAGAAGGTCCTGACGAGAGAGAACGCGCTGGTCGTCAGCAACCTCTCAATGGTCCTCGAGGCTGTCAGGAGGTGGGACCCCGACGAGGCGTTCAACGTCATCATGATGGACGAGGAGGTCGACAGGCATTACTTCACCTTCGTCAGAGTAGTCAGAAGCTATGCATTAGGTGCCTCGTCTCCGCGAGGGCGAGACCTGTCTCCGATCAGGTTGCTGGACATGAGGGTCGTCGCGAAGTTCATCGAGGACGTCGGAGACCGGGTGGTCAAGATAGCCGAGGTCATCAAGTCCAACCCTATTCCGCCGGATCCTGGCAGCTGGCCACTGATTCGGCTGTACGAGGCCGCGAGCCCGTTGGTCAAGACCCAGAAGGGAGCGTTCGAGGCGTTCCTGAAGAACGACTCCGACCTAGCCAACTCCATTATCGCTGAGGTCTCCGATGTCCGGCAGCGAATCTCAGAGGTTCAGGCGGTGGGTGAAGTAGCCCCTTCTAGGACGCACCAGCTCATGTTTTCTGAGTTGCTGAGGATCTGCGACGATCAAGTGGACATCGCGGACATCGCAGCCCCGTTCCCCAAGTGAGGTCTCAGCCGGTGCCGAACGAGTCTATCTCAATCATAGACCTCGTCACCCCTCCCTTCTCGAGCTTCTGGATCATCCCGTCGGTGCCCCTCTCCTTATCGCCGGCGATGAACTTCGCGCCCCCGCAGATGCCGTAATAGGCCGAGTCCCATCCAGCGACCCTGTCCCTTATGTCGTCGAACATGACGTGCCGGCCCAGTATCGCGTCGACCCTCCCGCCCCTGTCGTCGCCAAGGAAGAGCTCGTCGATTATCTCCTGCCGGGAGACGTCGTGCTCTCTCGTGAAGTTGACCACCAACCGGAGCCTCGGGAATTCGTCCAGCAGTCTCGGGATCGTCCTCTTGTAAATGAAGTCCCTCCGCGTCCGGTTAACGTAGAAGATGTACACGTCGACCTCAAGTCCCTTGTCGGTCGAGTAGTCGACGAAGCACTTGAACGGGACTATCCCGCTCGAGGCGCCTAAGAAGACCAGGGTCTTGAGCCTTCCCTCCTCGATCATCTGAAGGGCCTTCTTCATGAACCGGCCGTAAGGGCCCTCGATCGTGACGATGTCGCCGGGCCTCGCGAGCTGATGGAAGTACGGCGCGAAGGTCCCGCCCTCGCTCTTTATCATCAGCTCGAAGGTACCGTCGCGGGTCCTGGTCGGCGATCCCGCTATCGAGTAGAACCTGAAGTCGCCTCTCTTCAGTGGCGTGTCGAAGTACAGCTTCACGTCCTGACCCGGGTGGTAGTCGAAGATCGGCATATCGCTGACGTTCTTGAAGAAGTAGGTCTTGGCGAGCTCGGTCTCATCGATAATCTCGGTGATCACCAGATCGTACTGGTATACCTTCTGCCCTCCCTGAACGACCTCCCTAACCCTCCTCAGTTCCATCCTCAACCCGCACTACAGGCCCTCAGCTTTAAACCAAATTCGCCGCGGCTCGCTGTCCCAAATCGTCATACGTTCATCACGGAGACGCCGAAATACAGCTATTAGGCATGTTAATAACAAGTAAGGTCGATGAGGACCGTCAGGTCCCAGGCGAGGTCCTACCCGCTGGTACTGAAGACTATGCTCGTGCCGGTCGGTTACACCGTGGAGCGGTGGAGCTACACGCTTCAGCGGGTCACGGGGGTAGTCGTGACGCTCTACTTCGTCCTTCACGTCGTGGAGACTGGGAACTTCATCGGCGGACCAAACGTCTGGTACGTGCCCCCGAAGGACTTCGCGGCCGCCTACTACCAGCACGTGAAGGAGCTGCTCCATAACCCCGTCTTCGATGCTGGCCTAGTGGTCATAGGCTGGATGGTCGCCTTCCACACGATCAACGGCATCAGGCTCACGTTGGCCCACTTCGGGATCACACTGGGCAAGCCCGCGAGGGTCGACCCCGAGAGCCCGCCGAGGTCCTTCAGCAACCTCCAGAGGGCGATCTTCTGGGCATCGATAGCCCTCGCGACCTTCGCGGCCGTCTACTCCGTCGACGCCCTGTTCGGGGTGCTCAGCGGATGAGAGAGCGCAACGTGATGCTGGTGCACTACGTCTCGGGGATCGGCATCCTGGTCTTCGGGGCGGTCCACCTCTTCACGGTCTTCTTCACGAAGCCTCTCGGGGAGACGATCTGGGAGACGACGATGCTCTTCGAGGGGCACCAGTTCGCTGTACTCGAGGTCTACAGGAACGCGCTGCTCGCGACGTCGCTCTGGTTCTTACTGCTCTTCACGACGATCCACGCCCTCAACGGACTCAGGGTCATCATCACGGAGCTCTTCCCGGTTCCGGTCGTAAGGACCGCCTCGAAGTACGTCCTCTTCGCGCTCGGCGTCTTCCTGATGGTGTACGGCACGCGGACCATAATCATCGCGCACATGATCGGGTGAGACCGTGAGGACGGTCAGGCTGACGGTCTACAGGTTCGACCCGACGAGCGACGAGCGGCCGAGATACGCGTCCTATGAGGTCCCCTACAGGAGCGGGATGACCGTGCTCGACTCCCTCCTCTACGTGAAGGAGAAGCTGGACCACACGCTCGCGATTAGGTACTCCTGCAGGATGGGGATCTGTGGGTCCTGCGGGATGACCGTCAACGGCTTGCCTAGGCTCGCTTGTTACACTCAGGTCAAGGAGGTCGGGTGGCGGATCAAGGTCGAGCCCCTGAAGAACCACCCATTGGTCAGGGACCTCGTCACCGACTTCACCGACTTCTTCAGGAAGTACAAGTCCATGAGGCCTTGGCTGATCAGGACCGACGCGGAGGAGCAGGAGAACCCCACGAAGCAGTACACCCAGTCCGACGCGGAGCTCGAGCGATACATCCAGTTCTCATATTGCATAAGCTGCGGGCTCTGTTACGCCGCATGCCCCGTCGTGACGGCTCTCCCCGAGTTCCCTGGACCTCAGGCGCTCGCGAGCCTCTACAGGTTCCTCGCTGACACCAGGGACCACGGACGCAGGGAAAGGCTTAGGATCGTCGACGAGGCTGTGGGCCTTTGGAGGTGCCACTTCGCAGGCTCCTGCTCTCAGGTCTGCCCGAAGGGAGTCGACCCGGCATTAGCGATACAGCTGCTGAGGAGGGAAGCGATGAGAGGTTGAGGGTCAAGCAGGTGGACGTCTCGGGGAAGCAGGAGGTCGTGAGAGAAGCTGTCGCAGAGGGTTACCTGAAGCTCAGGCCCGAGACCGTTAGGAGGATAGTCGAGGGCAAGGTGGAGAAGGGAGAGCCGTTCGCGCTCGCTGAGGTCGGGGGCCTGATCGCGGCCAAAGAGACTCCTAAGCTTCTCCCGCTCTGCCACCAGCTGAGGCTCGAGAAGGTCGAAGTCGACCTGACCGTGGACGAGGAAAGGTCCTGCGTGAGGGCGAGGTCCGTCGTTAAGGCCCGCGAGAGGACGGGCGTGGAGATGGAGGCGCTGGTCGCGGTGACCATCGCGCTGCTGAACGTCTGGGACGCGGTCAAGCAGTACGAGAAGGACGAGTCGGGCCAGTACCCTCACACCGAGATATTCGGGGTCAGGGTCCTCTCGAAGGTCAAGGGTGAGGGGGCGTAGCGAGGGGGAGGGTCGTCCTCCTGGGCTCTGGGTCTCTCAAGCCTACGGCCCTTAGGTACGGGAGCTCCGTGCTGCTCGAACTGTCCGGGACCAGGTTGCTTTTGGACTGCGGCCCCTCGACGCTCGCTAAGCTCGCTAGGCTCGGGGTCGACGCCAGGGACCTCGACGTGGTCTTCCTCTCGCACTTCCACATCGACCACACCTCAGACGTCCCCGACCTCATCACCTCGCTCAGCATGGACAGGTCCGGAAGGCCGAGCCCTCCCGAGAGGCCCCTCAAGCTGATGGGGGGCGAGGGTCTAGTGGACTTCCTCGACCTTGCGCTGCGGCGGAACCTCTATTACAGTTACGCGGCTGAGTGGATGGACCAGATGGATCTGACCGAGGTGATCGAGCTCCGCCCAGGAGATGAGTATGCGCTCGGGGACCTTCGGCTGAAGGTCGTGGACGTCGACCACCCGAATGGGCTCGCAGTCCGGGTCTCCTCTCCAGGTCTCTCGATCACCTACTCTGGCGACACGGCACCCTGCGAGCAGCTGGTCGAGCTGACGAGGGGTACAGACGTCCTGATCCACGAGTGCTCTTTCCCGGACGAGGCGCTCATGGGAAAGCACACCTCTGAGAAGGGCCTCGCGGAGATCGCCTCAAGAGTCAGACCGAGGCTTCTGATCGCGACCCACCTCTATCCCCATTGGGAGGGGAGAGAACACGAGATACCGGAGGCCGTCCGGAAGCTCTGCGGGGTCAGGACCGTCGTAGCGAGGGATCTGCTCGAGGTCAGGCTTTAGCCCTCTCCCTCAACTCAGGAAGCCTCACGCCCCTCTGGCCCTGGTACTTGCCCCTGTAGGGCGACGAGACTTCTGAGGTGAGCTTCGCGAACACCACGTGGAGGAACCTCTGGCCCGCGTGGAGTCTCACGGGGAACTCCCCTCCGACCATCTCGATCGTCAACTGGCCCTCGAAGTCGGCGTCTATGATGGTGGGCGGGATGGAGAGCCCTAGCCTCGCGAAGGTGCTCCTCAGGTTCACGAAACCCATCAGGTCCTTCGGCATCGAGACGAACTCGACCGTGTGGAGTAGGACGTGCTCCCTGGGCCTTATCACGAACGAGCTCCCCCGCTCTATCTGGTAGAACCTGTTGACGTCGCCGTCCATCGTGTCGAGGACCTCCTCGACCGGCCTGAGCCTCGCGATCTCCTCGCCTATCCTCAGGTCCAGGCCGTTCTCCCTAACTGTGTCCTCGGAGATCGGGTCTACCCTAAGCCTCCCGCTCTTGATGTAGTTCCAGAGGTCGAAGTCCGAGAGTATCATCTCGGCCTGACACGTCCGCTCCGTCAGAAAAATGAGCTTTGTTTTCCCGCTCCGGAGGGCTTGATCTCCGGATTCCTTGAGTACTACCTTACCTCCGTGGTCACCGACGACCTGTCCGCGTAGTGCCTAACGACCTTCGTAGGCCTCAACGCGTTCTTGATGTGCTCGAACGCCGCAACCGGGTCGCTCCTCTCGCCGCACGTGAAGACGTCTACGGTCGCGTACCCATAGCCGGGCCAGGTGTGTATCGCGATGTGGCTCTCGGTCACGATGGCGAGAACAGATACCCCTCCCTTCGGGCCGTCGAGCTTCCACTTCTTCAGCTCGAGGAGGTTCACATTCGCGATCTCGACGGCTTCCAGCACCACCCTCTCGAGCTTCTCGTCGTCCCAAAGCGCGTCCCTGTCGCAACCGTACAGGTTTCCATACACGTGCTTCCCCACGATCTCGTCCCCTTTTCTCAGGACCAGCGAAGTCCTGTTCCTCCTTCCTACCCTTTCGCCCATCTTCCTCCTTTTCGTTCGGTTCAGCTGACCGTCGACTTATAAAGTGTTCACCGTGGGCCTTCGGGTAGAGGGGACGGCTTGACCAGTCGACCGCCACAACCCATGTTGCGAGGGGCATAGCGCCTCTGGTGATATTAAGGGGCGATCAATAAACATAAAGTAAACCTATTACCTTTTACCGTAAACTGTAAACACTCTGTGCAAACGCTAGCTCGAAGATGTTGATGCGTCAGAACCGTTCGAGTATTCGTTATTCCAGTTTTAAGTGAAATCTTTTGACCCGATCGACCATATTTAAGTGACCCTCATGAATTAATTCAAAATTAACTGATCAATCCTCATTGGTCTGCAACCCTTGTCCCTCTTGCACTTAAGCTCATATTTCCGGATCCCGGCTAACGACCCGAATCGGTTTGGGGGAATTAGCCTGGATCACTATTCCAATTTTAACCGTTAAGAGATTTTGTGGACGTCGCTTAAGGGTAAAACTTAGAACGTATACCGTATAAGTTAAAACGAGCTTCAACAGATTCACTCCGTGGTCAAACGGGACAGAAGTGGGCACAGCAGGCACGATAAACGGGGACTACGGGAGAAGCCGACAAGGGAGGAGGTCGACAGGAGGTTGGCGGCGGTTGCGTTGTCACAAGCGTTGGCCCAGCCCCGATTGGCCCTTTACTCGCCCCTATCATCCGCGATACTGAACTACCTGAAGAGCACGACTCCCAGGTTCAGCATCAGCAAGGAGCTCGCGAAATTAGTGGAGGCGGAGCTCTCGAAGAGGTACCCAGTATTGGCCTCCTATATGAGGAGGTCGCTCGAGTCGAGGGTGCGACGGAGGAGGGCGCGTGAGGTTTGATCGGAGAGGCGGTCGCGTCGGCGTTGTGGAGGGCGAGGTCGGTCTACGAGGACCTCAGCTCGAGGGGCGAGGCGACGAGGAGGCTCGGCAGGGGGAGCTTCGGTGACGTGACGATGATGGCCGACATGATGTGCGAGGAGGCGATAATCTCCGAGCTCATGAAAGTCCTCGGGACCGAGAGGGTCACCATCGTCGCCGAGGAGTCAGGGATCAAGGAGTGGAGGGGGACCCCGGACTACGTGATAGTCGTGGACCCGATCGATGGCAGCACGAACCTCAGGAGGGGGATCAAGTGCGTCTCGGCGGGCGTTGCAGTCGCCGGCGGCGAGAGGTACAGCGACGTTATAGCGAGCGGCGTCTTAGACCTGATTCACGGCGAGCTCTACCTCGCCTCCGAGGACGAGCTCCGGCTCCCCTCTGCCTCTAGACCCTCGGACGTCAGGGAGGTCAGGGAGGCAGTGATGATGGTCGACTACAGGGCGGCGAAGAGGGGACCAGAGAGCGCCAACAGGTACCTGAGGCTCATCGCGGAGGCGAAGTACGTCAGGAACCTAGGCTCCTCTTTGCTCGAGCTCGTGCAGATCTCCGTCGGCAGGATCGACGCCTACGTCTGCATAACTAAGGAGATGAGGGTCTTCGATGTCGTGCCGGCGATGTTCGTCCTCTCGCGACTCGGGTGCCCTATGTGGTCGTCCGGGCTGGACGTCGCGTCGCTACCACTGGTCACTAGGGACCGCGTCGCCCTGATAGCCTCAGCGAACCGGGAGCTGCACACCGCGCTCCTGGACCTCCTCGAGCTGCCCCGGGCTTAAATAGCGTACCGAGGGGGTCTACGGCACTAGGGAGGAGAGCCCGCTCCCGGAATTTGGGGACCGATGTAAACCCTTATTTAAAACTGATAGGAACATAGTGACTGATGTCGACCGTGGACGAGTTAATCGCGAATAGGTTCTGGAGGGCCGCATACCCGCAGGGCGTCAGCTTCGAGATCGAGATACCGAGCAAGTCTTACCACCAGCTTTTCGTCGAGTCAGCCGAGCAAAGGGCGAATAAGGTCGCGGCGATCTTCGCTGGTGAGCAGTACACTTACAGGTGGCTTCTAGAGAACTCACTCAGGGTCGCGGGCTATCTGAGGTCGGTCGGGCTGAAGGAGGGTGACAGGGTCGCGCTGGTCCTCCCTAACTCGCCCCAGTTCATCGTCTCCTACTACGGGACCCTAATGGCGGGGGGCGTCGTCGTCCCGATCAACCCGCTCTACAAGTCGACCGAGATCAACTACATCCTCACGAAGAGCAAATCGAAGTTCGTCTTCGCGCTGGACCTGTTCCACGACGAAGTCCTCAAGTCCCTTGAGGGGACGAAGGTCGAGAAGGTCGTGGTCACCAACATCGCTGACGTTCTGCCCAAGTTCAAGGCGGTGTTGGGCAAGCTGCTGAAGAAGGTACCGACGAAGCCGCTCGTGAGCGACCCGAGGGTCGTCAAGTTCAGCGAGGTGTTGTCCCACAGGCCAATCCGCCGTGAAGAGGTCGTGAGCGTGGACCCCGAGAGGACGCCCGCTGCCATATGCTTCACAAGCGGCACGACCGGCCTCCCAAAGGGCGCCGTGCTCCTCCACAGGAACCTGGTCGCGAACGTGTACCAGAGCTACGAGGTGGCGAGGTCCGTCCTCACAGAGGATGAGGTCGTCCTGGCCGTGCTCCCGTTCTTCCACATCTACGGACAGACAGCGATAATGGGAACCGGGCTCTGCTTCGGGTACAGGCTCGTGGTCGTGCCCAGACCTAATGTCGACGAAATGCTCGAGCTGATCGAGCGTTACAGGATCACCATAGTCTTCGGGGTTCCGGCGTTGTTCAACGCCTTCATTAACTCGCCGAAGTTCAGGAGGGAGATCTTCTCGCACGTGAAGCTCTGCGTCTCAGGTGCCGATAAGCTACACGAGGAGATCGCGAAGAGGTTCGAGCAAGCTACCGGCAAGAAGATCGTTGAGGGCTACGGTCTGACCGAGACCAGTCCCGTTACACACCTGAACCCTCCGGCGAACCCCAGAATCGGCTCGATAGGTCTGCCCGTCCCGAACACGTACGCCTGGGTCTTCAAGCTCGACGCGAACGAACCGCTCGGCATCGGCGAGATAGGGGAGCTGGCAGTGTCTGGGCCGCAGGTGATGGAGGGTTACCTCGACGACCCCGAGGCTAACAGGGCGGCCTTCTTCAACCTGCTGGGCAGGAGGTGGTTCAGGACCGGGGACATCGCGAAGGTCGACAAGGACGGGTTCTTCTACATCATAGAGAGGAAGAAGGACCTGATCAAGTACAAGGGCTGGTCGATCTACCCGGCAGAGGTCGAGAACATCGTCCTCAAGCACGAGGGCGTAAAGGCTGCAGCAGTCGTCGGCGTTCCGGACATCGAGGTCGGCGAGAGGGTCGTGATGTTCGTGGTGCCGAAGCCCGAGTTCAAGGATAAGCTCACGGAGGACTCCCTAAAGGCCTGGTGCGAGAAGAACTTGGCGCCCTTCCAGGTCCCGGAGAGGATATTCTTCAAGGACGAGCTGCCCGTCAGCATGACCGGAAAGGTGCTGCGAAGGGTCCTAAGGGAGGAGGCGATCGCGACGCTGAAGAAGTGATCACTCTCCCTTGAACTCTGGCTTCCTCTTCGCGAAGAACGCCGATATTCCCTCTATGAGGTCCTTCGTCGCGAAGAGCTGACCGAACAGCGACGACTCGTGCCTGAGACCCTCCTCTATCGGAACGTCGAGCGCCGCGTTGATCGCCCTCTTAGCGTACTCGAGCCCAATGGGCGGCATCTCCGAGAGCTTAAGCGCGAACTCCTTCACGGAGTCCATGAATCTCTCGGTTGGGAAGACCTTGTCGACCATTCCGAGCGCCTCCGCCTCCTTAGCCTTCAGCCTGTCGCCGAAGTAGACCACGAGCTTCGCCTTCGAAGGTCCTATTAGCCTCACGAGCCTCTGCGTCCCTCCGGCCCCGGGTATCAAGCCCAGCCTGATCTCCGGCTGACCGACCTCAGAACGCTCCGACGCGAGCCTGAAATCGCATGCGAGGGCGATCTCCATCCCGCCACCTAAAGCATAGCCGTCAATCGCCGCTATCACGGGCTTCGGACACCCCTCAACCTTCAGGAGGACCTCTGAGAGCCTCCAGGAGAACTTCGAGGCGGCGTGGACCTTGTTCTCCCTTCCCATCAGCTCCATGAAGCCCGCGACGTCCGCCCCAGCCGAGAAGGCCCTACCACCTTCGCCGGTGATCACTATCACCCTGACCTGCCTGTCTTCGGTCAGCTCGTCGATGGCCCTGTCAAGCTCCTCGATCATTGTTGGGGTGATCGCGTTCAACCTGTGGGGCCTGTTGAGCACGATCCACCCGAGCGGCGGCTCCCTCCTGATGTAGATCTCCTGATACTCCCTCTTCACTTCCGGTGCCTTGCCCACTAGGGTCAGCAGGTAGGGGACGGGCTTGTAACCCTCGCCCAGCTCCCGCTCGAGCTCCGCGAGGACCTGCGTCACTTTCTCCACGGTGAGCTCAGGCGCGTACCCAAAGACGCCCTTCGGCAGGTTGGTCCCGAGCTTCATGGCGGTCTCGACGTCCTCATGGGACGCGTACCCCTCCTCCACAAGTCGGGCGGCCTCGTTCATCGCGGGGGCGAGTATGTAGGCGAGGTCGACGTCTTTGCCCGCGTCGGTCGGAATTTCGGGCCTCGCGGCCTTGCTGTAGTCGTAGAAACCCTTCCCCGACTTGACGCCCAGCTCTCCGCGCTCGACGCGCTCCCTCAGCAGCGGGATCTCTCTGAACCTCTTGTCCCTCTGGGCGATGACCTTGGAGACGTTGTAGGCTACGTCGAGGCCCACGAAGTCGGCGAGCTCGAAGACGCCCATCGGGAAACCGGCCCTGTACTTCGTTGCCGAGTCGATCTGGAGGACTGTGTACTTCCCCTTCTGGACCAGATGGCACGCGACCTCGAAGACCCTGGTCAGTACTCGGTTCACTATGAATCCCGCAACGTCCCTCTTCACGAGGACCTGCGTCTTCCCGAGGGATTTCACGAACTCTTGCGCAGCCTTAAGAGTCTCCTCTGAAGTCTTGTCGCCGAGGATGATCTCGACGAGCTGCATGAGCTGGGGCGGGTTGAAGAAGTGAATCCCGATGAACCTCTCGGGCCTGCCGAGCGCCGCCGCCAGCTCGTTGATCGGGATCGAGCTAGTGTTGGTGCCGATCACCCTCGCCCTCCGGGCCGCCGCATCCGCCCTCCTCAGGACCTCCCTCTTCACCCCGACGTCCTCGAAGACCGCCTCGATCACGATGTCAGCGTCCCTGCAGGCCTCTTCGACGGAGGTCGTCGTCGAGATCCTGCCCAGCGTGGCAGCCACGTCTTCCTGCTTTATCCTTCCCTTCTCCGCGAACTTCTCGAGGCTCCACCTTATCCTCTCCATCGCCCGCTTCAGGATCTCGTCTGAGACGTCCACTACGGTCACCTTGTATCCGGACATCGCGGCGACCTGTGCGATGCCGTGGCCCATCGCGCCGGCCCCCAGAACGGTGACTGAACCTGTTGATCCGCTCACAATTTTTAAAAACAAAGGATCAGGTTATAAGCGTTCCCAGCGATCGTCCCGGACAACGTTGATCTATTTCGGCTGGATTGACGGAGCGGATGGTGCCCGAGTTCGGGCTCTCCGAGAGGCTGAGGTCGTCGATGAGGAGGCTCGGACTTACGGACTACGAGGTGAGGGCGTACCTCGGCCTGCTGGAGCTCGGGTCCGCGACGGCTGCGGAGCTGTCGGGTCACTCGGGAATACCGGTCTCGAGGATCTACGGCGTGATCAACTCGCTCGTCGAGGCCGGCTGGGTGCTGGCGGAGGGCGGAAGGCCGACCAAGTACAGGCCTCAGGACCCCGAGACGGCGGTGAGGGCCAGCCTCTCGAGGGCTAAGAACGAGCTGGAGGTGGCGGGGAGGCAGGTCGTCGAGGAGCTCTCCCCCCTTTACAGGAGGAGCGGCGACAGGGAGATGCCCCAGCTCTGGATCGTCAGGGGCGAGTCCGAGCTCTGGAGGCAGACGAAGGCCCTCATCGCTAAGGCCCAGGTCAACCTCTCCGTCGCGCTCCCGGTCTTGCCGGATGAGGTGCTCCAGACGCTGATCCCAGCGGCGTCAGTGATGCGGGAGAAGGGACGGAGCGTGAGGGTTCTAGTCGGGGCAGGGGTCGGCGACAGGGAACTCAAGGGTCTGACCGACGTCGCGAGCGTGAGGAGGAGGGAGTTGACGTTCGGAGGCGGCGTCATAGCAGACTCGGCAGAGGTCCTCCTGATCCTGATGGACGCGGACCAGCAGCGCCCCAAAGCCGGCATCTACTCGGACCACGCGATGCTCACGGCGCTGGCCCAGACCTACTTCGACTTGCTCTGGTCCTCCTCTCAGCCCGTCGATTGAAGGAGACGAAGGAACCTCAGGGCGTCGTCGAACATCGTGACGTTGTTGAACATCAAGTAGACCTCCTTAGCCTCGACCTCGCGCAGCAGTTCAGCGAGTGCTCTTAGGTCGTCGTCGGTGTAGGTGTAGCTGTACATCCTCTTGCCGGGAGGCGAGCCGTGCAACCTGAAGTACGCGATCGACCTGCTCGAGAGGGCGACGGGCATCGCGGCGAACAGGTCGGTGACGTGTGTGACGTCGGTCTCCTCGCAGACCCTCCTAACACTCTCCTGGGACCAACCTCTTGGCTCGAAGCCCACGACCGCTTCGTCCCGCTCGATCGAGCCGAAGAACCTGATCGCGTTCGCGACGTTCTCGGGCGTATCCCTGAACGCAGGTGGCGTCTGGACGACCACTGCTTTCGCGGAGAGGGCCCTACACGCGTCCAGCGTGACCTTCCAGCTCTCCCTCACCTCCTCTGTGGGCCTGAGGAGCCCGTGTCCGTCTTTCGGCCTGACATTAGACCTCTTCCAAGTGGGGCTGTCCTTCGGGTGAGTGACCCCCTGAAAGGCCTTAAGGGCGAAGACGAACCCCTCCGGAGCCTCCCTCCTCCACCGCTCGAGCGTCGACCTCCTAACGACCCTGTAGAAGGTGGTTTGGACCTCAACGGCTCCGAGCATCTTGTAGTATCGGTTCCTCGCGACCGGGAAACCGCAGCACCCTATTATCGCTCTCATCTCCCGATGAGGCTCCTCAGCCCCTCCAGGAGGTCCTCGACCGTGGGCAGCCTCGAGACGATCAACGGTATCCTCTCGAGCTGGCTCAGCTTCACCGCAAGCGGGTCCACGGAGTCTGCGTTGACCGGCCCGTGGAGCACGACGGCCTTCGGCTTGAGGGGGAAGACCCTGATCGCGACCATCGGCGACCTGCCCGTCGTGACGTTTGCGAAGGCGATCACCCTCATCGAGTTCCTCCCGAAGATGTTGACGAAGTCGTAGGGCCCGAGCTCGAGGATCGCCCTGATACTGTCGACCAGCGTGTAACCGTGCACGAGGACCCCCTGCTCCTCCTTCAGCGTCACGAACTCCCCGTTCACGGCCCTCACGACGTCCCTGAGCTCGATGGGGACGTGGAACTCGACGATGTCCATTATCGACCGCTGGACTTTGATCGCGCCCTGGACGAACCTCATCACGTTGTGCCCTCCCCTCTTCACGTCCAGCTCGATCAGGCTCCTCACGAACCTGCTGACGAACTGGACCCCCGGCGACATCCTCTTGCCCTTCTCGTAGTCGCTGAGCACCGGCGGCGAGACCCCCATCTGGGACGCCACCTCCCTCTGCGAGAGCTGGAACAAGAGCCTCCACTTCCTCATCGTCTTGCCCGGCTCCGGCGAGAGGACGATGTCCGAGGCGACGTAGGAGGCCACCTGGTTAACGAGAGCCTCGTCGAGCGCGTCCATTCCGGGGCCCCTGCGAACTGAGGTTAATAAGTGATTAACTTTGGATAGCCGGATGCCTAAGGAATCCCTTCCGGGCATAGCGGCGTTCGCGAGTCACTCAGCGGTCCAAGTGGTGATCGGCGCGACCGAGGAGGGCCTCAGGGCAGTCCTCTTCGGCGACGAACGCGCTCTCAGGCTGTACAGGAGGTTCCCGGTCCTCAAGTTCGATCAGAGGCCCTACGAGGGCATCGGGACGCTGGACTCGCTCGGCGAAGAGGGCTACGTTCTGGTCCCGAACGGCTCGGTCGTCGAGTACGTGGGCGCCGAGAACGTAGTCAGGACGAGGATCCCGGTCTTCGGGTCGAGGAGGCTGTTGGCGATAGAGTCCTCTCAGGAGTCCAAGATGCGGCTCCTCAGGGAGGCCATGATACCGGTCCCGAAGGAGTACGGCTCGCCCGAGGAGGTCGAAGGGCCCGTGATCGTGAAGTTCCCCGGCGCGAGGGGAGGGCGGGGGTACTTCGTCGCCAGCTCGCCCGAGGAGGTGCGGAGGGGGCTGGAGACCGCATGTGCCTCGGGCGTGCTGAGGCCCGGCGAGCGGCCGATCATCCAACAGTACGTGGTCGGCACGACGCTCTACGCGCACTTCTTCCACTCCCCAGTCCACCGGAGGACCGAGCTCACGGGCTTCGACGTAAGGTACGAGTCGGACGCTGACGGATTGAGGAGGGCACCGATGGGTGTGGTTGAGAGGGTCTCGCCGACCTTCACCGTCGTCGGGAACTTCCCGGTCTTCCCGAGGGAGAGGCTCCTCGAGACCTTTGCGGAGCTCGGCGAGAGGTTCGTCGAGGCGGTCGTGAGGGTGACGGGCCAGCCCTTCGCGGGCCCCTTCTGCCTCGAGTCGGTCGTCGACAGAGACCTGAACGTCCACGTCTTTGAGTTCAGCGGGAGGATAGTCGCGGGGACTAACGTCTACCTCAAGCACGGCAGCCCCTATCTCGCCCTCTACTTCGGCGAGCCCATGACCGTCGGGAGAAGGATCGCGCTGGAGCTGAGGGTCTCCGCGGAGACCGGAAGCCTGATAGAGGTCCTGACGTGACCGTTTTTCTCGAGGAGGGGCGATAGGAGCTCCGTGGTCCGCGTGGCCTGCGTCGCTTCACACTCGGCGCTCGACGTCTTCGACGGCGCCAAGGACGAGGGGCTTGAGACGGTCGCGATCTGTAAGAGTGGGCGCGACCTGATCTACAAATCGCTGACCAGGCTGGTGGACTTCTGCATCGACCTGAACGACTACAGGGAGATGCTGCGGGATGAAGTGCAGAGGAGGCTGGAGGAGCTCGGGTGCGTCGTCGTCCCGAACCGGAGCATGGCCGTCTACGTCGGTTACGAGGGAATAGAGCGGAAGCTGAGGGTCCCTGTCTTCGGGAACAGGAGGATGTTGAGGTGGGAGGAGAGGACCGGAGAGTCCAACTACTACAGGCTCCTCGATGAGGCCGACGTCAGGAGGCCTAAGGTCTTCAGTGACCTGGACGAGGTCGAAGGTCCTGTGCTCCTTAAGGTCCAGGAAGCGAATAGGCCGCAGGAGAGGGCGTTCATCTACGCGACCGACCGCGACGACCTGAACGCGAAGGTGAGGACGGCGCTCTCATCGGGTCTGATATCGGAGAACGGGCTGAGGACCGCGGTCGCGGAGGAGCTGGTCCTAGGGGCCCACTTCAACGTCAACTTCTTCTGGAGTCGGGTCCACGGGAGGCTCGAGATCATCAGCGCGGACAGGAGGATCCAGACCAACCTCGACGGCTTGACCAGGCTGCCAGCCAAAGTTCAGCTGGGACTCGAGTTGCCGCACTCGATGATCGAGGTCGGGCACGTCCCCTGTACCCTCAGGGAGAGCCTCCTGAACGAGTGCTACGAGATCGGGCTAAAGGTCTTAGAGGCCTCAAGGCGGTTGGAGCCTCCTGGCTTGATAGGGCCCTTCACCCTTCAGATCATGGTGACGCCGGACCTGAAGGCGGTCGTCTACGACTTCGCACCCAGGATAGGTGGAGGGACCAACGCCCACATGGGGACGGGCGGGAACTACTCGAAGCTCTGGCTTGGCAGGGCGGTGAGCATGGGGAGGAGGATCGCGATCGAGCTGAAGGAGGCCGAGGAGCAGGGGACGCTCGAGGAGGTCCTGACCTAGAGGAGCTGTAATGAGCCGGTCACTTTGTCGATCAGCTCCGACGGCGCGGGTCCCAAACCCAAGGCGGTCGTGGTACCGGGCTCGAGCTCGGTGAGCCCGGCGTCCTCGATCAGGGCCGCGGGAATCCCCAGCGCCTCCGCCCTCCTCTTGAGGCTCAGCAGTTCGTCGAGGCCCCCGACCTTGAGGACCACCTTCTTCTGACCCGACTCGAGCCACCTCTCGGCCCACTCGGGCCTCGACCTCCTCGCCTCGAGGAACGCGGATACGGCCGCATGTCCTACTTGGGCGGCGAGCTTCCCGACGCTCATCCTCACGTCGGCCCGGACGACGATCACCTGCTTCATCTCGCTCAAGGCCAGCGCCTCCCGCTCCCGAGGGTCACGGGCTCGTTGTTCAGCTCGACGACCATCACGTCGCCGTAACTCGAGAGGGCTTCGGAGACGGCACCGGAGTCAATTCTGCTGACCAGTGCGGCGATCGCTGGCCCGGTCCCCGAGATCGAGCAGGACCGCGCCCCTCTCCTCATCGCGGACGTGATGACGTCGGCGCCGTAACCGAGGGCCGTGGACATCGCGAGCCCGTTGACGGTCATGGCCCCGAAGAGGTCACCGCGGAGTGCCAGGTCGAAGGCCGCATCGAACGCCGGCCTGAACGGGTCGAGGAGCTCGCGCTTGAACTCGAAGGTGTAGGTCCTCCTGCCCCTCGGGACCGAGACGACCGCCACGAGGTCGCCCCCGATCTCCACCCTCCTCAAGAGCGCCTTGGTCGAGTTATCGGTCACCACGAACCCTCCCATGAAGCAGGCAGCTGCATCGTCCGCAGCACCGGTTATCGACGTCCCAGACCTCAGCGACGCCTCCGCGATCAGCCTCAGGGCCTCTTGGGGCGACGGTCGCAGTCCGAGCGCGTCGAAGAGCGCGAAGGCGACCGCTGACGCGGCGGCGCTCGAGCTCTTCAGCCCGACTGCCACCGGGACCTCTGAGAGCACCTCGACCTCGACGCCGTACTCCCCCGTCCCCGACCACTTGAGGACCTCCTCGACCGTCGCCCTGACGACCCTGTCGTCCCCGACTCGATCCGCGTTCAAGAACCTCACGCCGGACCCGCCCTCGACCAACTTGAGCTTCGCCCGCGTCCGCAGCCCTATTCCGAGCGCAGCCCCCTTTCCAGTCGGTATCGCGTTGACTACCGTCACCGCCCCTCCGACGACCGCCTTGCCCTCCAGCGACATTACCCGCAACTACGCGCGGACTCCGGGGCTTTATGGTTCAGGCGGCAAAAAGGTTCGCCACACGTTTTTATCGTGGTCTTTTCGGAGCAGTCCGAGCGGAGGGGGTAGGTGTGGTCCTGAGCTCGGTGAACGCGTTCTGGTTCACGACCTACCCCTACTTCTACTTCGGGAACTGAGGATGAAGGAACCCGCGCCCGCCCCCTCCGCCTCCGTCTCTGGGGTGAACCGTGCTTGGGCAAGTTGAAGGTGGGTGTCCTGGGAGCTACGGGCATGGTCGGGCAGATCTACCTGAGGATGCTGGACGGGCATCCATGGTTCGAGGTCTCCGCCGTCTCAGGGAACACGACGGTCGGGAGGAGGTTGGCCGAGGCTTACGGGGGGAGGGGCGAGGTGCCAGAGAGGCTCAGGGACCTAGAGGTGCTGCCGTCGGACCCGAAGAGGTTCGACGTCGACCTGGTCTTCAGCTGCCTCCCTACCGAGGCTGCGAGGACCATCGAGCCGGGGTTCGCGAGGGCCGGCTTCCCGGTCTTCTCCGACGCCTCTGCTCACAGGTACCAAGACGACGTGCCGCTCATGGTCCCAGAGGTGAACCCCGACCACCTCGACCTGATCGAGGTCCAGAGGAGGAGAAGGGGATGGGACGGCTTCATCGTGACGACGCCCAACTGCACGACCCTGACCTTCGTCTTACCCCTAAAGCCGCTCGTCGACGCGTTCGGCGTGAGGCACGTCGACGTCGTGACGATGCAGTCCATCTCAGGAGCTGGTTACAACGGCGTCCCCTCTATGGCGATCCTCGGCAACGTGATCCCGTACATCAGGGGAGAGGAGGAGAAGGTCTCGACGGAGCCGAAGAAGATACTGGGGAGGCTCGCGGACGGCAGGGTCGAGCCGGCTGGGTTCGAGGTCGACGCCACTTGCACGCGGGTCCCGACGCTGGTCGGCCACCTCGCGTCCGTCTCAGTCGAGCTCGGGAGGGACTTCAGGCTCGAGGATGCAGTCGAGGCGCTGAGCTCCTTCGAGGGCCTACCGCAGAGGCTGGAGCTCCCGACGGCGCCGCGAAGGCCGATCGTTGTGATGAGCGAGCCCGACAGGCCTCAGCCGAGGCTCGACGCAGAAGCGGGCGACGTGAGGGGCATGCCGGTCTTCGTCGGGAGGTTGAGGAAGGGAGCGAGGGAGAGGACGATCAGGTTCGTCTCGCTGAGCAACAACCTCGTCAGGGGAGCCGCGGGGATAGCGATCCTGACTGCCGAGCTGGCCCACGCTACGGGGAGGTTGGTGTGAGGTGGTCTCAGGCAAGCAGGTGAGGCTCTCGAGGATCACCGAGTCCGGGAGGATGCTCTGCGTGCCGATGGACCACGCGGTCTCAACTGGACCCGTGAAAGGTCTCGACAGGATCTACCGGACGATCGAGGAAGTCGAGCTGGGAGGCGGGACCGCGGTCCTGACCCACAAGGGGATCCTGAAGCACATGCCGAGGCCCCCGAGGATAGGTCACATAGTCCACCTCTCGGGGAGCACGTCGTTAGGTCCAGATCCGAACTGGAAGGTCCTCGTGGGCGAGGTCGTGAACGCGATCAGGCTCGGAGCAGACGCGGTCTCGGTCCATGTAAACATCGGCAGCAGGGCAGAGCCCCAGATGCTCGAGAAGCTCGGGAGGGTCGCGGACGCGTGCGACGACTACGGGATGCCCCTGATCGCGATGATGTATCCGAGGGGCGAGAACGTCAAGGACCCGAGCGACCCGAAGGTGATCGCCCACGTCGCGAGGGTCGGCGCAGAGCTTGGCGCTGACGTCGTGAAGGTGCCTTACACTGGCTCACCGGAGACCTTCAGGGCTGTGGTCGAGTCCTGCCCAGCGCCCGTGGTGATGGCGGGCGGCCCGAAGTCCGAGAGCGACGTCGATGTCCTGGAGATGGCCTACGGCGCGATGAAGGCGGGCGCGATGGGGGTCACGATCGGAAGGAACGTCTTCATGCACGACAGGCCTCGATCGATCGTCGCGGCTCTGAGGAGGATCGTGATCGAGGGCAGGACCGTTGAGGAGGCTCTAAGGGTTGTCCAGGGGTAGGCACAAGGAGCTGGTTGTCGAGGCCGGGTCCGAGCTCGAGGCGAGGGAGGCGCTGGAGCTGGGCGCCGACGCGGTCCTCGTACCTGCCGCGGAGTCACCGGATCTGGCGGCGAGATCGTACGTCTTCGAGAGGAACCTCAGGATCGCCAAGGTCAGGGACCAGTCGGACGTGGAGGCGCTGAGGTCGATGGCGAGCTCTGGCGTTCAGGCCGTCCTCGTCGAGCCCGAGGACCTCAAGGTGATCGCGCTGGAGAACGTCATCGCGGCCCTTCAGGGCTCCGGGGTGAAGGTCCTCGCGAGGGTGAGGTCGCTCCAAGAGGTCGAGCTGGTCGCTGGAGCCCTAGAGTCGGGCGTGGACGGCCTCGTGGTCGGGAGGGAGCTGCTCGGGGAGCTGAAGGTGATCAGGGACCTGCTCTCCACCCCTCAGAGGCTCGAGCTGAGGGAGGCAGAGGTTAGGGAGGTCGTCGGGCTTGGGCTCGGCGAGAGGGCATGCGTCGACACGACCTCGATCCTCAGGGTCGGCGAGGGGATGCTCGTGGGGAACATGTCCAGGATGCTCTTCCTCGTTCACAGCGAGTCGGTCGGGAGCAGGCTGACCCCGCCGAGGCCCTTCAGGGTCAACGCGGGCTCAGTCCACTGCTACGTCCTGGCTCCCGGCGGGAGGACGAACTACCTCTCGGAGCTGAGGTCAGGGAGCAGGGTCCTCGCGGTCTCGAGGGACGGAAGGTGCAGGGTGGTCTCGGTGGGTAGGGTGAAGGTCGAGAGGAGGCCGCTCGCGAACGTCGTCGCCGAGGTCGACGGGATGACGGGCTCTGTGGCGCTCCAGGCCGCGGAGACCATAAGGCTCGTCTCTCCGGACGGCGAACTACTCGACGTGACCTCGATCTCTGAGGGCGACAGGGTGCTCGTCTGGACGTCGGGCGCTGCCGCCCGACACATGGGCACCGCGGTCGACGAGTTCATCGAGGAGGTCTGAGCTTGGGGGCCTTCAAGGTCTGCGCGAGCCTCATGTCTGAGACCGCTGAGGGCTTCAAGGCCTTGACGAGTAGAGCGCTGGAGGAGGGCGCCGACCTGATCGAGCTCAGGCTCGACGCGCTCGCTGAGCTAAACCTCGCCGCGTCCGTCGTGGATGGCGCGAAGGACCTGGGCGCGACGGTGATCGCTACCGTCAGGTCGAGGGAGGAGGGCGGTCGCTATAGCGGGGGACCAAAGCCGCTCGTCGAGGTCTTGAGGGCTGTCTCCGAGCACGCTGACCTCGTGGACCTCGACAGGACTTCCCTCATGATCCGCGAGGTTAGGTCGCTCGCCTCTGAGCTCGGGGCGGAAAGGGTGATCGCGTCTGTCCACCTCGGGCCCGGAGACCCTAGCGTCGCGGAGCTCGTCAAGCTCGCGGAGGCCCTGAGGTCCCACGGCGATCTAGTGAAGCTGGTCACTTCGCCGGTCACCGCTGCGGGAGCCGCCTCGACGCTCGCCCTTTACCGGGAGGTCGAGTGGTCGAGGGGAGGGCTCGTCTCGTTCTCGGTCGGCGAGAGATGGAGCCTGACGAGGCCGCTCTCGCTGGTCCTCGGCGCGCCCTTCACCTACGCAGCGCTGAAGGGGAAAGAGGTCGCACCTGGACAGCTGAGCGTCCCTGAGACGAAGCTCTTGGCGGAGCTCCTTAATCGGGTGGTGGCACTTGCCCCTGCTCGGGCTGATCGGTGACCCGATCTCGCACTCGGTGTCGCCCCTGATCCACACGTTAACCGCGAGGAGGCTCGGGCTCGACCTGAGTTACGTGACCGTTCACGTCAGGTCATCGGGCGCGGTCGGCTCTGTGATGAGGGCCCTTCACGAACTCGGGTTCGCTGGACTGAACGTGACGATCCCGTACAAAGAGGAGGCGGCGAAGCACGCTGTCAGTCTGTCCGAGGACTCTGCGCTGATCGGGGCCGTGAACGCGCTCAAGAGGTCGGACGACGGGTGGGAAGGACACAACACCGACTACGTCGCGATCAGGGAGGCCGTTGCTGAGCGTTCGATCGGGAGCGGGTTCGACGCCCTCGTCATTGGGGCAGGGGGGTCCGCGAGGGCGGCGGTCGCGGCTCTGATCGCGCTCGGGGCCGGATCCGTCTCGATCGCCAACAGGACGCTCGCCAAGGCCCAGGAGCTGGTCGAGAGGTTCAGGACGTTAGGAGAGTCGAGGCTCGCGGCGGTACCCCTCGAGAAGGCAAAGGAGGCCGCGAAGGGGTCACAAGTCGTGGTCAACACGATACCCGTCGGGCTCGTGGAGGGCGCTGAGCTCCCGATCGGGCCTGAGGACCTCAAGGACGGCGCGCTGCTCGTCGACCTCGTCTACGGGCCGAGGGGTTCGCCGATGTCTCGGCTCGCTTCGGCGAGGGGGCTCGAGCTGGTCGACGGCGTGGAGGTCCTCGCGAGGCAAGCGGCCGCGTCGTTCAGGCTCTGGACCGGGGCCGAGGTCGGGTACAAATGGATGGAAGCGATCGGGAGGTTCGCGCTGCGGAGGTCGGTTGGATGGGAGCGGTCGCATTGAGGCCGAGAGAAAGCATCGGCGGAGAGGTCAAGGCCCCTCCTTCGAAGAGCTACACTCACAGGGCGGTCTTCATGGCCTCGCTGGCCCAGGGCGAGAGCGTCGTCTACAACCCGTTGGTCTCAAGGGACACGAGGGCGACCATCGGCGCTGTGAGGGCGTTCGGCGCCGACGTCGAGCTCATGGGTGAGGCGGCGGTGATCGAGGGAGGCTGGCCCGAGGTCCCTGAGGACGTGATCGACGCGATGAACTCCGGCACGACGCTCAGAATCGCGACCGGCGTCGCGGCTCTCGTCAGCAGAGGTCACACGGTCCTCACCGGAGACGCGAGCTTGAGGAGGAGGCCGATGCAGCCGCTCCTGGACGCTTTGGGCCAGCTCGGCGTCGAGGCCTGGTCGACGAGGGGGAACGGTTACGCTCCGGTCGTCGTGAAGGGAAAGGGCTCGTTGGGAGGCCGGTGCAGCATCAGAGGCGACGTCAGCAGCCAATTCCTCTCCGCGCTGGCTATCGCGGGCTCCGCGTGCGAGGAGGTGACCGAGGTTGAGGTCGTCGGGGAGCTGGTCTCGGGGCCCTACGTCGCGGCGACGTTGGAGACCGTCAGGGCCTTCGGGGGAAGGGCAGAGTTCGACGGTAAGCGGCTGGTGGTCGGAGGTCGCGCGCTCAAGCGTGGGAGGTTCACGGTCCCCGGCGATTACGGCCTCGCGGCGTTCTTACTGGTCATTCCGGTCCTCCTCGGAGGATACGTCCGCGTCGCGGGGCTGGACCCCGCTCTCCCCCAAGCCGACTCCGCAATCCTCGAGATACTGGAGGCGATGGGCGCGAGCGTCAGGCGGGGCGAGGAATACGTCGAGACTCGCGGCTCGGCCCTCGAGGGGGTCGAGGTCGACCTAAGGGACTCACCGGACCTGCTCCCGGTCGTCGCGGTCCTGGGCTTCTTCGCCGACGGGAAGACCATAGTGAGGGGGGTGAGGCACGCGAGGTTCAAGGAGAGCGACAGGGTCTCGGTCCTCGCGTCCGAGCTGGCAAAGGCGGGCGCGATCGTCGAGGAGTTCGAAGACGGGCTCTCGGTCTCACCTGGGACCGTGAACGAGGTCGTCTTGGACCCGCGCGACGACCACAGGCTCTTCATGGCCTTCGCGGTCCTCTCCGCTGCGACGCACGGGAGGGTGAAGACGCTCGGGATCGGCTCGGTCGACGTCTCTTACCCAGACTTCTTGAGGGACGTCTCGAGCGTAGGGCTGGAGGTCGTGCAGGTTGGCAGGTAACTCGATCGGCGAGAGATTCGTCGTGACGAGCTTCGGCGAGAGCCACGGGAGGTGCGTCGGCGTCGTGATCGACGGCTGCCCCGCAGGCCTACCGCTCTCAGAGGAGGACGTTCAGCCTCTGCTAGACCTGAGGAGGCCAGGCCAGTCGCTGGTCGCGAGCCAGAGGAGAGAGGAGGACAGGGTCGAGATCCTCAGCGGCGTCTTCAACGGTTTCACGACCGGGGCGCCGATCGCGATGGTGGTCTGGAACAAGGACGTCGACTCTAGGAGCTACAAGAGGCTGCTCGAGACGCCGAGGCCAGGACACGCCGATTACTTCGCGAGGGTCAAGTACGGCGGGTTCAATGACTGGCGCGGAGGCGGGAGGTTTTCCGGGAGGATAACCACCGGGTTCGTGATGGCAGGCGCGGTGGCGATTAAGCTTCTAAGGGTGACCCTAGGGACCGAGGTGCTCGCCTACGTGAAGAGGATCGACGGCGTAGAGGCGAGGGAGCTCCCCGTGGACGCGATAAGGGCCAAGCGGTACTCGAACGACCTTAGGTGCCCCGACGAGGAGGCGGCGGAGAGGATGAGGCAGGTCGTGCTGGAGGCGAGGGGGTCCGGCGACAGCGTCGGCAGCCTCGTCGAGTGCCTGGTTCTCAACGTCCCCCCGGGCCTCGGCGAGCCGGTCTTCTCCTCCTTGGACTCGGACTTGGCGAGGGCCCTCCTCTCGATCCCTGCGGTCAAGGGCATCGAGTTCGGGGCGGGCTTTGGGGTGGTGAACTCGCGGGGCTCCCTGAACAACGACCCGCTTGGGCTCGTCGACGGAAGGGTTGTCCCGGTGACCAACAACGCCGGCGGGATCGTCGGGGGGCTCTCGACAGGGAGGGAGATCGTGGTGAGGGTCGCCTTCAAGCCTCCAGCCTCTATCGCGCTCCCACAACGGACCCTGAACGTCCGCACGATGTCCGAGGAGGAGGTCGTGGTGACTGGTAGGCACGACCCGGTGATAGGGCCTAGGGCCGTCCCGGTCGTCGAGTCGGTCGTGGCGATGGTGCTGGCTGACCACGCGGTCAGGGCTGGCGTGATACCCCCGGTGCTGAGGACGGGCAAAGACCTGGTCCTCCCGGACAGCGGCGAGGCGACTCGGGCGTGAGGGTCGTCGTGAAAGCAGGGGGCAGGGCGCTCCTCGGGAACCTCACGGGGATCGCGGAGAGCATCGCGAGGCGCTCCAGCTCCCACAGGATCGTCTTCGTCCACGGAGGGGGTGACGTCGTCAGCGAGTACTCCAGGCGCATGGGGATCGAGCCGAAGTTCGTGACATCGCCGCAGGGCATTAGGAGCAGGTACACGGACCTCCAGGAGCTCGAGGTCTACGTCATGGTGATGGCAGGGAAGCTGAACAAGGAGATCGTCGCGGCCCTCAGGAAGCTCGGCGTGAAGGCGGTCGGGATCTCGGGTGCCGACGGCGGCCTGCTCACGGCGGAGAGGAAGAAGAGGATAGTCGTGGTCGACGACCGGGGGAGGAAGCGCGTCATCGAGGGCGGGTACACCGGGATGATCACCTCCGTCTCGCCCCAACTCCTGGAGCTCCTGACCTCGAGCGGGTTCACGGTCGTCGTCGCGCCCATCGCGGTCAGCGAGGAGGGAGAGCTCCTGAACGTCGACGGAGACCAGGCAGCGACCTCCATCGCGAAGGCGATCTCGGCCGACGCCCTAGTGCTGCTCAGCGACGTCGACGGGGTCCTCGTGGACGGGGAAGTCGTGGGGAGGCTGACGCCTCAAGAGGCGTTCGACCTGTCGCAGCGGATCGGTCCCGGAATGAACAGGAAGCTGATGCTGGCCGGTGAGGCCGTCTCGTTCGGCGTGAAGTTGGCCATCATCTCCAACGGGCTCGTGGAGGACCCACTGAAGGTCCTGGAGGAGCCGAAGGGGACGCTGGTGGCGCCGCAGTAATCCGAGCACGCTCTTGCAGCGCCGAGGACCAGCATCCGGTTTTATCTGAGCTGGTAAGTGGAGCAGCGGTGGAGGCGACCAAGAGCGAGGCTAAGCGCTTAGAGGTGATCAGGAGTCTCTTCTCGCAGTATTATCGATCTCGTCCCCCGATTAGGGTCACGAGTCTCGAGCAGAGAGAGTTCGGGTACTGGGAGTTCTCGAAGCCGACGATGGTTCGCCACTTGGCCTTCAGGTCCATCGATGACCTCCTGGTGACGCTCGCGAGGGTGGCCCCGCTTCACGCATACAGGTCCTCCGCGTACTTCACCTATCCCTCCGCTCCCATGGAGGAGAAGGGATGGCTTGGAGCGGACCTCGTCTTCGACATCGACGCTGACCACGCCGACCCGCCGTGCGGGGGACATCACGTATTCCGGGTCTGCACGGAGCACGGCCTCGTGGAGGGCGAGTCGTGCGGGTGCGGCGCGAAGACCGTCGAGGTCGACTGGGTCTGCGAGCGTTGCCTCGAGGGGGCCCGGAGGGAGCTGATCAAGCTGGTTGAATTGCTGTTGGGCGAGTTCGGCGTCAGGGAGGAAGACGTCGAGGTGAACTTCTCCGGCAACCGAGGGTTCCACGTGGTCGTCGACTCCTCAGAACTGAGGGACCTCGACCAGCAGGGCAGGCGAGAGATAGTCCAGTACCTGACCGCGGAGGGGTTGGCCCCAGAGGCGATGGGGTTCGGGTCCGTAAGGGGGAGGCCCCGTCGGGCAACGGCCGGCGAACCGGAGCTCGATGCCTACGGGTGGCGGGGGAGGATCTGGAGGAGGATTTACGCGAGGCTTTCGACCGGAACGGACGAGGACGTGGGGTCGGCGTTGGCACGGATGAGGCCCTCGGAGGTCAGGAGGCTGCTCGATGAGGTCGTCCGTGAGGAGTCGGTGAAGATCGATCCGGTCGTGACCGCCGACGTCCACAGGCTCGTGAGGCTCTCGGAGTCGCTCAACGGCAAGACGGGCTTGGCGGTGAGGAGGGTCCCGCTCGAGAGGCTGCACGACTTCGACCCGTTCGATGAGGCCGTCGCGATCAGGGGCAGACCGATGAGGGTGAAGGTGCTGTACTCTCCGGGGTTCAGGCTAGGAGGTCTGGAATTCCAGGAGGTCCACGGACCGGTAGTGACCGAGCTGCCGGCCCACGCCGCCGTCTATCTGGTGCTCAAGGGGCTCGCCGTCCTCGAGTGAGGGACCTCCCAAGCCCCCTAATTGAACCGGTTAGCTGAGCGGCTGGTTTGATAATAGCTTTTACATAGATTGACCTGCGAATCGGTGGATGCTTGACAGGCAGAGGGCCGCCAGGTTGATAGCCGTCCCCGGCATAGCCCTCGCCTCGATCACCGGTATGGTCGGGACGTTCCTCGGAGTGTTCTGGATGATCTCCATGGTGGTCCCAGGTACGGCATCCCTACTGCTCTACCCTCATCCCAAACTCATGACGTTCGGGTTCGTCTACGGGTTCATCCAGTCGGTAGCTCTGGTGCTGGTCCCGAGGTTCAGGAACGTCGACGTCTCAACCGGAAAGCGCCTCAAGGCGACGACGCTCGCAGCACATCAGATTGGGGTCCTGCTGGGAGCGTTCTGGCCCCCAAACTCTGCAGGCTGGGTTTTAGGTCATCTGTTGAGCTCATCCAGTTCGTCGATTTTCGCATATTACGTCGTGAAGACGCTCCGTAGGCCGCTCGGGCCGCTCGGCGCGGCGGACCCAGTGATCTCGTTGTCAGCGGTTTTGATACCCGTGATTGTACTTCTGACGGCGGTCGCGGAGTCTTGGGGCCACAACCCCTACTCAAGGGCCGGGATGCTGCAACTCGTCCTATACGACGTGGCGGGAGGCATGATCTTCGGCATAGGGATCAAGACCATCCACTTCAGGATAGAGCTCGCGGTTCGGAGGCGGCTATGGAAGGCCTTGTTCCCCCTCCTAGCCCTCTCGGCGTCGGTGGCAATCGCAGCGTTCGCTCTCGATGACCGAAACCTCGACCTGCTCTCCTCCGTGGTCTACGCGGCGACCTCACTGTTGTGGATCCTTTCGGTCGACGGTTTCAAACGCGTGAAAGGGGGCGAGCAGTTCCACAGGATGATCGAGAGGGACAGGGTCAGGTATCTGTACTTCTCAGCGGCGTACGTCATCGCCTGCGTCTGGCTGCTTGTCGGCGGTCTAGCGGGTATATCGGCATCCCTGCTCACCGCGATCCGTGCCCCACTCGCTTTCGGGGTGAGGGACGTCTTCATACACGCGTTGGGCATCGGGTTCGCAGGGCACGCGATAATCGCCTACGCTCCCCTCTTATTGCCAGGACTCCTGTCCGCTAAGACGCCCTACCGCGGCCTGAGCCTTTATCCGGTCGCGCTTCTCAACGCCGGCAACCTCTTGAGGTCGGCGTGGTTCGCGCTCGGCACTCCCCCGCTGCCAGGACTGGTTTTGGCGACGGGTGCCCTTTACCTCAGCGCGGCGCTGACAACGCTGATCGTGGTGCATACCCTCCGCTGACATCTGCGGAACAAAAACGGTTCGGGCGATCGGTGAACCGATGCGGCCCCTCACCCGAGGAGCTCAGCCTCGATCAGCTGGTCCGCTAAGTTCCTGATCGCATCCCTGATCTCCGAGGGCTCTATCGCAAGCTCTTGGGAGAGCTCCAGCACGACCTCCTCGACGGTCTTGTCCTCGAAGAAGCTCCAGACCGCGACCACCGACTCGTTGACTAGATACGCGACGCCGCTCTCGTTCACGAGCATGAGCTCGCCCTCGGGCGACTCGACCAATTGGCCGCGCCTCGTTAACTTCCTCTCCCCCGACGCCATTCGAGTTCGTCACCCGTCCCCTCCGTCGGTAAAAAAGGTTCGCTGTTGAGCCTCGCCTGACGACCCGTGCCCGCTCACCCTGAGGCAGTAGATTTCCTCGAAGAAGAGCCGCCTGTGAGCCGCGAAGGAGACCTCGAGCCCGAGTCGCTCGGCGTGAAGGACCAGCGATCCGAGGTCGGAGAGGGATGAGGCGATCAGGAAGAGGGTCCAGGCCCTCCCCTTCAGCCTGTCTGCCAGCGAGCTCAGGAGCGCCTTCGAGAACTCGACACCCGTGGGCCCGCCGTGGACCGCCGGGTCGTACTCCTCGTCCTGCTCGATGGGGAGATAGGGCGGATTGCAGGCGATGAGCTCAATCGGTGTGCCCTCCCTCAGGAACGCGACGCCTTCGGACGCGATCAGGTGAACCCTCTCCGCTCGGCTCCTGACCTTCTCCCTGGTCGCCTCCAGCGCGGGCAGCGATACGTCGACTGCGATCACCTCGTCTGAGATCTCCAGTAGTGACTCCGTCACCGCTCCGGACCCGCATCCGACGTCGAGCGCGAGGGCCAACCCACGGGAGGCGTACTCCGAGATTGAGTCGATCAGGAGGAAGGTGTCCTCAGAGGGCCGGTAGACTTCGGTGGAGCGCGTCAACTCTGCGCCGACTTCAGAATCCCGGCGATCCCGCCGAACATCCTCAGGAACATCTCTCCCGCCTCGTGGTCCGAGGAGATCAGCTCGACCTGTGTCCCGGTCGACTCGGCCTCGCGGATCAGGACGTCGACCAGCGGCTCCCGCCCGGCCTCGAGGAGCGAGGCGTTCCCGCAGCTCGGGCAGGTGGCGCCGAGCCTCTTCGGGAGCTCCGAGACCAGTTGCTCCGAGTTCATCGTGACCCGCTCGGAGTAACCGCACTTCGAGCAGGATATCGTCACCTCGTGGGCGTCAAGGTCCTCGTTCACGACGAGCCTCCTCAGCTCGCCCCTCGCCAGCGCCTGCCTCACCTGCCTCTCGCCGTAGACGACCCCGCTTCCCTGCGTCGCCATTCGCATAACGGCCTCGACGACCCGGCGCTCCATGACGAGCCTCAGCTCCTTCAACTCGTCCGCAGCCCTCTCTATCGCCTCCCTGACGCCCTCTTCCCCGGAGTACGACGTGTCGACGACCTTCACCTTGTCCCTGAGGGAGTAGTGGAGGTAGTTCCCCTGGACGAAGACCTCCTTCGTGGGGCCGGGGCCCGCGACTATCACCGCTCTGATCTCAGGATAGCTGAGGAAGACCTCGTTCGCGTGGTCCGCGACCCTCTTGTAGTACTCCTCCAGCGCCTGGTCCCTTAACCTCTCGAACCTCCTCGCCGACTGCCCACCAGCCCTGTGCTTCCCCGGAACGCCCGAGGTGTAGACCTTCAGCTCGACGACCTTCCTCCCCTTGAGGACCGCGACCGCAGCCTCCTCGTTATCTATAACCAACACCCCGTAGACGTCCCTCTCCTTGAGGAGGTCCCTCAGGGGCTCGAGGTAGAACTTGCTATCGCACCTGTAGAGGAAGAGGTTCAACGGCTCGGGTGGAACTATGTCGTAGACCTCGACTTTCTCCTCGCCTGGACCTCCGTGGGAGATCGCGCCGCTGAAGATGATGAGGCCGTTGGGCCCGACCTCCCTGTAAAGCTTGAGCCTCTGGATCGCGCTCTCGATCGCAGACATGACGTTCTTCCTCGTGCTCTTTGACTTGATGTTCGCCGCGGTCGAGTACTCCTGCCTTAAGTACCCGATGACCTCGTCGACCCTCTTACCCGGAGGTATGTAGAGGGAGACGAGCTCGGTACCCCTACCCTCCTTCCGCTCCAGCTCCTCGATGAACCTCTTGAACTTGTATAATGATACGGAGTCCCTTCCGGACATGATCAATCACCCTGATACACACTAGGCGATGGCCGATGCGGCCGGTCTCGACTCGAGAGAGCCCGCGAGCTTCACGTGCACCTCCCAGTAGTCCCGCCAGAAACTAATAAAGGTAGAAGGACCGCCTTCATCGTCGTTGGGCAGGACCAGATCGTGGGGTCTCTACGGGCGAGACTTCAAGGACCTGAAGGGGGCCCTCCTGAACGTCATCGCGCTCGGGGGCGAAGTGAGCCGGAGTTCCCTGACCGGCGGGGACTCCAGTGCCGCGGCTGGCTCTGCGAGGAAGGACCTCAGGTGCCTAACGGAGGCAAAGTAGACGTCGCCCATGGTAGGGGGGACGTATGGTGCGATCACCAGCGGCACCAGCAGCACCCTCGCACGGCCTTGACCGAGGAGGTGAAGGAGGGCGCGCTCGAGGGCCTCCAGCTTTCTGAGGAGCTCCCCGGAGACCGTTCTCATCAGCGACGGTGTGATGGTCCTGCGCCACCTCTTGCACTCGACGGCGTAGACGGCTCCGCCTCCGACCGCCAGCAGGTCGAACTGGTACCTCGTGGGCTCGATGTTAAGCCTCACGTCCCAGAGCACCTCGAGGCCAGCCCTTCCCAGCATCCGCCCTACCGCCCTCTCAAAGAGCTCCCACCTCAGGCCCTCTAGGAGTCGATCCGATCCCGCGGACTTCAGCAGAAGCCCCTCGACCAGCCCGAGGAGCTCCTCATCCTTCAGAGCCGCAGTTCCCACTCCCCAACTCCTCAAGGTGGCTCCAGCGACCTCCGTCGCGACGCCGGCTTGCTCCGCGACGGTCCGTTCGTCGAGCGGCAGGCCCCTCTCCATCGCGGTCACGAGTCCCTTCAGGACCCTCGCTTCGACCCTAGGCGTTATAGAGAGCTCATCGTCGTGGCCGACGGAACGCGGTGTCGTGTCTGACATCTCACGGCCCGAGTTCATCAGATACTTGCGACGCGGATCGGGAGGAGGCACGAGCCGTTCACTCGATTCCCGCTAACGCCGAGACTACCTCGATCCACGCGTCGCCGACGTTCTGTGGGTCGTAGCCTCCCCCGCCGAGCGCGAGGATCCTGCCGCGACACTTCTCCTCCGAGAGCTCCGCGAGCGACCTTGCCGCGAACCTGTGGGCCTCCTTCGAGTACCTGAGGTCGGTAAGCGGGTCCCCGGCGAGGCCGTCGGCGCCGCACTGGAGGACTATGAGGTCGAACTCGAAGCCTTTCAGGAACTCAATCCCCCTCTCGAAGCTCCTGAGGAATTCCCTGTCGCCAGCTCCCGGCGGAAGCGGCACGTTCATCTTCCTCCCGAAAGCCTCGCCCTTACCCCTCTCGTAATCGAAGCCGGTCCCCGGGTAAAGCGTCCTGCCGTCCTGGTGAACGTCGAAGAAGATCACGCGCGGGTCTTCCTCGAACTCGTAGTAGACGCCGTCGCCGTGATGAGCGTCGATGTCCACGTACGCGATCGACCTGTAGCCGAGGAACCTGAACGCGTACTCCATCGCGACGCCGACGTCGTTGAAGATGCAGAACCCGCCGGCGGAGTTCCTCATCGCGTGGTGTAGCCCGCCTATCGGGCTGAAGGCCCTCCTTACCCGGCCCTGGGCGATCGATTTGAGGAGCTTGAGGGTAGTGCCGACCACGGTGCACGCGTTCCTGAAGCAGTTTGGGTAAGCAGGAGTGTCCCCGTAGTCGAGGTATCTGACGTTCGATCCGGGGGAGCAGGCCGCCTTCACGAACTTGACGTACTCGGGCGTGTGGAAGAGCGTGAGCTCCTCCTCCCTACACTCCTCCGGCTCGACCAGCTCGATCAGGTCCCCGTGCCTCGAGAGGAGCTCGTTGAACTTCGCCTCGAAGACGCTAATCCTGACCCTGTTGAAGGGGTGATAAGCTCCGAAGCCATAGCTGAAGAGCCGCTCGCCGAACCCGACCTGTATCCTCTCCCGGGTCATTCCCGGGAGCTCGTATTCCCGAGGTACTGATATCCTTTGGCGAGGGCTCAGATCATCCTGCGCAGGAGCTCGTTGATGGCCTGTCCCCTGTACCCGGCCTCGCCCTTGTCGGCGAACATCCTCTTGGTGCTCCTCCTGTAACCCCCTTTGGGCGGGTGGAGCCTGAAGTAGGGCTTGAGGTGGTTGAAGAGCTCCCCGAGCTTTATCTCGCCCGATACGACCTTCCTCGCCAGCTCGAGCTCGTCCTTGCAGCCCAATCTGGAGAGCACATCCGAAAGCGGCGCGCGGTTCCACGACTCGGCCCTCTTCCTGAACAGCTTCGCGAGGACCTCAGGGTCCGGCTCGCCCCAGGTGACGTAGGGCGCGACCTTGTTCAGCATCCCCAGGTACGAGGGGTCTGCCCTCACGAGGGAGGCCCACTGGCTCCTCCTGAGGTGCATGAGCCTGAGCGTGTACTCGACCTCCTCGCTGAGGCCGGACGGCCCCCTTAACCTGATCACGAGGTAGCACTTCGCTGAGCCCTCCAAGCGCCACCACCTTCAGGCTTTCCAAGCCGCGGGAAGGACGAACTTCAGCGTGTTCTTCAGGGCGACGTACGTCGCGCCGGCCATGCTTAGCGGCGTCCTGGTCTCGCCGAAGGTCCTCGTCCAGCAGTCCTCGACCCCTGCCAGCCTCAGGATCGTCTTCGCGATGTCGCCTGCCACAAGCCCCAGCCCCCTCGGGCCCGGAAGTACCTCGATCTCGACGCTCCCGTACTTGCCCCTGACCCTCGTGATGAGGCTGTGAGGCTCGCCGCACGCACACTCCCAGCTCCCGCACCCTCTGACGACGTGGGACAGGTTCATCTTCGCCCGCATGGTCGCCTTCTCTATCGCCATCACCACGTGGGTCGACTTCCCCACGCCCAGTCCGACGTAACCGTCCCTGTTCCCCACCGCGACGATCGCCCTGTAGCTCGACCTCTCGCCCGCGTCGGTCTGTCTCTGTACCATCTGTATGTCGATCACCTCCTGTTCGATGTTCGGCATCAGGTAGTCGACGATCTCGGGCTCCGTGATCCTGTAGTGGTTCGCGATCAGCTCCTCGATCGAGTTTATCCTACCGGACCTGACCAGTTGACCGACCTTCGTCCTAGGCGTCCAAGTCTCCAGCAATTCTTTCACTATCCGACCGGTGGGTCTTTTTAAGCCTAAACCGGCGCGGACAGAACGTCAGCTCGAGCTCAACCGATAGGGCAGGTATACGCTAGCGTGGTAGACGACGCAGGACCTGATCAGCATCCCCAGCTCCTCGGTCTCCGCCTGGACCTGTATCCCGGGGACGACCCAGCCCTCGGAGAAGTCGACGACGTAGAGCGCATACGCGAACTTGTTGAGGTCGTGACGGCCGAGCAGCCCCTTGACTGCGTCAGCGATCCTCTCGAGCTGCCCGTCCTCGAGGTAGTTGGACTTCAGCCTCCTCATCCACGGCGATGTCCTCAGGACGACGACGTCCGAGACCGCGGCCACCTCATCGACCCAGTCGACCTGCTCCGTCAAGGGGTCGATCCCGTCGAAGATCAGCGTCGCATTCCTTCCCGCCCTCTTCCTCAGCTCGACGAGCAGCTCTATCACGGTCGGGTTGAACCTCCAAACGCCGTCCCTGTGCTCGTGCTCCGTGATCACATAGATCCCGTCGAACCCTACGTCCCTCATCAAGGAGATGGCCCTCTCACCGATCAGCGACGCGAGCGTGACGTCTCGCCCCTCCAGCCTGGTCGTGAAGTCGATAAGGTCCCCCTTGACCGCATGAGGATAAGTCGACTCGAGGAGCCGGGTCGTGAAGCCCTGGACCCCGTAGCTTACTAGAGGTTTCCCACGGTGCGCGTAGATCCCCAGGAGGACCCTCAGCCCGAGCCCCTTGAGGGATCTGACGGACGAGGCCAACCTCGAGACGTCCCAGTCGTCCCTCCCTATCCTGAACTTCACGTGCGGGTCGAGCCTGATGTCCTTCCGACCGTCGTAGAGGAGGAAGAGGTCAAGCCCGAAGGGTATAGCGACCGCGGTCGGCCCTCCGGCCCTCTCAATCAGCTTTACGTCCGGCGACCCGTTCGGGAGGAAGAACGAATCGGGCCCTTCGACGACCGCGATCCTCTCGCCGTCGCAGTTCAGGTTCACGCCCCTTGGCGCTGGGACCACGAGGGCCGCCGCGACCAGCACCGTTAGCATCGAGGCAACCCCGAACCGCTTGACGAGCTCCGCGTCGAACTTACCGCCCAAGACTTCGAACGTCCCCAGCCTGACGAACTGCCATCCAGCTAGGACCGCGGCAAGAACCAAGAGGGTCCCAGCGAGGCCCACGTCGACCGGCGCGGTCGGCGAGACCCTGCCGAGGGAGTCGATCGAGAACCCGGTGAGGTTCGTGACGTAGACGAGGAAGAGGACCGCTGCGACGTTCAGTATCGCGATCGACCCCCAGATCCTCTTCCCTATGCCCTCCGAGTCCACCGAGGCCGCGACGAAGGCGACCGGCATCAACCACAACAGGTACTGGACGTTCACCTTCGTCGAGCAGGCCAAGAACACCGCGATCATTGCCGTCGAGCGCCTCACGACCGCGGGCGCGTCCGGGACCCCCTCCCCCGCGTACCTCGAGAGCAACCTCGCGTACAGCGCCGCCAGCATCGAGTATGACGCTATGGACGAGAGCTCCTTGCCTAAGAACGGGTAGATCAGGGCCCAGTAGGTGAACTGGCCGACGTTAGCCGTGTGGTAGAGCAGCTTCCCGAGGAAGTTCATCGGCGCGTCCACGAGGAAAGGCATGGAGAGCGCGATTGGAACACCGACAGCGGCCAGGATGTGGCCGATCACCGCGCCGCCGAACCTTTCGCCGCTAACCGTTCGGATGTGGATCACCGTGACCGGTAAAAGTAAGATGGGGAAGAGCTTCGTCGCGATGCCGAGGCCCAGCGCGACCCCTGAGGCCGTGAACCTCCCCTTAATCAGGAGCTCGAGCGCCACCAACGCGAACAGCACAGCAATCGGGTCGAACATCCCCCACACGCCGGAGATGAAGACCGCGACGGGGTTGAGGGCGTAGGCGATCGCGAGGGTCTGAGACCTCCTCTCCCCGACTCCTACTGCCCTGGAGAGCCTGTAGATCCAAACCGCCACCAAGACGTCCGCGACTACGATTGGGGCCTTTATCGCGCCGACGGCCGCCCAGGTCGGCGCCGAGTTCGCCCCCGAGGCCGCGTAGGTTGCCGCGACCACGAGGAGCCAGACCGGAGGGTAACTGTAGAACCCCCAGGGGAACTGGGGTATCTCGGAGACCGTGTAAACGTTCCAGTAACCGCTCGTGAAGAGCTCCGCTGTGCGGAGCCAGACGTGCACGTCCCAGGGGTGGCCGGTCACCGGCGCTAAGGCCGACCTCAAGATCAGCCCCGCGACCAGCGAGGCGACCAGCGCGGCTCGGCCCCGCATCAGCTCGGTTCGCGGCGGGATCGATATAAGTGGAATTCGCTAAGTTCCACGGTCGGCAAACCTTAATCACCCTCGCGCGAAGGGAAGTGTGGATGCAGCTGAAGCTCACCGACGTTCTCGCTCCCACGACGTCTGGGATCCCCAAGCAGGAGCCCCTCCGCTTCGAGAGGACCTGGCCGGAGAACCTCAGGTTCCTGCTCTCGGCGGCGTACGACGGCGCTAAAGGTAAGGCGTACCTGAAGCTCTACAACCCCCATACCAAGAGGGTCGAGCTCCTCGAGGACAACACGGGCCACCTCCCCTATTGCTACTCTGACCTCGACGAGTCTGAGCTGCGGGCTGCGCTCAAGGAGACCATCGAGAGGTTGGTCGGTTTCGAGAGGGTCAGACTCTTCGACGCGCTGAGGCAGCAAGAGAAGACCATGACGAAGGCGATCGCGAAGGACCCTCTGACCATCGGCGGAAGGGCGTATTCGGTGAGGGAGAAGGTGACGGCGTGGGAGGCGGACATACCCTACCACCTGAACTACCTGATGGACAGGGGCCTGATCGTTGGAGCTCCATACCTCCTCGGGGAGGACGGCCGGCTCACGCTGTACACCATGGACACCTCGGAGGCGATCTCGATCGCCAGGAGGCTGAAGGGCGTCGAGGAGAGGGACCTCGAACTCGTCGCGGACTGGATACGACTCCTCGAGGCCGACCAGCCCGACCTCCCGGTCTGCGGGATCGATATCGAGGTCGCTAACCCGATCGCCACGAGGGTCCCTGACCCGTCTAAGGCTGAGGACAAGGTCGTCGCGGTCGCGATACGTGGATCCGACGGAAGGAAGGACGTCCACGTGCTGGTCGAGGGTGCCGGGCCGTCGACGGTCGAGGGGGACGGCTACAGGATGATCACCCACGGGTCAGAGCGGGAGATGCTCGAGGAGGTCTTCGCGGTGCTCGACAGCGAGTATGCAGTGATCGCGACCTTCAACGGCGACGACTTCGACCTCCCCTATCTCCGGAACAGGGCCGAGCGGCTAGGCATACCGAAGGAGAAGGTCCCGATAGTCCTGGGACGCGAGGGCGCGACCTTCGTGAGGGCGGTCCACGTCGACCTCTACTCCTTCTTCCTCAACAAGTCGATCCAGATCTACGCCTTCGACAACAAGTACAGGGAGTTCACCCTCGAGGGTATCTCCCAGGCCCTCCTCGGGAAGGGGAAGGTGAAGATCGAGGAGCCGATCTCCTCCCTCTCGGCCGTCAAGCTCGCGGAGTACTGCATGAACGACGCCGAGCTCGTCTACAACCTCCTCACATTCGAGGACAGGCTGGTCCTGAGGCTGATGATGGTCCTCTGCAGGATCAGCAGGCTCCCCGTCGAGGACCTCTGCAGGCACGGCGTATCGGGATGGATCAAGAACCTCCTCTACTTCGAGCACAGGAGGAGGGGCTGGCTGATCCCGAGGAAGGAGGAGATCCTTGAGGTCAAGGGAGGGACGGTCACGAAGGCCGTCATCGAGGGGAAGAAGTACAGGGGAGCGATCGTCGTCGACCCGGCGCCCGGGATCCACTTCGACGTGAAGGTCGTCGACTTCGCGTCGCTGTACCCATCCGTCCTCGCCCGGTGGAACCTCAGCTACGAGACCATCAGGTGCCCGCATGAGGAGTGCAGGAGGAACCTAGTCCCGGAGACGCCCCACTGGGTCTGCACCAAGAACAGAGGCCTCCAGAGCTCGATCATAGGGGCCCTGAAGGAAGTGAGGGTCGGACTCTACAAGCCCCGGAGCTCCGACAAGAGCCTCCCCGAGGGCCAGAGGAGGTGGTACGACGTGGTCCAGAAGGCGACGAAGGTCTTCCTCAACGCTTCGTACGGCGTCTTCGGGTTCGAGGAGTTTCCGCTCTACTGCCCGCCCCTCGCCGAGAGCACCGCGGCGATCGGCAGGTACGTCTTCAAGTCTGCGATCGAGAAGGTAAGGGAGCTCGGCGCGACCGTGGTCTACGGAGACACCGACTCGCTCTTCCTCAAGGGCGCAGACGGCGCGATCCTCGAGAAACTCATCAGGTGGGCCGCGACGGAGCTAGGACTCGACCTCGAGCCTGACAAGGAGTACGTCTACATCGTCTTCTCGTCGAGGAAGAAGAACTACCTCGGCCTGACGTCGAAGGGCGTGGTCGACGTGAAGGGCTTGACGGGGAAGAAGAGGCACATCCCCGACTTCATCAGGGAGGCCTTCAACTCGATGCTCCAGGAGCTGGCCAACGTTAGGACGCCCGAGGACCTCGAGACCGTGAAGAGGCACATCGCGGACCTGATCAAGACGTGGCACAGGAAGCTGAGGAAGAGGGAGTTCGAGCTGAGCGAGCTCGCGTTCAGCGTGATGCTCTCCAAGCAGCCTGAGAGCTACACCGAGACTACGCCTCCCCACGTGAAGGCCGCGAAGATTCTGCAGCAACACGGCGTTCAGGTGACCTCGGGCGATATCATCAGGTACGTGAAGACCAAGGACAAGGTCGGCGTCGCGCCCCTCCACCCGAGCGTCAAGATATCGAAAGACCAGGTGGACGTCGAGAAGTACATCGAGTACATGAGGTCGACCTTCGAGCAGGTCCTCGACAGCCTCGACATGGACTTCGACGTGATCGTCGGGGTCGGGAGCTTGGAGCAGTTCTTCGCCTAAGCGCGCCGGTCTCTAGTATATCTTAAGGCACACAGAAGAGCGCCAGGTGATCCCATGCGCGCGAAGGGAGCAGCCTACCCGCTGATACCGATAACGTTCGGGGTCTTGGCGCTAGTCGCGGGACTCTCGGCCAGCCAGGCGATAGCGACGGCCATCTTCACCGCGATCATCGGCGGGACACTCCTCTTCTGGAAGTTCAGGCTCGCCTTCGCACTCGTCGGCGTCTTCGTCCTGATGGCGACAAGGCTGCTCGACGTCCCCACGTTCATAGAGTTCGCGAGCCTCGACGTGATCGTCTTCCTCCTCTGCATGATGACCGTGATCGGGTTCCTCGAGGAGAGGAGGTTCTTCGAGGTAGTGGTCGACAGAGTTTTAGAGGTTGGGGGGAGCAGCGCGGACCGGTTGATACTCATACTCATGCTGATGTCCGCTCTCTCAGCGGCCCTCGTGGACGAAGTGACCTCGATACTCTTCATGATGTCCTCGGCCATTACGCTAGCGAGCAGGTTCCAAGTCCCCCTGATACCGCTGATGCTGATGACGGTCTTCGCCACCAACATCGGCAGCAGCGCCACGGTCGTCGGGAACCCGATAGGCGTGCTGATCGCACTGAACTCGGGTTATGGGTTCCTCGACTTCCTCAGGTGGGCGACACCACCGGCGATCGTCGCGACGTTCGTGACTTACTTCGCGTGCAGGTCCTACTTCAGGGGGTTCATGAGGGAACTCGACGCGAAGCTGAGGGGGGCGAGGGCCGCTGAGGTGAGGCAGGTCGCGACACCGCACGCGAACGGCGTACACGGCATCGACAGGACCGCCCTGATCGTCTTCCTGGGCGTGATAGGAGGGCTCGTGCTCCACACGCCGATCGAGGAGCTCCTAGGTTTGAAGAAGAACACTATGTTGATAGGCGTCGCGATGGTCGGCGCAGGCGCGGTCCTTCTGATCGAGAGGGAGAAGGCGAGGGAGCTGATAGAGAGGAGGGTCGACTGGTGGACTCTGACGTTCTTCATGCTCTTCTTCGCCTCGGTGGGCACGCTGAGGTACACGGGCGTGACCGAGTTCATCTCTGGGGTCCTGTCGCCCTTCTTCGCGCTCCCCGAGCACTTCTGGATACCCGCGTTCTACCTCGTCGTCGGGTTCATGAGCGCGTTCATGGACAACGTGCTCGCGGTGGCCTTCTGGATTCCCGTGGTGCAGGAGCTCCTCGCCACGGGGACCGTCGGTCCGATCGTCTGGTGGCTCATGCTCTTCGCAGGGACCTACATCGGCAACCTCACCATGATCGGTAGCACGGCGAACATCGTTGCGATCGGGATGATCGAGAGGCAGAGGTTGGGTCACATGACGTTCAAGGAGTGGCTCAAGCCAGGCCTGATAGGATCGATGCCCGCTTCGGTCGTCGCGGTCGTCTGGTCGCTCCTCAACTGAGTCACCGTTTATGAGTCAGTCGGCGTTAGTCTTAAGTGCGATGAGGGGTCTGGCCAGGTCGATCCTCTGGAGATGAGAGCGATCTTGAGCGCCGAGCTCCTCTATGAAGGCCGATCCGCGATCAGTCTCAGCGAGTATGGGATTGCGAGGGAGCAATTGAATTCTCGCACGGCATGAACGAAAAAGCTGCGGTTCAACGCCTGTGAGGGTCAGCTGTCGAAGTACAGGTAGAACTCGTATGGATGCGGAAGCGCGCTGACCGCCTTGTACTGCGACATCTCCCACTCGACCAGCGCCTCGACGACGTCGTCGGTGAAGACCGGCTTGAGGAACTCCCTGTCCGAGAGGAGGGATTCCACCGCCTCCTTCAGGCTCCCCGGGAGCTCCCTGATCCCCAGCTCCCTCCTTCTCTGGGGCGTCAGGTGGTAGATGTTCTCGTCGACCGGCGAGCCGGGGTCGATCTTCCTCTTAATGCCGTCGAGTCCGGCCATCAACATCGCGGAGAAGCAGAGGTACGGGTTCGCTGACGGGTCGGGCGTCCTGAACTCGACCCTCTTCGACTTCGCGGCCTTCTTCGTCCCCCTGACGTACACCGGGATCCTTACGTTGGCGGACCTGTTGGACCTGCTCCAAGCGATGAAGATCGGAGCCTCGTAGCCCGGGACCAGTCTCTTGTAGGAGTTGGTGGTCGGAGCCACGATCGCAGCCAGGGCCCTGCTGTGCTCGAGGAGTCCTCCGACGAAGTATCTCGCGAGCTGGCTGAGCTCAGCGTAGCCGTCGTTCGGGTCGAAGAAGAGGTTCACGCCGTCCCTCCAGAGGCTGACGTGGACGTGCATCCCCGAGGCGTTGTCACCATATATCGGCTTCGGCATGAAGGTCGCTATCAGGCCCATCTGGTTCGCGACGTTCCTCGCGACGTACTTGTAGGTCTGGGCCTTATCGGCCATCCTGACGAGCGCGTCGAACTTCATGTCGATCTCGCACTGTCCGGCGGTCGCGACCTCGTGGTGGTGGGCGTCGACTTGGATCCCGAAGTAGTCGAGGAGAACCCTACTCATCTCGTTCCTGAACTCCATCAGCGTGTCTTGAGGTGGGGCCGGGAAGTAGCCCTCCTTGTACCTGATCGGGTATCCGTGACCGTCCGCAGAGGAGTTCCATGCTCCCTCCCTCGACTCGATCTTATAGGCCATGCCCCGCTGCGGTGTCGAGACGTCCCAGTGGACCCGGTCGAAGACGAAGAACTCTATCTCCGGGCCCCAGTAGGAGACGTCGAAGCCCTGCTCCTTCAGGTACTGCTCGGCCCTCTGCGCGACGTACCTCGGGTCCCTCGAGAACCTGCCCTCTCCGAAGCCCTTGTAGACGTCGGCGATCATCCTGGCCGTCTTAGAGCTCTCCGGCCCCCACGGCAGCAGTGCGAACGTCGCAGGGTCAGGCCTCAGGACCATGTCGGACTCGTAGATCTCCGCGAAGCCCCTGATCGAGGAGCCGTCGAGCTTCGGGACGCCCTCCTCGAAGTGCTCTATGTCGAAGTACTCCGCTGTGACGGTCACGTGCTGGAGCTTCCCGGGCAGGTCGGTGAACTGCAGGTCGACGAACCTGACGTTCTCCTGCTTAATCAGCTCCATCACCTGCTCCGCGGTCGTCTCCCAGGGCTTCGCTCTGGCCCTCTCGTACGCCGCCAACACCATTTCGCGGCCTCCGCTAAGACTTCGGCTATAAGCTTTCCGCGCCTGCGGTACGTTTGTCTATAGAAAAGGTAAATTTGCTGTTTAATTGTACAGAGGGTATGAGTGAAGGTGTAGAGCTGGACGAACTTGACGTGGCCATTTTGAGGGAATTGGTGGAAAATGGGAGAAGTTCGTTCAGGGAGATAGCGAAGAAGCTGAACACTTCCGTAGGCACGGTCGCGAGCAGGGTGAAGAGGATGGAGACGGCGGGCGTGATAAGGGGCTACACCGCGCTGGTCGACCCCGAGAAGCTGGGGTTCGAGCTCACCGCGATCACCGCGGTCACGGTCTCGAGGGGGAAGCTGCTGGAGGTCCAGAGGGAGATCGCCTCGCTCCCGAACACGGTCGCGGTCTACGACGTGACGGGGGTCGTGGACAGCATCGTCGTCTCGAAGTTCAGGAACAGGCAGGAGCTGAGCGACTTCACGAAGAGGATACTGAGCATCCCGTACGTCGAGAGGACCAACACCCACATCGCTCTAACGGTCGTCAAGGAGGACTTCAGGGGAATCATCGGGACGCTGAGCGAGGTCCCGGCGGCGAAGAGGGGCCCCGTTAGGAGGCCGGAGGTCGAGGGTTACGGCTGAGTCGGGGAGGACAGAGATGGAGAAGCTCAGGGTCGGGCTCGCGCAGGTCCAGAGCAGGATCGGTGACGTCGGGTGGAACTTGAGAAGACACCTCGCGGCCATCGAGGAGGCCAGATCGAGAGGCGTCGACCTATTGGTCTTCCCGGAACTCTCGCTCACGGGCTACGTCCTGAGGGACCTCGCCTACGAGGTGGTCGGGGCGTGTAGGGCCGCAGTCTCGAGACTCAGGGAGGCCTCGAAGGGGTGTACGGTGGTCCTGGGAGGGGTCGATGAGGTCAGGCCTGGGGTCTTGAGGAACACGGCCTTCGTCGTGAGCGACGGGAGGCTGGCGGCCCGCGTTCCCAAGTTCTACCTGCCCACCTACGGCCTCTTCGAGGAGGCCAGGTACTTCGAGCAGGGAGACCCCTTGAAGGACGTCAGGACCGTCGGGTTGGGGAAGTGGAGCCTCGGTGTCGCGATCTGCGAGGACCTCTGGCACCCGGAGCCCGCCGAGGCCCTCTCGAGGATGGGCGCCGAGCTGATCGCGTGCATCGCCGCTTCCCCCGCCAGAGGGATCGGCACTGGGCACCGAGGGCGCGACGGCGTCTGGATCAGGGAGGCCTGGCGGGCGATCCTGATGGCCACCGCGATCACCAATACCGTCCACGTCGCGTTCGCGAACCTCGTCGGCCCTGAGGACGAGGAGTACTTCTGGGGAGGGTCGATGGTCGTGGGCCCCGACGGCTCAGTCCTCGGCGAGGGCAAGCTCTTCGAAGAGGACATGGTGGTCTGCGACGTCGACCTCGGGGAGAACTCCAGGGCTAGGAGGTTCAGCTCCTTCCGGGTACACAGGAGGGAGTTTCACAAGCTGCTCTCGGAGCTCTAGCCTTGACAAGGGACGACGCGCTTCACACCGTGGCCTACTCTGCGACCTCGGCCCTCCTCGTCGAGCTGCTCGCGACCCCGAAGCCCGGGCTCGTCGACCGCCGGAGCGACCTCAGGGAGCTCAGCGCGATAAGGATGCAGGCGAGCGCGGTCTCGCTGTACAGGTGGTTCTACGAGGCCGCGAGAAGGGGGATGAGGGGGTTGAGGCCCGGCGAGCTCGGCGAGCTGGTCCTCCGGGCCGTAGAGTCTTCCCTCTCGTCCCAAAGGGGAGGGAACGCCCACCTCGGAGCGGTGCTGCTGGTGGTGCCGCTCTGCGCCGCCGCGGGAGCGTCGATAGGGAAGGGCAAGGGTCTGAGCGAGGTCGCGCTGAGGAGGGCTGCGAGGGTGGTGCTCGTGGGCACCGACTGGCGCGACACACTGGGAGTTTTCAGGGCGATCAGGCTCTCGAGGCCCGGAGGGCTCGGGTCGGTGCCGTATCTCGACGTCAACGACGAGAGGACGTACGAGGAGGTGAGGAGGCGCAGGATCGGGCTGCTCGACGCGCTGAGGGCGTACCCGGGCCGGGACCTCGTGGCCGACGAGCTCGTCGGCGGTTATCCCCTCTCGTTCGGCACGTGTCTGCGCGAGCTGAGGAGAGTCTTGAGGAACGGTGGCGACCTGAACGCGGCCGCGGTCAACGGCCTCCTCGCGGTGATGGCCGAGAGACCCGACACACACGTGGTCAGGAGGAACGGACTCCACGCGGCGCTATCAGTGAAGGAGGTGGCCGCACGGGCCCTGAGGGCAGGGGGCGCGACGACCGCTGAGGGGAGGAGGATCCTCAAGGAGATGGACAGGCGCTTCAGGGAGAGGGACATCAGGCCAGGGTCATCTGCCGACGTCCTCGACGCGGCCCTTACGGTCCTGCTTCTGGTCGACAGGGTCAGACCATGAGGGGCTTCGCGGGCCTCCCGATCACCGCCGATGCCACCCTGACCGCGTCGAGGGTCAGCCTCGGGTTGTGGGTCCTTATCACATCGGCGCCGCTCAACACCGCGACCGCCTCGGACGCGATCGAGCCGAAGATCCTCTCGTCGGTGGCCTGCCTCCCGGTCAGCTTCCCGATGAAGCTCTTCATTGAGCACCCGACCAGGAGCGGCCTCGCGAGGTCCCTGAGCTCCCCGAGCCTCCGGAGGATCTCGACGTCCACCTGGTACCACTTCAGCGACTCGTGCTCCCTGTGGAACCCCACGCCCGGGTCGAGGACTATCCTCTCCTCCCCGATTCCGGCTGAAAGCGCCTTTCTCATCGCGGACCTCAGCCTCGACCTGATCCCCTCGATCACGTCGCCCTCCCTGACGTCCCTCGCCATGAGGACGAGCGAGACACCTGAGTCCGCGATCTCCTTCAGGATCGCCTCGAGGTGGGCGAGGCCGTAGACGTCGTTGATCGCCTCGACGCCCAGCCTCAGGCCCTCCAGCGCGGGCCTGACCCTATAGGTGTCAAGGGAGATGGGCACGTCGACCGCGTCCCTCACGGCTCTGATCGCCATCCTGACCCTCTCGGACTCGACCTCCTCGGGCACCGTGGTATCGAGGTAGGGCGCCGAGGACATCCCTCCGACGTCGATCACGTCGGCTCCCTCCTCGACCATCCTCACCGCGGCCTCCGAGACCTCCTCCGGCGTCCTCCTCACCGAGGACTTGTGGAAGGACTCGGGGCTGACGTTGATGATCCCCATCACCGCGACCGGCCTGCCCTCTCCGACCTCGACCCTCCCGATCTTGGCGACCCTTGACACCGGCGAGCGCGGCGTTACTCGCCTTTTAGCGCTTCACCTGCGTCGCCAACCCTTAAAGTCCCGGAGAGGCGAATCGGACCGAATGCGGCTCCAGAGGGCCTACGACGACATCGTCCAGAGGAAGGGAACGTCGATCTCGCTGAGCCTGGATCCCCCGCCCGAGAGGTTCCCGGACCCGAAGTCGAGGCTCGAGTTCTGCAGGAGGGCGATCGAGGAGCTTTCGGCGTACGTCGTCGCGGTCAAGCTGAACGAGAACTTCGTAAGGGGCGTCCCGGGCGACGGCCTGAGGGAGCTGAACGACCTGGCGAGGTCCAAGGAGTGCATCACGGTCCTCGACTGCAAGATGAATGACGTCGAGCACACGGTCTCCGCCGGCGTGAGGACGGTCTCGGAGCTCGGGTTCGACGGGTTCACCTTCAACCCCGTGATCGGCAACTCGGAGCACGTGGTCAGGGAGGCGTCCTCGAAGGGGCTCTGGACCTTCGCGCTTGTCATACCCTCCTCGCCCCACGCGGCCGCGACCTACCTCGCGACGCTCTCGACCGGGGAGAGGTTCTTCGAGAGGCTCCTCGACGACGCGGCGAGGGCTGGCTCGGAGGGCTTCGTGGTCGGGCTCGGGCCCTTCGTGGACGGACCGACGCTCAGGAGGGTGAGGAGGAGGGTCGGGGACGACGCGGTCCTCCTGATACCGGGGCTTGGCGCGCAGGGAGGGGAGCTAAAGGTAGCGGCGAGGTACGGCGGCGAGAGGGTCCTCTTGAACTTCGGGAGGTCGGTCCTCGAGGCCGCCTCGCCAGCGGAGAGGGCGAGGGAGCTGAGGGACGAGGCCGAGCGGCTGAGGGCGAGGTACTCGGTGATCGAGGCGCTCGCGTCCTGCGAGGGCGCTGTGGTGGAGTCTGAGCAGCCGATCAGGCTCTCCTCGGGGAAGCTCTCCCACTACTACATCGACACGAGGGCCATCTACTCCTATCCTAGGGCGAGGGACAGGATCGTGAGGTTGATGGTGGCCACGGTCAGCAGGGTCGTCGGCCGGGGAGGGTTCAAGGTGGCCACCACTGCGACCGCGGGCATCCCGATCGCGGCGTTGGTCGCGGACAGGCTCGGCACGGGGCTCGTCTATTACAGGTCTGGGTCGAAGGACCACGGCCTCGGGAAGAGGATTGAGGGCGTCGTCTCCCCGGGAGAGGAGTTCATAGGGGTCGACGACCTCACGACGACCGGAAGGACCGCTGCCGAGTGCGCGAGGGCGCTGCGGGATTCGGGAGGCAGGATTTCGCACTACTTCGTCGTCGTGGACAGGCAGGAGGGCGCGAGCGAGGCGCTGGCCTCCGAGAGGATGAGCCTCCACCCGCTCTGCACAATCGATGATGAGTTCTGGGAGGTCGTGAGGGAGCTCAGGTCGCAGCGGGATGGCTAGGCCCGACCTGGTCGTCAGGAACGCGACCGTCGTCACCCCGGATGACGTCTTCAGGGCGACGATCGGCGTCGAGGACGGGAGGATCAGCGCGATCGGCACGGACGCGACAGTCCCCCGAGGAGAGGTCGAGGTCGACGCATCAGGGCTGGTGGTCCTGCCGGGCGTCATCGACGAGCACGTTCACTTCAGGGAGCCGGGGATGGAGCACAAGGAGGACTTCGGGACCGGTTCGGCGGCTGCGGCCGCTGGGGGAGTGACGACGGTCCTCGAGATGCCCAACACGATCCCCCCGACCGTCGACGGCGAGTCGTTCGACCTGAAGCTCGAGAGGGCGTCGGCCAAATCGGTCGTAGACTTCGGGCTCTACGGCGGTTACAGGAGGGGGCGCTGGTCCCTCGAGGAGTTGACGTTGAGAGGCATCGTCGGGCTGAAGGTCTACCTCTCCGAGACGACAGGGATCTCCGATTTCCCAGAAGACCACGAGGTCATCGAGCTGATGCGGAGGTGCGCGAGGGCCGGCGTAAGGGTCGGGTTCCACGCGGAGGACGGCAAGATGATAGCTGCGCTCAGGGAGGCGCTCAGGGCGGCTGGGAGGAGCGACCCGATGGCGCACCTCGAGGCGAGGCCGGTCGAGGCTGAGGTCGTCGCGGTCGCGAGGGTACTGACTGCCGCTTGGCTAACTGGCGCGAAGGTCCACGTCTTTCACGTCACCTCTTCCCAGTGCCTCGAGCTCGCGGAGAGGTTCAGGGCGATGGGCGTCGACGTCACCCTCGAGACCTGCCCCCACTACCTCCTCCTCGACGGAGAGGAGGCGCTGAGGAAGATGGGTAACGTCGCGAAGGTCAACCCGCCGATCAGGGACCGTGGTCACGCGGAGGCCCTGTGGGACGGAATCAGGCGCGGCCTGATCGACGCGGTCGGATCGGACCACGCCCCCCATCTCCCGGAGGAGAAGCGGGCCGAGGAAGTCTGGGTGGCTCCCTCGGGCTTCCCCGGCGTCGAGACGATGCTCCCGCTCCTGCTGAACCTAGTCAACAGGGGAGAACTGACGCTGAGGAGGCTGGTGCGGCTCGTCTCTGTGAAACCCGCTAAGATCTGGGGGCTCCATCCACGGAAGGGCGCGATCGCCGTCGGATCGGACGCGGACCTCACAATCGTCGACCTAAGTGCCGAGCGGAGGATCTCGTCGGAGGCGCTCCACAGCAGGAGCAAGGTCACGCCGTTCGAGGGGGTGACGGTGAGGGGCTGGCCCGTCTACACGGTCGTGCGGGGCGAGGTCGTCGCAGAGAGGGGTGATGTCGTCGGAAGGCCTGGACACGGACGGCTGATCGTGCCCGAGAGGAGAGGGGGCGGTGGACCCGGGCGGTTCAGCGGCCGTTGAGGGACGGACGGAGGGCGGATCGGTCGCGCACGTCACCCCGGCAGCAGACGGGCCGCGCCTTAGTGCTGCTCCCTCCCGGGCCTGACACGGTTCGGCGCGCGCGGGCCCCAGGGGCCCTCCCTACGGAGGGCATGGAGCCCTACCCGCCTCCACCAGGACGCGCGTTCACCCCTCTCCCTGCCCGCGCCCGTCCCTTCGCGGTCGCCTCCCCGCTCGGTTGCTGGCCCCCGCGTCTAGCCCGTTTCGGGTCCCCTCTGGGAGGGGGAGGGCTGGCCCCCCGGCCCTACCCACCGCCCCCGATCGAGCTTCGGCCGCTCCGTATTAATGAGTTGCGCGGGACCGCGCCGAGACCGAAGTTTATCGCGCGGGCTGGGTCAAGAGGCGCGATGCGCGCCGGCCTCAGAACGGTCCTCCTCTTGGGGCTCCTGAGCCTCTTCGGCGACTTCGTCTACGAAGGTGGGAGGGCCGTCGCGCCGGACCTCTTCAGGCAGTTGGGGCTCACGGCTGCTGGCGTAGGGTTGGTGATGGGTGCCGCGGAGCTCGCGGGCTGGGCTGCGAGGCCGATCGGCGGAGCGGTCGCAGACAGGTCCGGGAGGTACGACCTCTTGGTCAGGATCGGCTACGGGATGCTCTTCGTGGTCCCCCTGATGGCCTTCGCCCAGAGCTGGGCCGCGCTCGCGGCGATCGTCTTCGTCGAGCGGGTCGCGAGGGGCCTCAGGGTCCCCGCGAGGGACGCGATGCTCGCGAGGCTGAGGGGCGAGATGGGCCTCGGGTCTGCCTTCGGCCTCCACGAGTTCCTCGACCAGTTCGGCGCGATGGCGGGGCCTCTGATGATAGCGGCCGCTGCAGCTGCCCACGGCGAAATCAGGACGGCCGTCCTCTACACCCTTCTCCCCTATGCGGCGCTGCTGCTCCTCGTCTGGAGGGTACCGAAGGTGAGCGCAAGGGTGGAACGGGATCCACCTGTAAGAGGTCCCCAGCGGAGGGTGATCGCTTACACCGCTGCTGCGTCGCTCAACGTCGCGGGGCTCCTCCCGATATCGATCGTACTCTACAAGGTCTCGGTTGTCGCGGAGGGAGCCGAGTGGATGGTCCCGCTGGCCTACTCGGTCGCGATGGTCACCGACGCCGTCGCTGCGATCCCGCTGGGAAGGGCCCTCGACCGGTACGGCGCGAGGGTGGTCTCGCTCACGGTGCTGGTCAGCGCGGTCCCCGCGGCGCTGCTCACCAACGACCTCAACCTCCTCCTTGTCTGCGCGGGCTTGGTCGGTGTCGTGATCGGTGCCCAAGAGTCGATCTTCAGGGCGGTGGTCGCGGAGCTCGCGGGGTCGGGCCGCCTCGGCACCGCGTATGGCGTCTTCGGCCTCGGCGTGGGGATCGGTTACTCGGTAGCCGGACTGGCCTTCGGGTTGATGGTGGACGCAGGGGTAGGACCGGCCGGACTCGTCGCCTACTCCCTCGCGGCCCAGCTCCTCTCGCTGTGGTTCCTTAGGGTCGCGGTCTCCCCCGAGCGGAAAGGGGGTTGATTGGCAAAACCTATGAGCGCCTCAAAACGTCTAACTCCGGTGGCGACGTTCAGGCTCGAGGAGGTCCCAGGAGCTCCGGCTAGGCTCTGGACCGAGGGGGTGCCCGGCCGGGTGAAGTGCACCGCCTGCGCTAGGTACTGTCAGATCGGCGAGGGACAGGTCGGCCTCTGCGGGATCAGGGGCGTTGTGGGAGGGAAGCTTTACCTCTTCGTCTACGGGAGGGTCATCGCGAGCCATGTCGACCCGATCGAGAAGAAGCCCGTGACCCACTACATGCCCGGGACAAAGATCTTCAGCATCGCCACTACCGGGTGCAACTGGCTCTGCGCCTACTGCCAGAACTTCGACATCAGCCAGCGGAGGAAGGTCGAAGGGATCGAGGTCACGCCCGAGGAGGTCGTGGAGGCCGCGGTGCGGTACGGCTCCCACGGCATAGCCTACACCTACAACGAGCCGACGATCTTCATGGAGTTCGCCCACGACGTCGGCGTGAACGCGAGGCAAAGGGGGCTGATCAACGTCTTCGTCACAAACGGTTACTGGACTCCCGAGTCCGTGAGCATGGCCGCGGAGTTCCTCGACGCCGCTACCGTCGACTTCAAGGGGAACGGGGAGGTGAACTTCCTCAGGAAGTACGTCGGGATACCGAGCCCCGAGCCGATCTTCCAGACCCTCCTAGAGATCAAGGAGAGGACCAAAATCCACGTCGAGATCACGGACCTCGTCGTGCCAGAGATCGGGGACGACCTGAACGCCGCGAGGAAGCTAGTCAGGTGGGTCCACGACAACCTAGGCCCCGACACGCCGATCCACTTCCTTAGGTTCCACCCAGACTACAAGCTGATGCACCTACCCTGGACGCCGGTTGAGACCCTTGAGAGGCACTACAGGGTCGCGAAGGAGGAGGGGATGAACTACGTCTACATTGGGAACGTCCCCGGTCACCCCTACGAGAGCACATACTGCCCGGGCTGCGGCGAGATGGTCGTGGAGAGGTACGGCTTCGACATCGTCGACTGGAGGTTGACCAAGGACAACAGGTGCCCGAGCTGCGGCTACAAGGTCGCGATCGTCGGCTCGCCTCCCAAGGACTACGGCAGGACCAAGAGGTTCATCCCGGTCTTCTGGAGCAAGGGCTCCTGAGTCAGTAGACCCTTTCCGCGGGCTTGTACTTCGTGATCACTACCGGTTTATACTCGATCTCGAAACCGTCCGCGGTCCACCTCAGGAGGATGTGCTTGAGCCAGGCCTCGTCGTCCCTCTTCGGGAAATCAAGCCTATAGTGGGCTCCCCTGCTCTCGGTCCTGTGGAGGGCAGAGACCGCGATGGCGTGGCTCGCCTCGAGCATCGCGTCCACCTCCATTACGTGAACGAGGTTCGTGTTGTAGGCCCTGCTCTTGTCGGTGACGCCCATCTGGAACTCCGACATCAGCTTCCTCAACTTCCTTAGCCCCTCCTCCATCGACGTCCCCTCCCTGAAGACGTGGAAGTGCTTCTCCATCGTCTCCTGGAGCTCGGACTTCACGTCGTACGGGTCGACCCTCGGCGCAGGCCCCAGGAGGACGTCGAAGACCCTCCTCTCCTCGGCCTGGATCGCCTCCTTCGGTGCGTTCGGCTCCTTCCTGCTCAACGCGAACTTTGCCGCCTCCCTGCCGGTGATCTTCCCCCAGACGAGGCACTCGGTCGTCGAGTTGGACCCTAGCCTGTTAGCGCCATTGATCGTCACGCACGCGGCCTCGCCCGCAGCCCATAGACCTGGGAGCGACGTGGCGCCGTTGATGTCGACATCGATACCCCCCATGTAATAGTGCGCGACTGGCCTGACCGGGATCGGCTCGTGGAGCGGGTCTATCCCCCTCAGCTTCAGGCAGATCTCCCTGATGCTGGTGAGCCTCTTCACGAGCTTCTCCGGCTCGATGACGGTGAGGTCCAGGTTGACGTACTCGTACCCGCTCTCCTCGTCCCTGAAGCCCCTGCCCTCCTTGATCTCGGTCATTATGGACCTTGAGACGATGTCCCTCGGAGCGAGGTCCTTCATCTTCGGGGCGTACTTCTCCATGAACCTCTCACCCTTCGAGTTCCTGAGGACCCCTCCTTCGCCCCTCGAGGCCTCGGTGATGAGTATCCCGCTGGGCACTAGGCCCGTCGGGTGGAACTGGACGAACTCCATGTCCTTCAGCGGCACGCCGGCCCTGTACGCCATCACGATCCCGTCAGGTGTCGAGCTGTGCCCGAAGCTCGCGAACGGGTAGAGCCTCCCGGCGCCGCCCGTCGCGATGATCCCAGCCTTCGCCTTGAAGTATGCCACGTTCCCCCTCTTCACGTCCAGCGCCATGAAACCCGCGAAGGATCCGTCGTCCTTGACGACCGCGAACGCGAACCACTCGTCGTAGAAGGCGACGTTGTCGTACTTTAGGCAGGTGCTGTAGAGCGTGCTCATCTCGAAGAACCCAACCCTGTCCTCCGCGAAGCAGGCCCTCGGATAGCTCTGGCCACCGAAGTACCTCTGGGCGACCCTTCCGTCCTCCCTCCTCGCCCACGGCATGCCCCAGTGCTCCAGCTGGACGATCTCCTTCGGAGCCTCCCTCACGAAGACCTCTACCGCGTCCTGATCCGCCAGGAAGTCGCTGCCCTTTACGGTGTCCCACTCGTGTGACTCGAGGGAGTCGCCCTCCTCAGGGTAGAGGACCGCGGCCGTCCCTCCCTCCGCAGAGACGCTGTGGGACCTCATCGGCTGGGTCTTGGTGACCACGGAGACCCTGAGCCGCTCACCGCCGGTCCTCGCGGCCTCGATGGCCGCCCTTAGGCCGGCGAGTCCCGACCCAACTATCACTACGTCTGAGTCGATGACCTCCAGGCCCATTCGAAATCACATAACCGCAGTAGCTCATAACGGTGACCGCGAAGGACCACCCCGGGTGATTCGACGCTCTCGGCTCAGCGGGTCCTGAACGTCATCTCTACGCGTTGGGGTAACGGTCATATAAGATCGGGATCATCGCAATGCGTGGCGGTCAAGGTGACGCTGGTCGGGGTGTTTCCGACGGTCTTCTCCACCAGCTGCAAGGCCGTCTGTAACCCGGCCAGCTTGGCGGGCATCAGCGCGACCGCTCAGCAGTTCTCCGAGTACCCCGAGGAGGTCAGATCGAACGTCGAGGTCGTCCTGAACGCGGTCCGCTCCCTCCTAAGATATTGGCCCGACGTGGTGGTCGAGGTGGTCAGCGCGATGAGCCTGAAGGGGCTCGCGCTCTCGGCGCTCCACTGGCGGGCCAAGGGCGTCTTCGCGGTCCTAGAGGGGAAAAGGTACTCGCTCCCCTCCGAGCTTCAGCGACTCCTCGATGACGTCGAACGGGCCATAAGTGGCTTAACACATAATTCATAACCTCAAGGCTCCGGGTTCTAAGCCGATGGAGAGGGCTACCAGAACCGTGGCGGTCTGGATCGCGCTCTCGGCCATGGGAATAGCGCTGGCGCCGATACTCTGGTTCCCGTTCCTGGGTACGAGGGCCTACCCGGGCCAGCACATGGTGAACGTCCTCGCGGGCGTGATGCTCGGGCCTCTCAGCTCGCTCGTGGTGCCCTTCGTCGTAGGAACGGTCAGGATAGCCCTGGGGTTGGGCACGGTCTTCGCCTACCCTGGAGGTCTGCCCGGAGCGCTCATGGTGGGCTTGTTCCACCGGTACCTCACCTCGAGGTTCAGTAGGCCTGAGCTCAGGTTCCTCTCCGCGCTCGCGGAGCCCGTCGGGACGGTCCTAATCGGCGGGACCGTCTCGCTGCTCGTTATAGGGCCCCTGATTGGGTCGGAGCCGCTGATGAACCTCTTGCGGGGCAGAGGCCCGGTCGGTGCGCTCCTCGTCTTCTGGTCAGGGTGGGCTGTCAGCTCGGTCCCCGGAGCTCTTTTGGGGTACGTGCTATGCCTCGCGCTGAGCAGGGCCCTTCCGGAGAGGTTCTTCGAGCCGAGGGCCTGAGCCTGAGATCGGTCCTGGGGAGGAAGGTGCTGATCGTCGGCGAGGCCGGGTCCGGGAAGTCCAGGATTCTCGCGGGCCTGGTCGTCGAGGCCCTCGTCATGGGGATCGGGACGGAGGTGACGGTGATCGACATGGCGCCGGAGCGGTCGGGAGGCTTCGGGGGCAAGCTAAGGGAGATCGACCCAAGGGTCTCCGGAGTGAGGTACCTCACGTCGGATGGCGTAAGGGGTCCGAGGCTAACTGGACGGGACGCGGACGAGGTCCTCTCGGTCGCGAGGAGGAACGCGGAGCTGATCGGGCCCCTGCTCCTCGATTACCTCTCGTCCCCTACGCCGGTCCTCTTCGTCAACGACGTCACCATCTACCTCCACGCGGGAGACCCTGAAGTCCTGACGAGAGTGATCGATGCTTCCCAGACCTTCGTCGGGACGGCCTACGAGGGCACGAAGCTCGCTGACGACAAGGGCTCCGGGTTGACTGCGGTGGAGCGCGAGCGGTTGGACGCTTTGAAGGCTAGGGTCGACGTGGTCCTCAGGTTCTGACCCCTCCTGTCGGGCACCTTTATCCCGAGGCTCCGCAGGACATCGCCGTGGAGCTGCGCGGCCGCGCTTCATACGAGATGCTGCTCGAGAGGGTGAGGGCCCAGCTCAGGGCCAAGTCCTCAGCCTCCGGGGAGAGGGAGATAGCGCTCCGGCCGTCGCTATACCACGACGAGCGCAGGACCATCGTCCTGAACTTCAGGCAGCTCGCCGACTCGCTCAGCAGGGAGCCTGAGCACGTCGCGAGGTTCATCTTCAAGGAGAGCGGGAAGCCCGGGTCCCTGGAGGGCGACAGGCTCATCCTCAACGGCAAGATCGGCGACCCAGAGTTCGCGAAGTTACTCCAGCTCTACTTCAAGGAGTTCGTCAAGTGCCCGGTCTGCGGCGGCATTGACACCCAGATCCAGAGGGAGAAGAAGTTCAGGTACCTCGTGTGCGAGGCCTGCGGCGCCAGGACCCCGGTCAGGAAGGTCTGAGCGTGGGCCCGAAGGTTTATCAGAGGTCGCCTCCACGCGTCCGCGATGGCGAAGACGGTCTTCTCGAAGATCTGGCTAGAGCACGTGATCGCCGAGCGCGATGACGGTACCTCCCTGATCTACATCGACAGGCACTACACCCACGAGGTCACCTCGCCGGTCGCCTTCGAGAACCTGAGGTCCGCCGGGAGGAGGGTTAGGAGGCCCGACCTGACATTCGCGGTCATGGACCACAACGTCCCGACTCATGACAGGACGCTACCGGTCACCGACGAGATGTCCGCGGCCCAGATGGAGGCTCTGAAGAGGAACGCGAGGGAGTTCGGGATCGCGCTCTTCGACTACTTCAGCCCTTTCCAGGGCATCGTACACGTGATAATGCCGGAGCTCGGGTTGACGCTGCCCGGCCTCACGATAGCTTGCGGGGACTCCCACACCAGCACCCACGGAGCCTTCGGGGCGGCCGCGTTCGGGATCGGGACCAGCGAGGGCGAGCACGTGTTCGCGACCCAGACCCTCTGGATCAAGAGACCGAAGGAGATGCTCGTCGAGGTGAGGGGCGAGCTGGACGAAGGCGTGACCTCGAAGGACGTCATCCTCAAGCTGATAGGCGAGATCGGGACCGGCGGCGGGATAGGACACGTGATGGAGTTCGCTGGCGAGACGGTCGAGCGGATGGGCATCGACGATCGGATGACCCTATGCAACATGTCGATCGAGGGGGGCGCGAGGACCGCGATAATCGCTCCCGACGAGAAGGTCTTCAGGTTTGTGGAGGGCAGGCCCTTCGCCCCGGAGGGCGAGGACCTCGAGGAGGCCTTTAGGTTCTGGAGTACCCTCAGGTCCGACGCTGGTGCCCGTTACGACAAGACGGTCAGGTTGGACGTCGACGGTCTCGAGCCGCAGGTAACCTGGGGCACGAACCCTGCTCAGGTGGCTGGGGTCACGGACGAGGTCCCGTCTCCTGAGGAGTTCGAGGACCCAGCTAAGCGGGCCGCCGCCGAGAGGGCGCTGAAGTACATGGGCCTGAGGCCTGGCCAGAGGATCAGGGATGTCCCGGTCGACGTCGTCTTCATCGGGTCCTGCACCAACGCAAGGCTCTCCGACCTCGTTCAGGTCGCGAGGTTGGTCAAGGGGAGGAAGGTCGCGGATGGCGTGAAGGCCGTCGTCGTCCCGGGGTCGATGCTGACGAAGCGGTGGGCTGAGAGGCTCGGGGTCCACAGGGCCCTTATCGAGGCGGGGTTCGAGTGGAGGAACTCGGGCTGCAGCTACTGCATCGCTATGGCTCCCGGCGACTACGTCGAGCCCGGGAAGAGGTGCGCCTCGACCTCCAACAGGAACTTCGAGAACCGCCAGGGCCCCGGCGCGAGGACGCACCTCGTCAGTCCTTTGACGGCCGCAGCTACCGCGATTGAGGGGAGGTTCGCTGACCCGAGGGCCTACGAGCTGTATCCGGTCGAGGATGTCGTCAGCGACCTAGAGCTTTACGAATGGTTGCGGGAGAGGTATCAGTTCTGATCTCGGCGTCAGGTCCCTCCTCGGGCAGCGCCCCAGGCGTCTCGCCCTCTATGAGGGCCACCCGTAGTCCTCCTCACCTCGAAGACGCACGCGACGCCGCCTGCGTTGATGCATTCGACCTCTTCGACTTCGTACTCTACGCCCTCCACGCCCTCGAAGAGCCCCTCGAGGACCCCCGTGAAGAAGTGGCCGGTTTTGGTTCCTGGCTTGAGGTCCGAGATGCTCACGCAGTCGGCCAATTCCCTCACGGACACCTTCAGTGAGTTGTCCTCCACGGAGATGACCTTGATCTCCTGCGCGAGTCCGAGTGTGCTCGAGATCTCGTTCATGACGCGGAGCAGGTCGACCGGCTCTCCGACTATTGCCCTAAAGGCCCTTGCGAACTCCCCGACCTTCCGGCCCGCTCGGCGCAGGATCGCGAAGGCCGATCCGCCCAGCGACTCGAAGATCGTGTGATAGAGGCCTTCGAAGAGCGCGTGGGGCATCACGAATAGCCTCTCGCCGAGGAAGGTCGGGAAGCCCCCTTTGAGGCAGGTCGCGAGGCCCTTGACGCCGGACTCGTAGACTGTCATAGCAGCCACTTCCCTGATCTGTCCCATCTCCGCGAAGATGTCGCTCAAATCCCCCTCCACGTCCGTCACGTCGGCCACTATGTTGAGGCCCACCGACCGCTCCGGATAGAGGGTGACCCAGGTCACCAACCCTAGGACCTTGACGCCCTTGGCAGCGTAGAACCCCAAAAGTCCCGCCAGTCCTCCGGTCCCGCCCTCAACGATCGCCGAGATCGTTACGAGCCTCCTCTCCGGGTGGTAGAAGACCAGCGGGAACTCGTAGGACATTATCAATCGTCGGAAGAGTTAGAGAAAAGGGTTCGCGCTCCTCGCGCCGTCGCGCCCAGAATACCCGCGTAATACCCTGGAATGGCCTGCGGATCTCTAAAGACCAGGACGAGTTGTCGCGCATTTTACCGGGTCTCGGCGGGAGGGCGGGGGCTGACGGATGGAGGCGTTCGTTCCATACTCGAGATGCGGGAGGCTGCTGGAGGCGGTCGAGGAGGCCGGGCTGAGTGCAGAGGAGGCCGCGGAGGTGCTCCTCGAGTATAGCAGGCTCAGGGCCGAGTTGAAGGGAGGACCCTCTGGCTCGCTGAGCGCACTAGTAGAGGAGGAGGTGAGGAGGAGGTTGGGGAGGGAGCGCGAGGAGGTCGAGAGGCTCAGGGAGGTCGAGGAGCAGTTCAACGCGCTGGCCCTCTTCTTCTCCAACTCCCGGGAGGTCAGCCCCGAGTCGCTCAAGAGGATGGGGATGTTGTTGGCGAAGCTGGGGACGTCGATGGAGACGGGCGCGGTCCGCGTCGACGACCGGACGCTCGAGAGGGTGAAGACGCTGCTCGCGGAGTTGATCGCGAAGTCCGTGAGGGAGAAGTTCGTTCCGGTCTGGATGTTCTCGATGCTCGAGAGAAGTCTCAGGGAGGCAAGGGAGCTCCTGAGGGAGGTGGAGCTCGAGAACGAGAGGCTCAGGAGGGCGGTGAAGGAGGGCGGGCTGGGGATCCCTGTCGCGAGGCTTTACTTGGTCACCGGGTTGCTGATCGAGGAGGTCCCCGTCAGGCCTTCGGGCCTCATCTCCTCGTTGAGGTGCGAGCACTGCAAGGAGGCGGTACACGTCGGCCTGCCCCCCAAGGAGGAGTGCGAGGAGGCCGCGAGGTCCGGCTCGGTCTTCAGGTTCCACTGCCCCTGGTGTGGCGCCCTCAAGGACCTCTCGCCCGAGGCGGTCGCGGCGATGGTCGAGGGCGCGCGCCCTCCCGAGGGCAGGGAGGCGATGGGCCTCCACCCCTCGAGGTGAGGCAGTGGACGTCAGCGGAGTAGGCGAGGTCGCGAACCGTAAGGGCTCATATAGGGACTCAGAGGAGTCGCGGCGGGTTGAGGTTACCACTGGAGCCCCCGAAGGGGATGGACGACTTCGGCCCGGAGGAGTACGCGCTCCACGAGAGGCTGATAGGCGTCGCGAGGTCGGTGATGAGGCTGTACGGCTACAATCCCGTAGAGACGCCGCCCGTCGAGCACTTCGAGGTCTTCGCGGCGAAGAGCGGCGAGGAGATCCTTAGCCACATGTACGCTTTCGAGGACCAGCACGGGCGGAAGCTGGTGCTGAGGCCCGAGATGACCGCGGCCGTCGCGAGGCTCTTCGCTTCGAGGCTCAGCAGGAGGCCCCTCCCGCAGAGGCTCTCCTACATCGCAGACTGCTACAGGCTCGACGAGCCCCAGTGGGGCAGGAGGAGGAGGTTCTATCACGCCGGGTTCGAGCTCATAGGCGTCAGGGACCCCTACGCCGACGTCGAGCAAGTCCTCATCTGCAGGGACTTCATGGAGGCCGTTGGCATACCGGACTTCTCGGTTAAGCTGGGACACGTCGGGGTCCATAGGGCTGTCTTGAGGGCGTGCGGGATCGAGGGCGACAGCGCGGACGATGTCCTCTCGCTGATCGACAGAGGGAGGGCCGAGGAGGCGATCGAGCTAGTGAGGTCGAGGTCGGACTCTGCGGACGCGGCCGAGGTCTACGGGGAGCTGGTGCGGAGCGATGTTGAGCACCCCGGTGAGCTCGCTGAGGTACTGAGCGGGGTCGAGGGCGCGGGAGTGCAGCTTGAGGAGCTGATCGAGGTCTACGGCGCCCTTAGGGAGCTCCTCGGCGAAGCGAGAGTCCGGTTCGTCCCGGGCTTCGCGAGGGGGCTCAGCTACTACACCGGAACGATCTTCGAGGTCTACGGCCCCCTAGCCAACGTGGCGCTGGCCGGAGGGGGGAGGTACGACGGGCTGATAGGTCTCTTCGGCGGTAGGGACTTCCCGGCAGTGGGGGTCGCGATCGGGATAACGAGGGTGATGCAATACTTGACCGACAGGGCTGGAGTCAAGGCCGCGTCCTCGGGCCCCACGGCGTTGGTGAAGCCAGTCACGCCTCAGGAGAGGCTCTACGCGGTCAGGGTGGCCGGCTTGCTGAGGAGGGCCGGGATAGAGGCCGAGCTAGCCTTCCCGGGCAGGCCGGTCGGGGAGGAGCTGGGGCTAGCGTCGGAGCGGGGCGTGAGGTTCGTCGCGTTGATCGGCCCCCGGGAGAGGGAGAGTGGGACGGTCTCCGTGAAGGACCTGCGGACCGGCGAGCAGCTGGAATTCGAGCTGGAGTCGCTGACGTCAGAGGTGGTGAGCAGGGTTGGCGCCCGTTGACCCGTATCTGATCCTCGAGGCCGCCGCGGTCCTCGCGTTCCTCGGGGTTCTGATCTGGAGGACCAAGGTCCTCGACCTCGAGGGCACCGTGGCCGCGCTCGCCGTGGGCGCCGCCGTCTACCTGACGATCGGCAGGGGAGGGGTCGTGGTGCTGCTCATCTTCCTCGCGGTCTCCGCGGTCTTCACCAGGATCGGTTACGAGAGGAAGAGGGCGCTGGGCGCGGCGGAGCTGAAGGGCGGGGTGAGGGGCTGGAGGAACGTGCTCGGGAACGGGTCCGTCGCGGCCGGGGCTGCCATCCTCTACCACATCGACCCGGCGAGGTCCCATGTCTACTCGGTGGCGATGGTCTGCTCGGTAGCCGCGGTCTTCGCAGACACGTTGGCCACGGAGGTCGGCCTCCTCAGCAGGGGCAAGGTACTCTCGATCGTCGGGTTCAGGGAAGTCAGGCCTGGAGAGCCTGGCGGCGTCACGCTCTACGGATACGGCGGCGCGGCACTCGCGGGTTTCCTGACCTGGACCGTCTACGCGTTCGGCTTCCCGAACCCCCTCCATCCGTTCAAGCTTTTGGTGGCCACGATGCTCTCCGCGATCGCCGGGACTACGGTCGACAGCGTCGTGGGTCAGCTCCTGCAGGGCAGATACAGGTGCAGCGCGTGCAACACGGTGGTCGAGCACCCCGAGCACTGCGGCCAGACGGCCGTCCACGTTTCCGGGCTCAAGTTCGTGGACAACCACGTCGTCAACGCGATCTGTGCGCTGACTGGTGCGGTTGTGGGCGTCGCCTACTTCCTGGCCGCCTGAGGGCTCACCAGCCCGACAGTCCGCTCCGGATCACGCCATCCCTGTACTCGACCGGGTCGAACTCGTAGACGCTGAGGCTGTCGACCTCGATCACCATCACCGAGTGGAGCCTCGCGTTCCTCAGCTCCTCCAGCGAGACCGGTGGCCTCGAGTAGTAGAGGTCGCAGAGGGATCTCATCTCCTCCAGCTCGTCCTCGGTCCTCTTGGAGGGCGGCTTGACGATGGCCCGGTGGATCTCGAGGAGGTTGTACCGGGGGGTCGCGAGGGCGAACCGGTCTGCGTAGGCGCTGTACCTCGCCACCTTGCTCACGATCCTCGCCCTCAGGTAGGTGAGCGGGTCAAGGGCGTGCTCGGGTGGAGTGAAACCTGTCTCGATCTCGACGATGAACGTCCCGTCGCCCTTCTTGCCGTAGACGTCGCATACCAGCGGCTCCGCGAGCGGGTGCTCGACGTCGACATCGTACCCCTTCGAGACCAGGTAGGCCGCACAGACCATCTCCATCACCGAGTGGTTGATCTTCACCACGCCCTTCGAGTAGAGGTCGATCAGCTTCTCCGCGACCCCCACGAGCTTGTCCTTGGCCCGACTGCCGTACCTTGACCCAATCGCGTCCATCAGGGCCCTTATGTCCTCGGCGAACCTGTTCTCGACCCCCTTCATCGGGTCCTACCGCGGATCGCCGTCAGCCCGTCAATTAGTAGTTGCGAGCTGGCGCTTCCCCTCCACGCGGATTCGGAGACCCCATTTTTATCTGGGCTCGGTGACGGAGGACAGGTTGGCCGCGCTCAGGGCACTGACGGACGTCAGGGTCTTCGCGTCGGGGGCAGCGGTGATGATCGTCGAGATAGCGGGCGGAAGGGTCGTGAACGCGGTCTACGGGAGCTCCGCGGTCGTCTGGGGAGGGGTGATAGGGGTGGTGTTGTCCGCGCTCGCGGCGGGTTACTATGTTGGCGGAAGGCTCGCGGACCGCTTCGACCCGAGGACCGTCATGGCCGCGATGATGACCTCCGCGGGGGCATACGTCACCGCGCTGCCCGTCGTGATCGCAGTCGTGGGCTCTTCTCCCGTGCTGATCCGATTAGACGAGCGGCTGGGATCGGTCGTAATGGGGTCGGTCGTGGTCGGCGTGCCCAGCGTCTTCCTCGGCGGCGTCGTCCCCTCAGCGGTGAGGTTGCTCTCCGAGGGCCTATCAGGGATCGGGTCGGTCTCGGGAAACGTCTACGCCTTATCGACTGCGGGCAGCATCGTCGGGTCCTTCGCGACCACCTTCATCCTCCTTCAGCACGCCGAGATCAACGCGATCTTCCTCGCCACGGGTCTGATGACGGTCGTCCTGGCGCTCATCGGAGGGGGTAGGGGAAGGGCCGTGAACGCGCTGACAGCGGCCGCGGTCCTCGTGGTGCTCGTGGCGTCTCCGACGCTGCTGTCGTGTACCGCCGCGTTCGCCGGAGAGGTAAGGCTCGTCACGGACTCCGAGTACTCCAGGATAGTCGTGGTCGACAGCGCCGGGATTAGGCACCTCTTCATCAACGGGCTCCTCCACAGCGGGATGGAGCTCGGTGACTCCGCTTCCCTGCCCTTCGAGTACACGAGGCTCTTCGTGCTAGGGCCCTTGCTCAATCCAAACGCGAGGGATGCGCTCTTCGTCGGAGGGGGCGGCTTCTCCGGCCCGAAGTTCTTCGCTAAATGGTACGAGGGGCTCTTCGTCACGGTGGTCGAGATCGACGGGAAGGTCGTGGAGGTCGCGAGGAGGTACTTCCACCTCGACGAGTTCGAGCGGGAGATCCGGGTCGTCGTGATGGACGGGAGGAGGTACCTCGCCCTGACCGAGGAGCTGTTCGACGTGGTGGTCCTCGACGCCTACTCCAAGAACTACATTCCGTTCCACATGGTGACCAGGGAGTTCTTCGAGGTCCTCAGCTCGAGGTTGAACGAGGGAGGTGTCGTGGTCTCGAACGTCATCGCCTCGCTCTCGGGTCCCGCGTCCGCGATTCTCTGGGCCTACGTCAGGACCGCGATGGACGTATTCAAGGGCGAGGTGCTGGTGGTGCCCGTATCCTCCGGCAACCCGCTCGACGTCCAGAACGTGATCGTGGTCTTCGGGAAGAGGCCGCTCCCTGAACCCCGGACGCTGGTTGAGGCAGTGAGGTCCGACCCGGTCGCATCTTCGCTCCGCATTGAGGGCGCCGTCTCGAGGGCGTTCGTCGTGAGATCCCCGCCGCCTGACGCGGTCCTGATCACCGACGGCTTCGCGCCCGTCGAGAACCTCATGAACCCGGTAACGATGAGCAGGTTCGGCGAGGGATACGTAGCTGGGGTCTGGGGCCCATCCCTCTGCGGGTGACCGCCTCCACTTTTTAACTGGAGGAGTTGGGGAGGCCCGATGTTCGGGCTCCGGGAGCTGATAGGGTTGATCCTCAGGTCGGAGGGGGTGAGATACGAGATCAAGACGGTGGATGGTGCGAGCGTGATCGAGACCGCGAACGTCGTGATCAGGATTGAGCACTCAGGGAGGTTCGAGGCGGTGACGGGGCTGGGCGAACGCATCTCGGGGCACGCCCTACTCTCCGCGGATGGCTTCGTGGGCTTGAGGCTGAGGGACGGGTCCCTCAACTTCGACTACTCGCACTTCCTACCGCACATCGAGAAGTGCTCGACCCTCCACGGCCACACTGCCACCGTCTCGTTGGAGGTCCTAGGACGGCTGGGGACTAGCGGGTATCTGATCGACTTCGGCGAGCTGAAGAGGGCCTTGAAGTCCGTCCTGAACGAGCTCGACCATAAGCTGATAGCCTCCGTCAGGTACGTCGCGGAGTCCGCCGACGGCCGGGTGACGCTGAGGTTCGTTGGGAAGGGCGGGGAGTACGAACTAACCCTGCCAGCCGATAGGGTCGTGCTCCTCGAGGGTGAGTCGACCGCCGAGAACATCTCCATGCACATCGCGAAGAGGGTCGCGGAGCTCCTGGGCGTGGCGCCTCTCCTCGTCAGGGTGGAGATGAGCGAGGGGATGGGGAAGTCAGCGGTCTCAGAGGTCCTCGTTTCAGGGAGGACTTCCGGGCCTTGACGGGTTCCCTCGTCCTGCTCTCGGGGGGCATAGACTCCGCGACGGCACTCTTCATGGAGGCTAGGTCCTCGGACCGGGTCGTCACGCTCTCGGTGAACTACCACAAGAGGAACAAGAGGGAGGCGGAGGCCGCGAGGAGGATCGCGAGGGCCGCAGGCGTCGTCGAGCACCTGGAAGTGGACCTCCAGTTCATCCGGGAAGCGATGGACCTAGACGAGGGGATAAAGCGGGAGGTGACCGAGCTCGGCGTCCCGCTCACCTTCATCCCATTCAGGAACCTCGTCTTCTACTCCGTTGGTCTGTACTATGCGTACGTCCTAAGGCTAGAGAGGGCGGTGGTAGGGCACGTCTTCGAGGACGCGTCGCTCTTCCCGGACGTAGGGGAGCGGAACATCGCGGCCCTGAACGGCATCGTCGAGAGGATGGTCCCCTGGAGGAGGCTGAGGGTCGTAGCGCCACTGCTCGGGATGAAGAAGGAGGAGGTGGTGAGGACCGCTATAGAGCTGGGGGTCCCGCTGGAGCTGACCTGGAGCTGCTGGCTCGAGGGCGAGAGGCAGTGCGGCACTTGTCCCGGATGCAGGAAGAGGAGGGAGACGTTCGCGAGGGTAGGATACCAGGACCCGACTGAGTACGATTGCCCTAACCCTTGAGTAGCCTCACCGACCTGAGCCTAATGTGGGGTCCTCCGAACCAGACCGGGATCGCCTGCATCGGGTCTCCCTTTCCGCAGTAGCCCGCGGTCATCTGGAGGTCCTTCCCGACCGCGTCGACCGACGAGTAGAGCGTCCTCGTGGTCACCTCGAGGATCGGCCTGAAGACCGGCTCCGCGAGCTCGCCATCCCGGATCGCGTAGGCCTCAACCCCTACGTAACGCTGGTTCCACCGTTTGTCGTCGATGTTCCACTCGGAATAGGTCTTGATGTAAACGCCGAGCTTCACGTCCTCGATCAGCTCGTCGAAGCCGAAGTTGCCGGGCTTCATGTAGGTATTAGCCATCCTGACGATCGGCTCCCTGTCGTAGCTCGAGGCCCTTGAGGACCCGTTGCTGCTCGTCCCCAGCTCGGCCGCAGTCTCCCTATTCTGGAGGAGCTCCTTGATCACGCCCCTCTCGATCAGCAGCCTCTCCCTCGCCCTGACGCCCTCGTCGTCATAGAGGTAGAACCCGTAGGACCCGGGCAGGGTCGGGTCGTCGGCGATTGTGACGTGCTCGGATCCTATCCTCATGCCCACCAGCTCCCGCTTGATGTAGGTCTCGCCAGCCTGAGCCGCCTCCCGGCCGAGCATCCTGTCGGCCTCGCCAGGATGACCAGCTGACTCGTGGCAGATCAGCCCCACGACTTCTGGCCCGAGGACGACGTCTACCGCTCCCTCCGGCGGAGCCACGCCCTTGACCACCGCTCCCGCGACGCCCTCCGCGTCCTCAAGGAGCTCTTCGTCGAGCCTCCACCGCTCCACCCCCTCCCAGCCCCTAGTTTCGCCGAGATCCTTGTGCCGCATCTGCGACCTGCCCTGATGGTGGACGTGGTACACGAGGCTCAGGGCCACTCGAGGAATGCTGGTGAAGACGTCGGCGCCGTCCGAGTTGATGACGTGCTTGACCGTGTAGCCGCAGGACAGGCTGAAGAACCTCGAGGGCGCTTCAGCTCCGAGCCTCCTAGCGCCCTGAACGACTGCAGCGTCGGCCGACTTCAGGAGCTCGGTCTTGTCGGAGACGTCAACATCCTCGTGCTTCACCCTGGGCTTCACCACGACCTTCTCCCTCCCCATCTCCGCCGGAGCCATCTCGATCGGCCTCTTCCTCGTCCTCGCTGAAGCCCTCGCCAGGTTGACGGCCTCCTCGACCGCCTCCCTCAGGGCTGCTGGCCTAAGGACGTTCGTCGAAGAGAACCCGAGGGCGCCCTCGACCAGGACCCTGACCCCGACCCCCTTAGAGACGGTCGTGCCGCCGGCCACCGGGAAACCGTTCCTGAGAACCACGGACTCCCTGACCTCACCCTGGTACCTGACCTCGGCGTAATTGGCGCCGCGCTGCAGGGCCAGCTCGAGCGCCCTTCTCAGTACGTCCTCTTGAGCCCCTTCCAAGCCGCGCTCCTCCCCGCGTCGCCCCATTCCTCGCCGCTCTCCTCGATCTTCCTCTTTACCCTCTCGAGGAGCGCCCTTACCCTTCCCAGGAGGTCCTGGAGCTCGACCCTCAGCTCTTGCGGCAGCGAGGGTTCGTTCAGCGCGGACCAGAGCGTCGACTCGGCCTCAGTCAGCTGGGAGAAGACGTAGTCCAACCGCGAGCCGGACTCGCTGAGCGCGGACCATAACTTCATCCCTTCCCTGACCTCGTGGACCAGGTCCCTAATGGTCTTCTGGTCGACGACCATCTAGCGCCGACAAAACTCCATCACCGAGGAATATATTGATGTTTCCGAAGAACTGCAGAGACGTGCATAAGACCTGAGGTAAGATGTATAACCTGCTATACACGTTCTTAATGGCGTGGGGGGGTCTCTCAACCGGCGGACGACGATCGCCGTTCGGAGGGACATCCTTGAGCAGCTCTCCTCCCTCGCGAAGGAGCGGAAGATGAGCGTCTACGCCCTCAGCAACAGCGTCCTCGAGCAGGCGATCCAGGTGATCAGGGAGAGCGGGAGCGACAGGGTGATCGTGAACCTCTGGAGGGTCCAGAAGATCCTGAGGGACTTCGACGCGGTCGTCGTGCCCTCCTACTTCATGGACATGCTAATCTCGGAGCTCTACAGGCTCGACAGGGAGAGGCTCCTCTCGCTCTTCGCGCAGCTCGGCAGGGACGTAGGGACGCTCGCCCGTGACTACGCGAAGACCTTCGACGAGCTCATCTCGCTCTCGACGCTGTTCGTCTACTTCTTCCCTCTCAAGAGAATAGAGTTGAAGGACTCCGGTAACAACGCGAAGGAGATCACGATCGTGGGCGCCGGAGGGACCATCGAGTCGACAGAGGCGGTCTTCGAGGCGGTGAAGGAGATCCTCAACAGCTACGGAGTTAAGGTGTTTAACCACACGCTCTCCCGAGGTCTGATCAAGATAATGGTCTCGCCTAACACCAAATGAGGCTCAGGGGCCGAAGAAGGCGGAGTGGACGGCCCTCACCGCCTCCTCGGCGTCGGATTCCTTGACCACGAACGATATGTTCAGCTCCGAGGACCCCTGCGCGATCATCCTGACGTTGATTCCCCTCGACGCGACCGCGCCGAAGACCCTGCTGGCCACTCCAGGGGTCCCCTTCATCCCCTCGCCGATCACCGCGATCGCCGCTACGTCGTCCTCGACCTCGACCTCGCCGCCACCCAACTGGGAGATCACGACCCTCCTTATCTCCCCGGCGACCTTCCTCGAGAGGCTCCTCGGCACGACGACTGAGATCGACGAGCTGGAGACGCTCTGGGAGACCATCAGCGCCTCGATCCCCATCGAGTCTATGACCGATAGCACCTTCGCGGCCAGGCCTCCGCCAGAGAGGACCTCGCCCTTCACCGTCACAGAGGCTACCCTCTTCGTCATCAGGACTGCCTTGGTTACCGAACCCCTGGGGTCCGAAGAGCCCGAGATCAGCGTCCCATCGGAGTCCGGGTTAAAAGTGTTCTTCACCCTTATGGGTATCCCCTTCTCCCTCGCGGGGAGGATCGTCTTGATCTGAAGTCCCTTCGCGCCGAAGTAGGCCATCTCGACGGCCTCGTCGTAGGAGATCCTGTTGAGGACCTTCGCGGTGGGGACGACCCTCGGATCCGCGGACATCATGCCGTCGACGTCCGTCCAGAGCCAGACCTCCTTCGCGTCGAGGCAGTATGCCAAGACGGTAGCCGTGAGGTCGGAGCCTCCCCTCCCGAGGGTGGTGACGATGCCTTCCGGCGTGGAAGCGATGTAGCCGGTCACGACTGGGACCGATCCGGATCCAATCAGACCACCGAGCCTCTCCCTGACCCTCTCGTAGGTGACGTCCATCAGGGGCGAAGCGTTCCCGAAGTTCGAGTCCGTGACTATGCCGGCTTCGTGGCCCTCGAGGTAGACCGACCTCACTCCAGCGCTCCTCAGCGAGCCCCAAACGATCTTGGTTGAGAGCCTCTCGCCGTACGAGGCTATCAGGTCCCTCGTCCTCGGGGTGCTCTCCCTCAGGAGCGCGACGCTCCCGACCAACTTGCTGAGCTCCGCGACCCTCTCCCTGACGAAGCCCTCGACCTCCGACCTGACCGCGTTGTCCTCCACGGCCCTCCTGGTCGCCTCGAGGTGCGACCTCTCTAGTCCCCTGAGAAGCTCCTCTGCCCTCTCGACGTCCCCTGCCTCAGCCCTCTCGAGGGAGCTGAGGAGGACGTCGGTCGTCTCACCCATCGCGGAGCAGACCACCACAAGCCTGTGCCACCGCAACCCGTCCACGATCAGCGACCTGACCCGGAGGACCCTCTCGCCGTCGCCCAGCGAGGTCCCTCCGAACTTCCAGACCAGCAGGTCGCCCGGCATCTGGGTCGGCGCGGGCCCGTGTCCTTTTAACTTAAGCGCGCTCCGATGGGGTGTCAAAGCTTTAATGGACCGGACTGGGTCGGGATCTGGGATGGCTTCGCCGGAAGACGCCGAGCTCGAGGAGATCAGGAGGAGGAAGATGGCCGAGCTACAGCAGAGGATAGCCGCGGAGGAGGCGAAGAGGAAGGAGGAGGCCGAGAGGGCAGCGGTCATGAGGGCGATACTCACGCCCGAGGCGAGGCAGAGGCTCGCGAACGTGAAGGTGGCGCGGCCGGACCTCGCGGAGGCGGTCGAGCGGTACCTGATCCAGCTCGCCCAGAGCGGGAGGCTGAGGGGCCAGGTGACCGACGACGTCCTGAGGGAGCTCCTCGAGCGGCTAACGCCAAAGAAGAGGGAGACCAAGATCGTGAGGCTCAGCAAGGACGACCTCCTCGAGTGAGGGTCGGGACTTGGGGGCAAGGGTCCTCGTCCCGGGCGGGCGCAAAGAGCGGGTCGGGAGGGGCTTCTCGAGGGGCGAGCTCAAGCTCGCGGGGATGACGGTCTCAGAGGCACGTAAGGCCGGCATCACGGTAGACGTGAGGAGGAGGACGGTCCACCCGGAGAACGTTGAGCTCTTGAGGAGGTTAGTCTCGGGGGGAAGGAGGCAAGCTTGACGAGGACCAAGCGGTGCGAGATCTGTGGTGAGATGTTCGAGTGTGGCTTAGAGGACGGGGACTGCTGGTGCGGGTCGGTCTTCGTGCCCCCGGAGAGGTTGGAGCTCCTCTCGAGGCTCGCGAAGGACTGCGTCTGCAGGAAGTGCCTCACCGGCGGGGACTGACTAACTTCACCTGGCGAGCGCAGAGGAGATCAACATCAGCTCGGGTCCTCTGGTCCTGTTACCCACGACAGCAGCCCTCCCGTTCGCTAGCATCCCGCTCCTGATGAACTTGCTACCGTCGTTGACCGTCACCCGCGTGAACTCGACCCTGAGCGCCTCCTCGAGGACCTCCACGTCGGAGTCAGAGGCGTCTACGGTGACGAACCCAACCCGGTCGGTCACGACCGTGAGCGAACCGACCGTCTTCATCCCGGCCACGGTTCCCCTCACGACCTCGACGGATAGGACGTCCTCGATCGCCCTGATCTCCCTCTGCGTGAAGTCCGGCGAGACGACCGCGCCCTTGTTGTTAACAGCGATCAGGTTCCCGAGGGCCGTGAGTCTGCTCCTCAGGACATCAACCCTGACTTCAGGCAGCTCTCGCCGGATCCCCGCGACCTCCTCCTCGAGCGCGATCGACGGGAGCAGCAGGCCGTTCGAGTTCCCGGCCACCATCACTCCGATCAGGAAGCTCGAAGCGACGGACCCCCTGACAGCCCTGACGTCCAACGTCTCCCCGAGGAGCACCGCGTCTTTCTCGGTCATGATCGAAGGGACGACGACGAACCTCTCCGTGCAAGAGGCGAAGAGGCCGACGTATGGCGTCCCGAAGACGTCCAGGACCCTGACCCTAGGGGCCTCGCTGGCCCGCTCCAGGGGGTTCACCCCTCCGAACCGGACAGCTTGACCTCAGCAGTCTCGTCGTCGACCTTCTCGATCACGACCTTGAGCCTCCTCGGCGGCCTTGATGCGGATCTGCTCCAGAAGACCTCGTTCAGGGACTGGTCGATCACGACGCTCTTCGCCTTCGCGATCCTCCTCGCCTTCTCCTTCAGTAGGGTGATCGCCCTCTTCGCCCTCCTCAACCGCTTGGACTCGTACGCGTCCCTAAGGTTCAGCGTGACCTCCCACTTCCTCTCGGTCACCCTCACTCACCTCACGGCTTCACGCTTGCGGACCGCCTCCAGTTCCTCTGCCTCCTGCTGACCGTCACCTCGTTCCCGGTCCTCAGCCTTATCCACGCCGGGACCGGCTTCGCCCTCTTCGTCGCCGCGGCCAGCCTCTTCTTCTTGGGCAGGGTCTTCTTCGACATCTCTACGCCCCTAGGGATCAGCTGAATTTAAGCCAAATTCCGGTCAGGCAGACCGCCTCGTGACGTCGCCGTACCTGAGCCTGAACCAGGCCGCGAGGAAGGGCGCGACCGAGTACGCGAGGATGCTGAGGTGGGCCCTCCCGACGTCAACGAGCGTGAGCCCGGAAGCGGCCGCGAAGAAGCTTGCCGCGAAGCCGCGCAGGTTCAGGAGTTCAGAGACCACGGTGACCGTGTAGCCCACCGCGCCCCAGCTGGGAAGGTAGGAGGCGATCTCGAGGAGCGACCTGTCATTGTTGAGGACCGCGACGACGTTCGCGTAGCTCTGGAACAGCACCGACCCGAAGAAGAGGATTCCGCCGAGGAGTATCGCGATCATGCTCCTCCTGGTCAGCTCGCCGAGCGCCACGCCCAGCGCGAACGAGGGCGCCGCGGAGGCGAGAGAGGCCGCGATGCCCAGGACGAGGGCGTCGAGCCTCGACTGAGGGCCGAAGGCGTACCAGGACAGGACCAGGGCCAACGAAGAGTATAGGGCTATGATGGACCCGAGGAGTAGCAGGCCTCCCAGCGTCTTGCCCGCGAAATACTCGAGCCTCGAGATCGGCCTCGTGAACCAGAAGTCCGCCGTGCCGGTCTCGTACTCCTCCGAGGACGCCGAGGCGCCGATCGTGATCGCGAGGACGTGAAGGAGGGCCGTGGAGGGCGCGATCAGCCCGACCGACCACGCATACTGCCTTATCGGGTTCACGAAGAGGGGCGGGAGCCTCGTGAGGACGAAGTAGATCGCGACCTCGAGGAGCAGGGTCGCTGTCAGCAGGAGGAGCACGCGGCGCCTCGCTAAACTGCGCAATAACTCGTACTCGACGAGCACCGTCAGGGCCCTAAGAGTGGACGCCATCCCTGACCACCTTGACGAAGACGTCCTCGAGCGAAGGCGGGGCCGTCCTCATCTCGAGCAGCCCGCAACCCGACCTGACCAGCAGGTCCGCGATCTCCTCCCTCGGGTCCCTCGACCCATCGAATACGACCCTCAGGGCCTGGCCGTCGATCTCCAGCGACCTCACCCCTTCAGTCCTCAGAATGGCGTTCCTCACGCCGTCGGCCGGCGGCCTCTTCACCCTGACCTCGAGGACGACGTCCTCGCTCGGTCTCAGCAGGTCCGCGACCGACCCCTCGAGCACGGTCCTCCCCATGTAGACCATCGCAACCCTGTCGGAGACCCTCTCGACCTCGTACAGCTCGTGGGAGGAGAAGACGATCGTCTTGCCCTGCCTCCTCTCCTCCTGCAGGACTTCCCTGATGTGGACCCTCCCGACCGGGTCGACCCCGAGCATCGGCTCGTCGAGGATCAGGAGATCCGGGTCGCCGACGAGGGCCTGGCCGATTGAGAGCCTCTGTATCATCCCCTTCGAGAAGCCAGCGACCCTCCTGTCGGCGTGCCTGACCAGCCCGGTCAGGTCGAGCACCCTCTCGACCTCCCTCTTCGTCTCCTGGAGGCTCATGCCCTTCAGCCTGCAGGTCACCTCGAGCAGCTTCCTTGCGGTGAAGAAGGCCGGGAAGGTCGGGAGCTCCGGGGAGTAACCGACGCGGGAGTTGACCCTCTTGGGGTCCTCGAAAGGGTCGGCGCCGAGGACCTCGACGCGTCCTGACGTAGGCCTGAGGAGCCCCAGGACCGCCCTCAGCGTGGTAGTCTTCCCGGAGCCGTTCGGGCCAACGAGCCCGTAGACCTCCGACTGACCCACGGTGAGAGTTATAGGCCCAACCCTCCCTCCGTCCCGGTACTCCTTGACCAGAGACTCGACCCTTATGACCGCTCCCAAGCCCTCGGGCCCTCAGACGTAATGAGGCTTCCCCAGAGCCGCGTCAGCGGGACCCGTCCTCCTGGAGGCCCTCAGCGAGAGGACCGCGACCGCCGCTACTGCTGCGAGGCCAGCGACGCCGACCGCTGCGACCCTGAGGCCCTGGTCCTGGGAGGCCTGCTCGACCGAGGCTCCCGGACCCACAGGCTTCAAGGGGTTAGACCCAGAGGACGCGATGCCCGAGCCCGCCTCGATGACGCCGGACGCGTAGGGGACGGTCAGCAGCCTCTCGACCGCGAACGAGGTAGCAGCAGGCCTGACAGAAGCGAGGTCGATGTTCGAGTCGGTGAGCTTGAGCTCAAGGGACTTCAACCATCGGCCATCCGACGCGAGCGAGGCCGAGTGGGCGTAGATCACCCTAGACGGCTCGATCGCCTCGACCGTCGCTGTGAACTCGGTGCGCCGGTCGCCGCCGACTGCAGAGACCGCCCTGACCGAGTAGCTCACGGTCTGGTAAGTCCTACCTCCGACCTGTCTCTGGGCCCTTCCGACCTCCTCGACGGTCACGAGGAGCGAGTAGTTCCCCCTTGAGTAGCTGAAGGTGCCCGGCGAGAAGTCAGCGGGCAGCGTAGGGACGATGAAGGCCGATGCGGGGACGTTCTTCTCGAGCGACGCGACGCCGTCGTTGAAGGTGAAGTCAACCCTAAGCCTGACCGTCCCCTCGCCTACCTCGGTCGCGGTGACCCTCAGCTTCCCTGAGACGGACGGTCCGTCAGCGCGCTCAAGCCGGTACTCGTAGACGAAGTAGGACTGCTCGCTGAGGCCCACGGTCAGAACCGAGGACAGGACTAGTGCCGCGGCGAAGACCGAAGCCCAGGCCCATCCGGACTTCAGGGCTGAAAGCATGTCTGAGACTTAACAGCACGTCGGCGATTTAACGGTATGCGAACATAAACAGGCTTGTCGTGGATGGTCCTCAGAGCATTATTCCCGGGTTGAGGATCCAGTTGGGGTCGAAGAGCTCCTTGATCCGCCGCATCAGCTCGAGGGTGTCGCCGTGCTGCTCCCTCATGAACTCCTTCTTCTCGATCCCTATGCCGTGCTCCGCGGAGGCCGCGCCCCCCACCGAGATCGCGTAGCTCACAAGCTCCGCGTTAGCCCTCCAGGCCCTTTTCCACGAATCGGTGTCGCGGCCTTCGGTGAGCCAGTTCGCGTGAATGTTCCCGTCGCCGAGGTGTCCTGCGACTCCGACCCTCACGCCGTATCTCCTGCCGAGCTCGTACGCCTTCATCACCGTCTCCATCAGCCTCGAGAGCGGGACGATTACGTCCCCAGTTATCGGCGCCCTGCAGGCCCTAGTCACCGAGGGGTAAAGCGCCTTCCTCGCCTCCCAAATCCGCTGCTCCTCCTCCGGGTCCCTCGGGAGGTCGACCAGGACCGCGCCGCTCTCGCCGAGTATGGCTGCGGCGGCCCTCACCTCGTCACCCACGCCGCTGGCCGAGTACCCGTGGAACTCGAGGATCAGCATGCACTCGTGGGACGGGAGGAGCACGCTCGAGTGCGCCGAGATCAGCTCGAGGTGGACCCTGTCGAGGAACTCGATCGCCGCCGGCTCAAGGCCCTCCTGCCTGATCGAGCCGATCGCCGACACTCCACCTTCGATCGAGTCGAAGTAGGCCGCGACGGTCATCCTGTGCCTCGGGAGCCTCCTCAGCCTCAGCGTAGAGCCGGTTATCACCCCCAGCGTCCCCTCCGAACCGACTAGCAGCCTGACCAGGTCGTACCCGATCGATGACTTGAAGACGTTCACCCCGACACGCATCTGCTTTCCCGTGGGCAGCACCACCTCCACCGAGAGGACGTAGTCCCTCGTGACGCCGTACCTCACCGCCCTCAGCCCCGAGGCGTTGTTCGCAATCATCCCGCCGATCGTGCAGGACCTGCTGCTTCCAGGGTCAGGGGGGAAGAAGAGCCCGTAGGGCGCGAGGTGGGCGTTGAGCTGGTCGTAGATCACGCCTGGCTGAACGTCGACCTGGAAGTCCAGGGGCCTGACTTCGAGGACCCTGTTCATCTTCATCGTGTTCATCACGATCCCCCCGTAGACCGGGACGCAGGCGCCCGCGAGCCCGGTGCCCGCGCCCCTGACGTAGACCGGAATTCGTCGCTCGTTCGCGAGCCTCAGCACCTCTGAGACCTCCGCAGGGGTCTCGGGCCAGACGACCGCGTCGGGTAAGTGGACCTCCCCGGGAAAGGCGTCCAGCGAGTTCGTGATGAGGTCGTACCGGTCGGTCGAGACGTCCTCCGGCCCCAGGACCCTTCTGAGCCTCTCGAGGTCTGTGCTCGAAGGCGAGCTGTAGCCCTCCAAACCGGTCATCGACGTCCCGAGCGCGATTAAGCGTTTTCGAGCGGGTTGACGATTAGCGCTCCGCGAGGTACTTGCTGAGGTCCTTGACCTCTCCGTCCTTGAGGACCTTAACGGACGTCGATGGCCTGACCGGGAGGCCTAATGACCTGAAGAGCCTTAGGAGAGCGCCGGCATCGATGGGCGACTCGAGCCTCCCGCCCCTCACGGCGTTCAGCAGCGCTTCCGCGACTCTTTCGGCCAAAGTCGGGTTCAGCTCTCGGGCCTCCTCCAACACCTCGATCCCCCTCTCGTCCAAATGAGCCTTCAGCTCCTCGACGGCCGACCTCTTGTCATCGACGGTCTTCGCTTCCTGGGCCACCCTCGAGGCCATCAGCCTACTCAGCCTCCTCAACCTGATCAGCCTCAGCTCGATGTCATCGCCCTCCGACATCACTCCAAGGTCAACGAGCGCCCGTATAAAGGATGGCAGGCTCGACCTGTCCCGTGGGACCTCACCGCTCGGACCTGGTCAAACCAGTCATCGCCTGCCCGCGTCCCTCTCCGAGGGTGCCGGTTAGTTAGTTTGAGCCGAGACATAGGAGTCCTCGCCCTTCGAGCCCAACCTCCGGAGCCGGCCCCTCTTGTAGAGGTATCCCAGGGCTTGACTCACCTTCCTGCTCTGAAGCTTCAGCCCGGTAAGCCGCTCGATCTCATCCCTGACCTCCGAGGTCTTCCTGGGCTTTGCGAAGAAGCCCCTCGGCACGAGCAGCGACCCGATCGCCTCGAGCGCTAGCGCCGCCTCCGACGACCCCCTCCTCTTCCCCAGCAACGCTCGAGCCTCGGGCTCGGCACCGTGACCGTCGAGCTCGTCGAGGAGGGCCTTAACCTCCGCTACCAACGACCTGAGCTCTTCGAGGCTGTCCGCGTGGACCGTCGCGTCCGCGCTCCTTCCTTTCAACGTGACGGAGAACTTCGCCATCGGCCACCGCTGGGCCAGACCGCTCATTTGACTTTTAGTCGCGGGCTTCACGTGGAGGCCGCGTGAGGGTGAGGATCGTAGCGGAGGTCAAGCCGACCGAGGACCAGAGGAAGGTCTTGGCCGCGGTCTCGAGGTTGTTCCCCGAGGTGAAATTCGAGGTGAGGGAGAGGGGAGGGTCTGTCGAGGTCTACGGCGAGTCCGACCAGCTCTCCTCTCTCAAGTACCTAAAGGAGAACTTGAGGAGGAGGAAGGTGAGGGCTGCGGCCGAGCGGATCATCAGGTCCTACTCCGGCACGGGCTACGTGAGGCTGGTCCTGAGCAAGCAGGCCGCCTACGTCGGGACGGTCTCCTTCCTCGAGGAGGACGAGATACCTGAGATCGGGTGGATCGACGTCTACGTCGAGACCGAGGACCCAGAGGGCGTGATCGGCTGGCTCACCGAGAGGTGACGTCTAAGGGGCGCGTTAGCGGCGTGAGGTGTTCGTGGACGATCTTCCACCTCTCTCCCTCCCTCACTAGGAGCGCGGTCCCAATCGCCTCGACCTCGAGATAAGCTCCTTCGAACCTATACTGGTAGACGAGGATCCCCTTGTACCTCAGCCTGTAGACGACCAGCGCCGCGTCGTTCCCGATCCGCCTTGTGTGAACCTCCTCAAGCTTGAACTCGAGGTCGGCGATCTGAGCAGGCATCGACCTCCTCGTCGCGATCGCCCTCTCGGGCTCGAGGAGCTCCCCGGGGTTCAGCTCGCTGACCAGCGTGTATCCCTCTGCGTAGGCCTCGATGAGCGACTCGACGTCTCCGCGCCCGATCGACTCGTAGGCCGAGACCACCGCCTCGAACGGGTCCTGAGGCCCTCGCTCCGTCAAAGGGGCTGACCCCTGACCCTCTTCTCTCCCGCGAGGATCAAATCCCCCTCAACTATGCGCCTCGTCAGCTCGCCGAGGAGCTCGTCGATTGCCTCTCCGGAGACCCCCATCGCAGCGAGGCTCAGCCTCGAGTCCTCGTCGAGCTCAATCCCGACCGTCGGACCTCCGATCGTGTAGACTGCTATCCCGCTGAACCGCACCTCGACCCCCGAGACCCTCGCCCTGCCCTTGAAGAGGCTGACCTTCCCCTCGGTTTCGACCGATTCGATCCTCACGTCATCGATCGAGCTCACGCCGCGCCCCTCGAGCCCCAAGTAGATAACCCTGAACCGCGCGGTCCCGAACGGTACCCGTTTAAGTTATGGTCGACCGGGGGCCCTCTGCGGGGGAATGAGGGCGCTGCAGCTCCACGTCGACTCGATCGAGTACGAGCCGATCGCGGTCGAGGGGCCGGTCCACGAGGAGGCCGAGAGGCGCGTCAAGAGGCACGAGGACCTCCTTGTGCTCTTTACGACCGTCGAGCGTGACGACGGAGAGGAGGTCGCTGAGGAGATGGTGAGGCAGGTGAAGGAAGCGATGGACCGGCTTGGGGCCAAGAGGCTCCTGATCTACCCCTATGCCCACCTGAGCCCGGACCTCGCTCCGCCTTCGAAGGCCCTCGAGCTGATCAGGTTCATGGCCGACCGCGCGGCGGGTCTCGGGATTGAGGTCCACAGGGCTCCCTTCGGGTGGAACAAGAGGTTCTCGGTCTCGGTGAAGGGCCACCCGCTCGCGGAGCAGCTGAGGGTCGTGACCAAGGAGGTCGCGAGGAGGGGGGCCGAGCGGGCGCAGGTCCGACGGGCCGAGCAGGAGAGCGGTGCGGTCGCCGCGGTCGAGGTCAAGCAGGCTGAGCCGGTCCACATATCGCTCGGGAGGGAGCTTGACGTCTTCAGCGTTAACGAGAACGTGGGGCCTGGGCTGATCCTCTTCCACCCGAGGGGGTTCGTCATCAGGGACGAGCTGATCAGGCTGATCAGGGAGGTTAACAGAAGGTTGGGTTTTCAGGAGGTCTGGACGCCCCACCTCTTCAAGTCGACGCTCTGGTACAGGACTGGACACTACGAGACCTTCAGGGACAGGATGTTCCACTTCACGCTCGGCGACGAGGAGTACGTCCTGAAGCCGATGAACTGCCCAGGGCACGCGATGATCTACGCCAGTAAGCCGAGGAGTTACAGGGACCTCCCGGTGAAGCTCTCGGAGTTCGGGACCGTCTACAGGAACGAGCAGGCCGGCGAGCTGACGGGCCTGTTGAGGGTCAGGAGCATCACCCAGGACGACGGGCACGTCTTCGCGAGGCCCGACCAGGTCGAGCGGGTAGTCACCGAGATACTCGAGGCGGCGTTCGACGTGCTGGAGAGGACGCTCGGCGCCAGGCTCTACGTCAACCTCTCGACGAGGCCGGATAAGTTCATCGGCACCCCGGAGCTCTGGGAGGTCGCCGAGTCCGACCTCAAGTCGGCGCTGGAAGCGGTCGGAGCGAGCTATCAGATCAAGCACGGCGAGGGGGCCTTTTACGGCCCGAAGATAGACGTCGACGTCGAGGACTCGATGGGGAGGAGATGGCAGTGTACGACCGTCCAGCTGGACTTCTTCATGCCCGAGAGGCTGGGGCTCGAGTACGTCGACCAGGACAACGTCAGGCGGAGGCCGGTGATGATACACAGGGCGATCCTCGGGAGCCTCGAGAGGTTCATCGGCGTTCTCCTCGAGCACTACAACGGTAGGCTTCCGGTCTGGCTCACACCGGTCCAGGTGGCGGTGCTGCCCGTCACCGAGGGCGAGTCGGACTACGCGCGGAGGGTCGCTGAGCTCCTCGAGGGGCACGGAGTCAGGACAGAGGTCTGGACGGAGGGGACGCTCGAGAGGAGGATCAGGGAGGCCCACAGGCAGAGGGTCTCCTTCGTCGCGATCGTCGGGAAGGCAGAGGCGAGCGAGGGGACAGTCTCGCTCAGGGACCACAGGGGCACGGTAGTGAGGGGCATCAAGGTCGGGGAGCTCGCCGAGTGGATCGGGTCGTTGATCGCGTCGAGGGTCAGGAACGTCGGCGAGCTCGGGCCTCCTCTCCTGGGCTAACCGTTTTTAGAGGGGCTGGTCTTGGGGGGTCGGTTGGAGGCGGAGAGCTCCGAGGTCCTCCCAGGAGTCTGGAGGCTGAGGATGTGGTCGAGCTCCGAGTACGTCGACCACGTCAACGCCTACCTCCTAAAGGCCGGCGGCAGGTGGACGCTGGTCGACACTGGCTTCCCGGACAGTTCCTCGCTGCTGATCGGGGAGGTCAAGAGGGTCGCGGGCGGCTCCGGTCCCTATGATGTCGTCCTGACGCACATCCATTACGACCACTCGGGAGGCTCGAGGGCGGTCGCAGAGGTCTTCGGGTGCGGTGTCCGCATGCACCCAGGCGACATCGGCGTGCTGGAGATGGTGAAGGGGGCGGTTCGGAGCGAGCTGGGATTCTTCGACCTGCTCGGCGTCGAGGGGAGGGTGAAGGAGCTGATCAGGTCCTTCTTCGAGCGGAACGTCAAGCTCCTGCCGGAGGACTTAGGTCCCGTGAGCGAGGGCGAGAGGTTGGGCGGCGAGGGGAGCCCGTGGGTGGTCGTCCACACGCCGGGCCACACGCCGGGGCACGTGTGCGTGCTCAACTCGGAGACCAGGGCCCTTATCTCAGGCGACCACCTGCTCCCGAGGGAGACCTCGAACGTCCCGTTCTACCCGATCCCGGGTTACAACTCGCTCCGATCATACCTAATGTCCCTCGTGAAGGCCGAGACGCTCAGGCCCTCGGTCGTCCTCCCGGCCCACGGCGAGCCGTTCTCTGACGTCAGCGCGAGGGTCGACTTCCTCTTCGAGCACCACGTGAAGAGGCTTAGGGAGGCGCTCGAGGCGATGGGCGGCTGGATGGACGCGATCGGCCTCGCGGCAAGCCTCACGTGGTCCAGGGGGAGGTTCGAGGAGCTCGGCCCGGTCGACACTTGGCTAGCTGTCCTCGAGGCCTTATCCCACGCCGAGTTCTTGGTCGAGATCGGCCTGGCGGAGCGCGCCACCAGGGGCAGGCTCTCTTACAGGGCAGTCTCTCGGGACTTCGGGGCGATCGAGGAGGAGCTCGATAGGCTGAGGCACTCACGGGTCGCCTAGGTCCGACAGGGCCCTCGCGAGCCTCGCGAACCTCCTGACTCCCTCGACGAGGACGTCCAGCGGTCTGGTGATGCTCAACCTGACGTGGCGCTCTCCTCCCGGACCGAAGGTGCTGCCCGGGACAGCGACGACTCTCTCGCGCTCGAGCAGCCTCAGGCAGAAGGCGTTGTCGTCGAGCGGGCCTGGCAGCTTGGGGAAGAGGTAGAGCGATCCGGACGGCGGCACTACCTCGATCCCGTGCTCGTTAAGAACCCCAACGGACGCGTCCCTCCTCCTCCGGTACTCCTCCCTTATCCTCCTGACGAACCCCTTCACCTCCTCGCTTCCGAGGACCTCGAGGACCGCGTGCTGCGCGAAGGTCGGGGGGCAGGTGTGCCCGTAGAGGAGGACCTTGCCGATCCTCTCGGAGAGGTCAGGGGGCGCGATCAGGTACCCGAGCCTCCACCCGGTCACTGCTAGCGTCTTCGAGAAGCTGTTGGCGATCAGGACCCTGTCGTGGACGTCGAGGAACTCGGCGGCGCTGACGAACTCTCCGTCATAGACGAACTCCTCGTAGACCTCGTCGGAGATGACGTATGCCCCCGCCCTCCTCGCGGCCTCGAACACCTCAGCCATCTCCCTCCTCCCGTAGACCGCGCCCGTCGGGTTCGAGGGCGAGTTGACCACGACGACCTTCGTAGACCTCGTTACGGCGGACCTCACCTCCTCAGGGTCCGGGACGTACCTCCTCGAGGGCGAAGTCCTCACGAACTTGACCCTCGCCCCCAGCATCGTCGCGACCGCGGCATAAGTCGGGAAGGCAGGCGAGAAGACCGCGACCTCGTCGCCCCGCTCGAGTATCGATGCCATCGCTGCGAAGATCGCATTCTGAGCGCCCAGCGTGACGAAGACGTTCTCCGGGCTCAAGTCGACCCCCCGCTCCGCGTAGCTCTCAGCTATCCTCTCCCTGAGCTCAGGGATCCCTGCCACCGGACCGTACTTGTTCTTTCCGGCCCTGATCTGCCTGCAAGCGGCCTCGACGAGGGGTTCGGGCGCGTCGTAGTCGGGTTCGCCCACGCCGAGGTTGATGGCGTCCTCCATCTTCATCGCCAGCTCGAAGAGTTCCTCTATCCTCGAGGTGCCCACGGAGTCGAGGCCGTCGGCGACGGTCACGGGCGGATCGCGGTCTTCGGCGTAAAAACGGTATCGCGGGCTAAGCGATATCAGAGGCCGAGGTCTTCAGGCCCCGATGGCGAGGTACAGGGTCCTCCTCTTCGTCCAAGGCAAGGGATGGGTCCCGGGGGGTGAGCGAGCCGGTGTGCCGGAGTGCTTCAGGGAGAGGGAGGCTGCGGTAGACTACGCGGCGTGGCTGATCGTCTCGGCCGCGAGGTCCTCTCAGTGGCCTTACGGCTCGAGGGCAGGCGACTTCGTCGCCTTCAAGGTCGTCGAGGAGGAGGGCGAGTGCAGCGCTGAGGATATGAAGGCCCCCGAGACCTTCTCCGAGCTGAGGCACCACTTCTTCAGGCGAGGCGAAGTCTACTCCTTGTACAAGTCGTGGAGCTGGCCGGACTAGGTGGAGGCGTTGGAGGCCGTCCTCTCGGTCGACGTGGGCGCGACGTGGCTGAGGGCCGCGCTGGTCGACCCAGAGGCCCTGAGGGTCCTGAAGCTCGTGAGGGCGCCCACTCCTCAGTCGGGGAGGAGGGAGGCGATCCCTGAGGCTCTGAGGGAAGTGGTGAGGGAGGTCGTCGCGGGGGAGAGGGTGAGGAGGGAGGCTGGCGTCGCGACGATCGGGCCTCTGGACGCGAGGAGGGGCGTGGTACTGAGGGCGCCCAACGTCGCCGGGAGGCCGGAGATGGTCGACGTGGTCGGGCCGGTGGTCGAGGTCGGGGGCGTCGAGGAGGTCTTCGTCCTGAACGACTGCAACGCGGCGGCGATCGCGGAGTGGTGGGCGAGGAGGTCAAGGGGGATCGAGGACCTGCTCTACGTCACCGTAAGCACCGGAATCGGCGCGGGCTGCGTCCTCTCCTCGAGGCCGCTCCTAGGGAGGAGGGGGAACGCGATCGAGCTGGGTCACGTCGTCGTCGACCCATCGGGCTACATGGGCTGCGGTTGCGGAGGGAGAGGACACTGGGAGGCCTACGCGTCCGGAGGCAACATGCTCTCCTTTGCGAGGAGGCTCCTCGAGGACGGGCTGATCCCGAGTTCGTCTGAGCTAGCCGAGTACCTCACCTCCGGCGGTCAGGACCCCTCAGAGGCCTTCAGGCTCTACCGCGCCGGCGACGAGGGAGCAGCTCAGCTCTTCGCGAGGCTCGCGGAGGTCCACGCGGCTGGACTCGCCTCAGCGGTCAACGCGCTCGACCCCGAGGTCCTCGTCCTGGGCGGCTCGGTATACCTCTCGAACAAGGACTTCTTCGCGGGCTCGGTGATCCCGAGGATGAGCTCCTACCTGATCCTCGAGGCCCCTTCAGTCGAGGACCCTGCCTTCGGGGAGCACTCACCGGTAGTCGGGGCGGCCGTCGCGGCTGTGCTCGGGATCCGGGAGGCGAGGGCGAGGCCGGGAGGGTGACTCCGGAAGCTCTGTCTTATTACCACGCACGAGGGCTGAAGCTCAGGAGGCTGGAGATGAGCGGGGAGCCGAAGAGGATCGTCCCCGACACGAGCGTCCTGATCAACAGGGTCCTCTCGAGGATGATCGAGTCCGGGGAACTGAGGGACGCAGAGGTCATCGTTCCGGTCCCTGCCCTCGACGAGCTCCAGGCCCAGGCCTCAAGGGGCAGGGGAGAGGGGCTCGTCGGGCTTGAGGAGATCAAGAGGATCAGGGAGCTGGGGCAGTCGGCCTCGGTCGCCTTGAGGTTCGCGGGAGAGAGGCCGACGCTCGAGGAGATCAGGCTCGCGAGGGGAGGGAGGATCGACGCGCTGATCAGGGACGTCGCGAAGCGTGAAGGCGCTGTCCTGTACACCTCGGACTACGTCCAGGCGCTGGTCGCGGAGGCCGAGGGCGTGAAGGCGGTGTACGTCCCCTGGAGGCCTGAAGTTGGCGAGCTCTCGGTGACGAGGTTGATGACGCACGACACGATCAGTCTGCACCTCAAGGTCGGCGCGCCCCCGACAGCGAAGAGGGGGAGGCCGGGCTCGGTCACGCTGGTCAGGTTGAGGGAGGAGCCGCTCTCGCAGGAGGAGGTCCAGGCCTACGTCGACGAGCTGATGTGGGCCTTGAGGAACTCTAAAGACGGCTACGTCGAGATCGTCAGGCAGGGCGCGATGGTCGCGCAGCTCGGGGACCTGAGGATCGCGGTCGCGAGGCCCCCCTTCAGCGACGAATTGGAGCTGACGGTCGTCAGGCCCCTGGTCAGGATGAGGCTCGAGGACTACAACCTGAGCGAGAGGCTGATCGCGAGGCTCTCGAAGAGGGCGGAAGGGATTCTGATCGCGGGCCCGCCCGGGTCCGGCAAAACCACCTTCGCCTCCTCGCTTGCGGAGTTCTACTCCAGGCTGGGGAAGGTCGTCAAGACCCTCGAGTCGCCGAGGGACCTCCTCGTCGGGCCTGAGATCACCCAGTACGGCCCCCTGGAGGGCGACTTCGAGAAGACCGCGGAGGTGCTGTTGCTCGTGAGGCCGGACTACACGATCTTCGACGAGATGCGGAGGCCCAAGGACTTCCAAGTCTTCATCGACATGAGGCTCGCTGGGGTTGGGATGGTCGGCGTGATACACGCCAGCGACCCGATCGACGCGATCCAGCGGCTCCTCGAGCGGACCGAGCTCGGGATGCTGCCGCACATCGTCGACACGGTGATCTTCCTCAGGGACGGAAAAGTCCAGAAGGTCCTGGAGCTGTCGCTGACCGTCAGGCTCCCGAAGGGGATGAGGAACGAGGACCTCGTCAGGCCGCTGGTCGAGGTCAGGGACTTCGAGACCGGTGAGCTCGAGTATGAGATCTACACTTTCGGCGAGGAGCGGGTGGTAGTCTCCCTCAAGCCGAGGGGAGTGGAGGAGGCCGTCTCCAAGGTCGAGGAGCTCATGAGGGGCGCGGGCGTCGAGGGCTTCAGGCTCGAGGCCTCTCCCGAAGGCACGATAGCCGTGATGGTCGACAGGTCTCAGCTCAGGGCGGCTGGCAAGTCCCTCGGGAGGGCCCTGAAGGAGGTGGAGAGGGTCCACGGCGTGAGGGTGAAGGTCGTCCCGTACCCGGACGCGATCGGAGAGGAGGTCGAGTGCTCGGTCAGCGACGCGGGCCCCTCCATCGTCCTGACGGTGAAGGACGTCGAGGTAGGCAGGCCCGTGAGCGTCTACGTCGAGGGCGAATACCTCCTCACGGCGACCGTCGGAAGGAGGGGGAAGGTCAAGGTCTCGAAAGGGACCGAGGCCGGCAAGGCGCTCCTTTCGGCCCTGGCGGAGGGCAAGAGGATCAGGGCCTTTCTGCCTAAATGAGTTCAGTGGCTCCTGAGCTCCAACAGCCTCCTCTTGGAGCCCGAGACCGCGATCTCATCGTAGACCGAGAGCGCCGACGAGGCGAGGCCCGCGACGAGGACTACCGGGTTCGTGGAGATCAAGACCCCGAACAGGAGCCCCAGAGCGAGGCCGACCGAGGCCCCGATCAGGTGGCCCCCGAGCGACCTCGTGAGCACCGCGACCGAGGCGAGGAGTGCCGACGCGACCGCAACGCCCCAATAGGGGACCGAGGACGACGCGGCCGCGAGGCCAGACGCGATGAGGAGCGCGGCGGAGGCGTACGCGAACGCAGGCGAGGCCTTCGGGAGCCTCTCCTCCACCGGCACGAGCGTGTACTGCTTGCCGCACCTAGGGCAGACGGCCTTCCACGCCTGGAGCCTGACCTCGAGGTCGCAGTCCGTGCACCGGAACAGCCTCGTCCTCAACGTCCCGATTCGTCCCCTCGGGCTCTTAAACGTGGTCCCCGACCAGATGGGTCGAGAGGGGCTCCGACGCCGGGTATCAGGTTATATCCACGGCGAGAGGAGGGTCCGCGATGTCGGCGCCCGTTACGCTAGAGCGCCTGATCGAGGAGGTAGTCTCGGAGGCCCTGATCGTCTACGAGTCCAAGCTCGACGAGGCCGGGAAGAGGGTCCTTGAGAGGCTCGAGAGGGAGGGCGCGAGGCTCCTCGAGGAGCTGAGGTCGGAGATGGAGCGGGTCATCAGGGAGGTGGAGTCCGAGAGGATGCGGAGGACCGGCCAGCTGGAGCTCGAGGCGAGGAGGGCCTACCTTGAGGAGATGGAGAGGATGGTCGACGCGGCGATCAGGGACGCGGTGGAGCGGGTTAAGTCGATGAGGGGCTCGAAGGAGTACAGGGAGTTCCTGAGGAGGAGCCTCTCCGACGCCGTAGAGTACCTCGGGACCGAGGAGGTCGTCGTTGAGACCTGCGCGGAGGACATGGAGGCGGTCAGGTCGATCGCGAAGGAGCTCTCAAAGGAGAGGGGCGTGAAGGTGAACGTCTCTGTTAGACCGATACCCGTGATCGGGGGCGTGAGGGCCTCGAGGCCGGACGGCAGCATGGTGATAGACTCGACGCTGGACTATAGGTTGAAGAGGGCCGAGGAGCAGCTGAGATCGATCGTCGTCAGGGCGCTGACCGGGCAGTAGCAGTTCAGATCTCGGGGCGCGAGTTGAACTTCACCCACTCGGGGACCCTGAACTCCCTAGCCCTGTAGTCGGACCTGTAGGGCTTGATGTCGAGCACCGGCGTGCCGTCGAAGAGGTCGAGGCCCTCGACGTGGAGGAACCTCCCCTCCCTCCTCACCAGCTTGACGAGGGTCAGCGCGATCGGGTTCGGTCTCACCGGCGAGTCGGTCGCGAAGGCCCCGAGCTCCGGGAGGTCCTCCTCCCTGAAGCCCTTCCTGAGGAGCCTCCTCGGCTTGACCTTGAGCAGCCTCTGCTGGACCCTGTCCAGGTAGGCGATCAGGAATAGGTGCGTGTACCCCTCGATCCCCTCGAGGGCCTCCTCGAACTCCGGGAAGACTTCTACGGTCCCCCGCAGCTCCCCGGACCTCTCCCTCACCTCCTCCTCCGAGGCCTCGACCCTCACGACGCCGACCGCCCTAAGGGTGAACTCCACGCCGGCCCTCCGCGGAGCCCTCTTATCACCGTGAGCCCCGACCTGTCAGATGGGCCTCCTTAGCCTGCGGTGGAGCAGAACGAAGACGATCGAGCCGTGGACCAGGAGCAACAGCCAGAGGAGGAGGGCTTCGGTCCAAGTGATACTCACGAGGCCAGCGGCCGCCTGCATCAGCCTCGCGGGCGCGGTGGTCGGGGAGACGTACGCGAAATACTTCAGCTCAGTCCACGGGATCCTCTCGAGCGGGTAGAAGACCGGTGGCAGGTAGGAGAAGACGCCGGTGAAGATCGGCGAGTAGACCCAGAGGTCCCTGATGTCCCGTGCGAACGTGCTGATGTAGTAGCCCACCATGGAGACGATCGCCCACGTCGCCGCCAGCGCTCCTAGGAACACCGCCCAGCTCCAGAGCTGGTTCACCCCTGCGAGGGTCCAGAGTAACGCCCCGAAGACCAGCATCCCCGGCAGCGCGTTGATCAGGTTCCCGAGCGCCAACCCCACCGCGTAGGGTATCAGGCCGCCTCTCGTTAGGACGAACATCGACTCTATCTTCAGGATCAGCCTGTTGAAGGCCGCGTCCGACTCCATCGTGATCGAGTTCGCGACGACGATCGAGGTCATCCCACCTATCAGCGCGTAAGGCACGATCTCACGTATCCCGTAGACCGAGAGGAAGAGGAGGAAGGCCATCGGCGCCAGCATCGGCGAGAGCGACCAGAGTGGGTTCTGCTTGAACGGGATCACCCCGAAGAGCATCGTCGAGGCGTAAACCGACTTCACGAAGTGGACTAAGCCCTCAGCGAGCCTCATCCTCAACGTGACCACCCGCCAATAAGATGAAGGCGTCCTCGAGCGAGGTCTTGGAGACGTTCACCCTCCAACCCCTCTCGACCGCGACCTCCGCGAGCTCCCTCGCGCCGGACGCGGTCGTTAGGACCCTAAACCGGTCACCGATCCGCCTGACGGGACCGTAGGCGTTGAGCTCCTGCGGGTCAGCCATCCCCTCGACGTCGACCCTGTAATCGTACTCGACGGCACTCATCACCTCCTCGACGCTCCCGGTCACGACGATCCTCCCGGCGTTGATGATCGAGACCCTGTCGGAGATCGTCTCGGCCTCCTCCATGTTGTGGGTGGTGACTATGACGGTTCTCCCCTCCTCGGAGGCCCTCCTGATCTGGGACCACATCGTCGTCTTCGAGATGGGGTCCAGCCCGATCGTTGGCTCGTCGAGGAAGAGGACGTCGGCCTCGGTCGCCATCGCCATCGCGACGTAGACCCTCTGCCTCATCCCTCCTGAGAGGTTGCCGCAGATCACGTCCTTGACCTCCCAAAGCTCCATCGCCTCGAGGTACTCACTCGCCCTCCTCGCGGCCTCGCTCCTGGGCATCCCCCTAGCGATCAGGTAGTAGTAGACGTGGGCCCATGGCGTCGAGAGGTTCGACGGCCTCCCCTCCTGCGGCACCACCGCGATCCTCCTCCTGATCCACCCAGCGTCCGCGATGACGTCGCGCCCAAGCACCCTGACCGTCCCCCTGCTGGGCTTGAGGAGCGTGCAGGCTATCCTGATGAAGGTCGTCTTCCCGGCTCCGTTCCTCCCGAGGAGCGCGAAGACCTCGCCCTCGTTGACCGTGAGGGTCGCGCCCTTCAGGACCCAGTTCTGGCCGTCGTAGGTCTTCCAGAGGTCCTCCGACTCGACCGCCGCGCCCATCCGAGAGATCACCGCGTTCGGTCCCTAATGAAAGGGACTCACCCACGCCTCTTGATCAACGCGTGAGCCAGCCTGCCCTCCAGCGCGAACTCGAGGAGCTCGTTGCCGGTGACCCTCGCCCAGGCCCTGACCTCCCGCTCAGCGTTCTCGTCGGCCTCAGCGACCAAGTGGATCACCTGCCCCGGAGGGACATGCCTTATCGCGTCGGCCAGGACTAGCAGCGCCTGGCTGCACTCGACCCCCAGGGCCGCCATCACGACGTCCGGGACCTCCCTGAAGCACATGATCCCCCTGCTCCTGATCTCCTCGCGGAGGACGTCCGCTGCCTCGTCGAACGTCCTGAGCCTCTCCCTGTACCCTGCCTCGAGCGGCCTAACCTCGACGATCCATCCACGTCCGTAGGGATCGGACTGGCAGAGGTGCGGGACCTCGAGGAGCTCTCGGTTCGCCTCCAAGACCTCGACCTTGAACCTCGCGTTGACGCGTCCCACGAACTTCTTAGCCTCGACGAACGCCAGCGACCTCCCCTCCTCAACGACGGTCCCTGGGGTCTTGGGCCTCACGGAGGTAACTTTGCCCCACTTCGTCTGCGTGGTGGGGAGCACCCCAACCCTGATGACGTCGTCCTCCTCGAGGTACCAGCTCTCGTTCTCGAGGTCGTAGAGGGCCATCCTCGGCAGAGCGCAGCCGTTCACGACCAGCACCTCCTGCTTCTCCGGGACGCTCATCCGCTCCTGACCTCACGGCCGGAAGCTCGCTTTAAGCCGTGCAGGTCCTCGCCGAAAGCGGGTAGCCGTCGACCTGTGAAGGCTGAAATTCGGGCCGGCGGACTCAGGTTCGGGAGTGAGGGTCTACGTCGGGATCGACGACACCGACTCCAAGAGGTCGATGTGCACGACCTACGTCGGAGCGGTGGCGCTGAGGAGGGCCGAGTCCCTCGGGGCGAGGAGGCTGGACCACCCTTGGCTGGTCAGGCTCAACCCGAACTGCCCCTACAAGACGAGGGGGAACGCGGCCGTCTGCCTGCCCCTCGAGGTCGACCCTTCCGTGTTCGGGGACGTCTGGAGGGCCGTTATCGAGACTGTTGAGGAGCTCGCGGACCTGGAGAGCGGGGCCGACCCTGGGGTCGTGGCGTTCGGGGAGGACGCTAGGCCCGGGCTCCGGCGGTTTTACTTCAGGGCGGTCAGGGAGATCGTTGAGCTCGAGGAGGCGATGGAGCTCGTCCGGACTTTTGCGATCGCGCACTGGGGCTACGGCGAGATGAGGGGGTTGATCGGTGCGACGGCGGCCGCGGGGGCGGTGAAGGAGACCCTCTCGACGTTCGAGCTTCTAGCCTACCGGACCAGGGAGATGTGGGGGAAGGAGAGGCTGGTCGACCCCGAGTCGGTGAAGGAGATGGACAGGGCCTACCGCGGCGTCACCTTCGACAACTACGACTACGAGAAGGGCGAAGTCAGGGTCACGCCCCACACGCCGTGTCCGGTCCTCCTCGGGATCAGGTCGGTTCGCGCTGACGTCCTCACTGGCGCGCTCACCCTGCTGAGGGTCAACGAGCCGATCGAGTTCTTCGAGGTCTACAGGACTAACCAGGCAACCGACATCCACTACGTCGAGCGGCAGGTCCAGTCGGTCAGGCCCCTCGAGTCAGTCGTCGTGAGGGGCCTAGTCGCGGGGAGGCCCAGGGTCATCCCAGGAGGGCACGTCCTGCTGGAGGTCTCTGACGGGACCGGCGAGATCACGGTCGCGGCCTACGAGCCGACTGGTGAGTTCAGGAGGGTCGTGGAGAGGCTCGAGGTCGGGGACGAGGTCGCGGTCTACGGCGCCGTCAAGCCGAAGCCGGAGGGCCTCACGCTGAACCTCGAGAAGCTCGAGGTCATCAGGCTGAGGGATGTGTACGCGGAGCGCGCTCCTAGGTGTCAGGACTGCGGGAGGGCGATGAAGTCCGTGGGCTCCGGGAAGGGATACAGGTGCAAGGGTTGCGGCAGGGTCGACCCTAACGCGACGAAGGTCAGGGTGAGGGTCGAGAGGGAGGTCAGGGAGGGGGTCTACGAGGTCGCGGTCTCGGCGAGGCGGCACCTGGTCAGGCCTCTCTGGCTGCAGGCATCTAGCGGGTCAGACGCCTGCGCGGTCTAGTCCTCCTCCCTCGGCCTCGAGAGGAGCGCGACCAGGAGCATCAGGGCCACAGCGATCACCAACAGGGGCAGGAGGAACCGGAGGGCTACCCTGAGGCCCGCAACGACGCCGTAGAGGAAGGTCCCGAGCAGCGAGAGGACGGTGACGACCGCAGCCGTCAGCAGCACCAGGGCCTTCGGGCTCAACGCGCACCCTCTGCCCGCCCCATTGATAAAGGGGATCCCCTAATAGCGGCGAGGACCACGTCAGTCGGATTGGAGCTGGCCGGCATCGTCGGGAAGGCCAACGTCGGCAAGAGCACGCTCTTCACCGCGCTCACGATGGTCGAGGTGCCGGCCGCGAACTTCCCCTTCACCACCACTAAGCCGAACAGGGGCATCACCTACCTAAGGGTGAGCTGCGTCTGCAGGGAGCTGGGCGTGAAAGACGACCCGAACAACTCCCTTTGCGTCGACGGGACCAGGTTCGTTCCGATCGCGGTGATCGACTGCCCCGGGATCGTCAGGGGCGCCCACGCGGGGAGGGGGATGGGCCTCCAGTTCCTGGACGAGATAAGGCAGGCCGACGCGCTGATAGTGGTCGCGGACGCCTCTGGAGGGACCGACGACGACGGCAACCCGGTCCAGCCGGGGACGCACGACCCCGTCGAGGACGTGAGGATGGTCGAGGACGAAATGGACCTCTGGATGGCCGAGCTCCTCGCGAGGGACTGGAACAGGGTCGTGAGGGTCGTGGAGACGAAGCAGTCGACGATGGCCGCTGAGGTCGCGAGGAAGATGTCGGGGCTGAGGGTTACCGAGCAGGCCGCCGAGCAGGCGCTCGAGTCCGCGGGCCTCGACGGTTCCAGGCCCTCCAAGTGGACCAGGGAGGACGTGCTGCGTTACGTCAGGGCGCTCAGGAGGCTCACGAAACCGATGATCGTAGCGGCCAACAAGGCCGACGTCCCTACGGCTAGGGAGGGGATCAGTAGGCTGGTCGAGGCCGGGTACGACGTCGTCGCCTGCAGCGCCGAGGCCGAGAAGCTCCTGAGGCTCGCGGCGAGGAGGGGCGTCGTGAAGTACCTGCCCGGCGACCCGAGCTTCGAGGTCACCGAGCAGGCGAGGCTCACGTCGGAGCAGCGAAGGGCGCTGGAGAGGGTCGCGGAGTTCATGGCGCGGAACGGTGGGACCGGCGTCCAGAGGCTGATCGACAAGGTCTACCTCGAAGTCCTGAGGTACATCCCGGTCTTCCCGGTCGAGGACCCGAGCACCTTCGCGGACTCGAACGGTCGCGTCCTCCCCGACGTCTACTTGGTGAAGGAGGGCTCGACCCCCAGGGATTTGGCATACAAGGTCCACACAGAGCTGGGGGAGAACTTCCTCTACGCCATCGACGCGAGGAGCAAGATGAGGCTCCCGGCGGACTACAGGCTGAGGCCGAGGGACGTCGTCTCGATCGTCAGCGCCGCTCGGAGGTGAGGTGGTCGTGGAGCCCATCGTCATCGACGGATCGGTCGGTGAGGGGGGCGGCCAGATCCTCAGGATGGCGGTCTCGGCCGCGGCGCTGCTCTCGAGGCCGATCAGGGTCGTGAACGTCAGGGCGAAGAGGAACCCGCCGGGGCTCAGGCCGCAGCACCTGGTGGCGGTGAGGGGCGTCGCGGAGCTGACCGGGGGCAGGGTCGAGGGCCTCAGGGTCGGGTCGATGGAGGTCGCGTTCTATCCCTCCGCGCCCAGGTCGGGGAGGTTCGTCGTCGACGCGGGAACCGCCGGTAGCACCACGTTGATGCTCCAGTCGCTCCTCCCGGTAACGGCGTTCGCGACCGGCCCCGTCGAGCTCGAGCTCCGGGGAGGGACGAACAACCCTATGGCACCGCCCGTAGAGTACCTGAACTGGGTCCTGATGCCCGCGCTGAGGAGGATGGGCGTGAGGGCCGAGATCGAGCTGGTCAGGAGGGGCTTCTATCCTAGGGGAGGTGGGATCGTTAGGGCGAGGGTCGAGCCCGTGAGGAGGCTACGGCCGATCGATGTCGAGACGGGGAGGGTCGTAAGGGCGAAGGTCTTTGCGTACAGCTGCAACCTCCCCGAGCACATCGTCGAGAGGATGGCGAGGAGGGCGTCCGAGGGCCTGAAAAGGCTGAAAGTACCTGAGGTCGCCGTTGAGACCGAGGCGCTCCTAAGCCCTCACCCCAAGTGCTCCCTCGACCCCGGCACGGGAGTGATCGTCGTCCTCGAGCTCGACAACGGCCTCGCGATGGGGTTCGACTCGTTGGGAGAGAGGGGGGTTCCTGCGGAGAGGGTCGCGGACAGGGCGGTCGAGGAGTGCGCGAGGCAGCTGAGGACAGGCGCGCCGGTCGACAGCCACCTCGGGGACCAGCTCGTGATCTGGGTCGCCCTCGCGGACGGCAGGTCGACTTACAGGGTGACCGAGCTGACAGGCCACACGGAGACAGCGGTCTTCATCGCGGAGAGGGTCATAGGCGCGAGGTTCGACGTCGAGTCCCTCGGCGACCGGGGCGCGAGGATAACCTGCGACGGAATCGGGTTCTCGAGGTGACCGCAGGATGCGTGACGGCCACACCGGTGTCCATCGATCGTGACTGTGCGATCGAGGGAGATCTGACCCAAACGGGTAAGGCCGCTCCGTGTAGTCGCTCGGCTGAACGATTTAATAATCACTACCTACGTGTTATAACGTGAGCGCGCCTCTAGACTCCCTCCGCGACCTCGTCTCCAGGGTCTCTGCCAACCCGAGTCTGATGGCGAGCCTCGCTAAGGCGGAGAAGGTCTTCCAGTTCAAGCCCACGGACGGAGGTCCGTTCTACCTCCACGTCAAGCCCGGATCGCTCGAGGCCGCAGCGGGAGAAGGGCCGAACCCTGTCGCGACCATAATAGCGTCCTCGCAGGACCTCGTCGACGTCTTCACGGGAAAGGCCGACCCGTTCAAGCTCTTCTTCGCGGGCAAGCTCAGGGTCCAAGGGAACGTCCTCGAGGCTCAGGAGCTCGCGAGGCTATTGGGCAGCGCCCGAGGTTGACGGTGTTAACCCTCATAGTCGAACGCGTTTTTGCTAAACAGTTAATAATCAACGGAATTGAGGCCAGCCGTGCAAAGTCTCTCGGAGGCAAAGACGCTTGGTGGGATCGGAGCGATACTAGTCGTCCTGGGTCTCGTGCCCTCGGTCGGGTTTGTGCTGGCGATAGTGGGGTGGGTCCTCATACTGATCGCGGTCGACAGGGTCTCCAAGGCCGTGAACGATAGGACAATCTTCAACAACGTCCTGACAGCGGTGATCTTAGCAATCATCGGGTCGGTAGTCGCGGGGCTGCTCCTCGGCTTTGGTTTGTTCTTCACGATCCTCGGGGGAGGACTAGGTCCGGGAGCGCCGGCTGATCCTTTTGCGTTCTTCTCGCAGCTGCTCGGGGTGTTCATCGTGGGCCTCGTCGCGTTCTGGCTCGTCATGATCTTCTCAGCCAGATTTCTACGGCGCGGCTACGACGCGATCAACTCCAGGCTTAATGTTCCCATGTTCGGGACCGTGGGAAAGCTGTACTTCTACGGCGCGCTCCTCAGCATAATTCTAGTGGGGTTCATTCTGATTCTGATCGCAGAGATCCTGCAGATAGTCGCGTTCTTCTCGATACCTGAGTCGCCTCCGCAGCCCGCCCAACCGACCGCGACCACGCCCCTCTGAGGCACCAATCAATCCCCTTTATTTCCAAGAACGCTCCTCCCGTATTCGATGGTCAGGCGCGTCCTCGGAGATCTATCGATAGCCGTCTTGTCCGCGACGATAGCCGTCTTGCTGATCCTGGTGTCTGGGCCCTTCGCGGTCCTCCATCCGATCAAGGGCGTCTGGACCGAGCTCGAGAGGGTTGGGGTCTCGGACGCGATCGTGAGGCTCCCCGGCCTGAGGTCGCAGGTGAAGGTCGTCTACGACGGCAGGCTTGTTCCACACGTCTACGCCGCCGACGAGCTCGACGCTTTCAGGGCCCTAGGTTACGTCCACGCGAGGGACAGGCTCTGGCAGATGGACGTGCAGAGGAGGCTGGCCTCAGGGAGGCTCTCCGAGATCGTCGGGGAGGCCGGCCTGAGGACCGACGCGCTGATGAGGGTCATAGGCCTTCACAGGTCCGCGAAGGCGACCGCGGAGTGGCTCAGGGCGAACCACCCTGAGGTCCACTCGGTCCTGGTCGCGTATTCGGAGGGCGTGAACGCCGCGATCGAGGAGATGAGGACTTCGGGGAAGTTGCCCCTGATGTTCAAGCTCCTCAACTACGAGCCCGAGCCGTGGAGGCCTGAGGACTCCCTCGTATGGGCAAGGTTCATGGCTTGGACGCTCACGGGCTTCTGGTACCCCTTGCTGTTAACGGCCCTCGCGGTCAAGCTGGGACCCTCTGAGGCGATGAAGCTCTACCCAGTAAGGCACTACTACATCGAGAACGTCACCGTCGTCCCCGGGGACGGCTCGATCGGGAGGCTCAGGCTCGGCGCGGACCCGGACCTCCTCGAAAGGCTCAACTGGTTCGAGGAGTGGGCGACCGGCGTAGACCTCACAGATAAGGAGCTCGCGGGTAGGCTCTTCGAGTTCATCAACTCAATCTCGGGCCTCGCGGGTTTCGGAAGGCTCGACGTCGGTAGCAACAACTGGGTCGTCTCGCCGAGGCTCTCCGCGACTGGCGGGCCGATGCTCGCAGATGACCCCCACCTATCGCTGAACCTCCCCTCGGTCTGGTACGAGGTTCACCTCGTGACCGGTGAGCTGAACGTAAGGGGAGTCACTCTCCCAGGGGTGCCGTTCGTGATCATCGGGTTCAACGAGCACGTCGCGTGGGGCCTCACCAACTCGCAGATCGGGGTCACAGACTTCTACCTCGAGAAAGTCAGGGGCAACCAGTACTCCTTCAAGGGCGAGTGGAGGGAGATGAGGAGACTCGAGGAGACGATCAGGGTCAGGGGAGGAGGCGAGAGGGTCATAACCGTCAACCTAACGGTCCACGGGCCGGTCTTCCACCACAACGGGGTGTACGTCTCGATGAAGTGGACCGCGATCTCCGGGTTCAACGACGACGGCTCCGGAGTGACGCGCGAGTCGGTCGCAGCCTACAGGGTGATGAGAGCCAGATCGCTCGCCGAGGTCGTTGAAGCGCTGAGGTACTGGGACGTGCCGTCGCAGAACTGGGCTGTGATCGACAAGCATGGGAACTACGGCATCGTCGTCCCCGGGCTCTTCCCCTACAGGACCGTGAGGCTTCCGACCGGCGAGTCGATCAAGGTGATAGGCTCCAGGTCGATTCTGAACGGAACCGGCGCGCACGAGTGGGAGGGCTTCGTGCCCTACGAGCACGTCCCGATGACGATCAACCCGGCGAGGGGCTTCGCGGCCGCACCGAACCAGCAGACCGCGGGGAGACTCTATCCGTATTATATCTTGGCGGGATGGTACGACCCCGGCGCTAGGGCCCAGCGGATACACGCTCTCCTAGCATCGAAGGGCTCCCATTCAATTGAGGACTTCATGGCCTACCAGAACGACGTCCACCTCTGGTTCGCGGCCTCGATGGTCCCCAAGCTGCTCGAGCTCTCGGCAGGCTTCGAGGGGCTGACGGATCCCGAGAGGCGCGCGCTTGAGGAGCTCCGGCGATGGGACTACAAAATGAGGAGGGACTCGGTCGCACCGGCGATATGGTGGGCCTGGTTCTCAGCGCTCTACGAGGAGTCCTTCGCGGCCAGGTTCAGGGAGCTGGGGCTCTCGAGCAGCTACCTGCCCCTGGAGTCGACGATGGTCTGGCTGATCCACAACGAGCCCCAGAGTTATTGGTTCGGGGGAGACCTGAGGAGGGTCGCGAGGTCCGCGCTCTCGAGGGCGGTCGAGTGGTTGAGGGCGAACCTCGGGCCGGACCCGGGAGGGTGGACTTGGGGAAGGATACACAGGCTCCGCGTCGGACACCTGAGCTCGCTCGACGCGTTCTCGATCGGGCCACTGTCCCACGACGGAGCCTCGGGAACCTTGATGAACGCCGGGTTCCCGTACGACCTCCGTGTACTCGAGAGGAAGGTCTACGTCACCACGGGCCCGAGCTGGAAGATGGTCGTGACCTTCGTAGACGGGAGGCCGATCGCGTACGGAGTCTATCCTGGAGGCCAGAGCGAGAGCCCGGTCTCGGAATTCTACTCCGACTCATTTGACGAGTGGTACGGTTACAGGTATCACCTGCTGGAGGTCCCGAGGAGGCCGGAGGAGGTCAGGGAGAGGCTCATGGTCCTCACGATCAGCGGGTGACCGGGTTGAGGGCGAGGAGCATCCTTCCGATGATCGGCGTTCCAGTCGGCGCCTTGGCTCTGATCATCTTGCCTTCCGGCCTCTGGGCGGTCGCGGCCCTGATCACCGGACTGATCGGCGGGTCGCTGCTCGAGAGGAGGGCTCACGCGATCCCGTTCGCGGCCGTCGGGACGTTGCCTTACGTCGTCGCGCTCCTCTCCACCCTCTCGCACCCGAAGTCTTTCAGGCTCGCCGAGCTGCTCTCTGCAGTCGTTGGGCTGCCGACTGTCGTCCTCGTCTCGCTTCCCGCGGTCGTCTACTTCGCCGTGACGGCCGCAGCCGCGATATCTTTGAGCACCGCGTTGAGGCTCGTCCTGAGGAGGTCGGGGGGTGCGTGAGGTACACGACTCTCGGGAGGTCGTCCGAGAGGGTCTCGGTGATCGCCGTCGGGACTTGGCAGATCGGGAGCAGGGAGTGGGGCTGGGGGAGGGGCTACGGAGAGGAGGAGGTGATCCAGGCCATAAGGAGGTCGATCGAGCTCGGGGTCAACCTGATCGACACCGCGGAGATCTACGGCGGCGGAAGGTCAGAGGAGGTGGTCGGGAGGGCGATCAAGGGGATGAGGGACTCGGTCCTCATAGCGACGAAGGTCTGGCCGACCCATGCCACCTACGACGGGACGATCAAGGCCTGCGAGCGGAGCCTGAAGAGGCTCGGGGTGGACGTCATAGACCTCTATCAGGTCCACTGGCCGAACCCGTTCGTCCCGATATCGTCGACGATGAGGGCGATGGACAGGCTGTTGAGGGAGGGGAAGATCAGGTACGTCGGCGTCAGCAACTTCCCACCGCGACTGCTCGCAAAGGCCCAGGAGCACCTGAGGTCTGCGGAGATCGTCTCGAACCAGGTGAAGTACAATTTATTGGAGAGGGGAGCGGCGGAGAGCAACTTCAGGGCCTTCGGCGAGAGGGTGACGGTCCTCGCCTACAGTCCCCTGGCGCAGGGCCTCCTGACGGGGAAGTACTCGGCCGTCAACAGGCCCAGGGACCTAGTGAGGAGCATCAACAGGCTCTTCGACGGGACCAACCTCCGCAGGGTCGAGCCGTTGCTGGAGAGGATGAGGGAGCTGGCGAGGAAGTACGGGTGCGAGGTCTCACAGATCGCGCTGAGGGCCCTCGTGGAGAGGGACAAGGTCGTCGCGATCGCGGGCGTGAAGACGCCCCAACAGGCCGAGCTCAACGCGCACTCCGCCGACGTGCCTCTGACTCCAGGAGAGGTGGAGGAGCTCTTCGGGATCGCGAGGGGCATCAAGCTCGAGGGCTTCGTCTCGATAATGAGGACGCCGCTGAGGGTGATCTCTGCTTTAACGGCGTGAGAGAGTGAACGGCGCTCACTCGGTCTCGCTAGCCTCCAGCTCAAGCTCCTCGATGTATCTAGTGTACTCGTCGGGCTGCATCAGGTCCTCTAGCTCCGTCGGGTCCGAGACCTCCATCCTGCAGATCCAACCGTCCTCGTAGGGGTACTCGTTGATCAGCTCGGGGCTGTCGATGAGCCTCGCGTTCACCTCAACTATCTTCCCGCTGACCGGGGCCCTCACCTCGTGGCTCCCCCCGACCGACTCGATCGTCGCGAGGTGCTGGCCTCTGGTGAGCTTGGTGTTGATGTTCGGGAGCTCCACGTAGAGTATCTCCCGCAGCTTCTTCTGGACGTAGTCCGTGACCCCGATCACCGCGTACTTGCCCTTCTGCCTGACCCACTCGTGGTTCCTAGAGTAGCTCAGCCCGCTGGGCACCTCGTAAGTGGTCGACATGCGCCTCTAGCACGCGATTTGGGGGGCGTTAATAGTTTTGTGGTCCCGGATCGGTCGAAGGAAGGACCGGTGTTCCGTTAATTAGAGAGTCGCCGCTACGACGGCACGGGTTGGCGATACCGAAGCGGGGGCTGCTGGTCGGGAGGTTCCAGCCGTTTCACCTCGGACACCTCAGGGCCGCTGAACAAGCACTATCGGAGAACGACGAGCTCATAGTCGCTATAGGGAGCTCCCAGTTCAGCTACACGCCCGACAACCCCTTCACCGCGGGTGAGAGGATCGAGATGATCCGCATAGGCCTGAAGAGCGCGGGACACGACCTCTCGAGGGTGATTCCGGTCCCGGTGCCGGACATCGGAGAGCACCATCTCTGGATCAGCAGGGTGGTAGCCACGGTGCCCAAGTTCGAGGCGCTCTACACCAACAACCCCTTCGTAAAGCTGTTGGCGGAGTCCTCGGGGATCAGGGTGAGGGAGCCCCAGCTCTTCGAGAGGGAGAGGTTCAACGGGACCGAGATCAGGAGGCTGATGGTCGAGGGAGGGCCCTGGGAGGACTACGTCCAGCCCGAGGTCGCGGAGTACATCAGGAGCATCGGCGGCGTCGAAAGGCTGAGGGTGATCTTCTCCCAAATGAAGACTTCAGCTCCGCGGGTGACCGGGACTTGAGGGACGTCGTCTACGTCGTCGTCGTGGGCTTCAGGGGGCTCGAGGTCCCCCTCGCGGCGAGGCTCACCGAGCGCCTTGTTGAGTTGGGCGGGATCGCGGTCCCCAGGGAGGGGTCGGTCGCGATAGACCTCTCGGTCAGCTGGTCGAGGCCGAGCCAGGCCGCCCTCCTCGGCCTCGTTCGGGACGCCCTAGGGGAGTTGAGCGTCTCGGAGCACTGCAAGGTGGAGTCCGACGGCGAGAGGCTGAGGGTGGTCGTGCTCAACCCTGAAGAGGTCAGGCTCGCGCTGAGCACGGCAGGTCCGGCCGACCCTGGTCTTCACGTCTGTCCCCACTGTGGCTATGCCACGCCCTACGGGGAGCTGATGAGGGAGCACGTGAAGCTGCACTACGTCGGCCTCTGAACTACTTCCTGGACCTGAGCGAGAGTATGGCCCTCGCGAGGTCGCCTCCGGCCTCGATCAGGGCCCTCCTCGCCTCCTCCTCAGAGACCCCCGCTTGTGCGGCCACCAGGGCTACGTCCTCATCGCTGACCTCCGGAACGCTCGCGGCCGTAGCCTGAACCTCCTCGCTCACCGCTACCTCCTCGACCTCTCTACCCCCCACCAGCTGGTAGACCTTCCCCATCGGGCCCTCGAGCTCGACGACCGTCACGCCCTCGAGCCTTATCCTCCTTTCACCCAGCTCGATCAGGACCCTCGCCTCGCCAAGCTCGTTCATCGATATCCCCGACGACGACAGGAGCCTCTCCTGCATCCTCCTCAGCGCCCTCGGCGAGACCCGCTTCATCCCAAACGTTCCGGACTCGGACTGGTAAAAAGGTCTGCCGCGTTAAGTCCTCGGTCTGTTGGGCACTAGAACGGTCGAGCACGCGATGGCAAATTAGGCGGAGCCGGCCGCGTCCTAAGGGATGGAGGTCCAGTTCATCGAGCACCCGATGGTGAGGGAGAGGACCCTGCTGAGGCGCGAGTACCAGGTCAGGATCGCGGAGGCCGCGCTGAGGGGCAACACGCTGGTCGTCCTCCCGACCGCGCTCGGGAAGACCGTAATCGCGGAGCTCGTCGTCGCGGAGGTCCTCCACAGGTATCCCGGGTGCAGGGCCCTAGTCATGGCCCCGACCAAGCCCCTCGTCCTACAGCACACCTCCAGCGTCCTCGCCCACCTGAGGCTCGAGAGGAGGGAGGTCGCGGCGCTGACCGGCGACGTCCCCGACAGGGAACGGTATTGGCTCGACCCGAGCGTAAGGCTAGTCCTCGCCACGCCCCAGACGGTCTGGAACGACATCTCCAGGGGCCTCGTGAACCTCGAGGAGTTCGCGGTCGTCGTGATGGACGAGTGCCACAGGTCCAGGGAGCGTTACGCGTACACGCGGATCGCGAACGAGTACGTCAAGGCCTGCCCATGGCCCCTGATCCTCGCGCTCACAGCCTCTCCAGGTTCGGACCCCGAGAGGGTGAAGGAGCTGGTCAGGAACCTCTGGATAGAGAGGATCGAATGGAGGACCGAGGAGGACGAGGACGTGAAGGCTTACGTGCCCGGCACCGACGTCAGCTGGGTCACCGTCTCCCTCCCCGAGCAGTACGAAAGAATCAGGTCGAAGATCAAGGAGATGATCGAGTCGAGGCTTGAGAGGCTCCGGTCAACGGGTTACGTCGCCCTCGAGGGGATCGAGTTCAACCGGAGGTCGCTGCTCGCGGTGATGGAGCGGCTGAAGGCGGAGCTCGGGTCCGGTGCGAGGGGGTTGGTCGCCCACTCCCTCGTAGTCCTCTCCGAAGTCCTCAGCCTCTTCTACGCCCTGGAGCTCGTGGAGAGTCAGCACGCTTCACTCCTCCTCAGATACCTCGACGAGGTGAGGAGGTCTAGGCGCAGGAGCCACAGGGTCCTGTCATCGAGCCCAGACTTCCGCGAGCTGGTGGAGCTCGTGAAGGGATGCGAGGCCGAGCACCCGAAGGTCGAGGTCCTCCTCAGGGTCCTGAGCGAACACCTCTCCTCCAACCCTGGCGACAGGGTCCTGGTCTTCGCCAACCTCAGGTCTACGGCTGAGCTCCTCGTCGAGAGGATGAGCTCTAGGGGTATCAGAGCCCACCTCTTCGTGGGGAAGGCGGAGGGCAAGTCGGGCCCGAGGATGACCCAGGACGAGCAGGTCAGGATCCTGAAGGAGTTCAGGGCGGGGAAGTTCAGCGTATTGGTGGCCACGTCTATCGGTGAGGAGGGGCTCGACGTCCCCGAGTGTGGGCTGGTCGTCTTCTACGAGCCGACCGTGTCCGGGATCAGGTACATCCAGAGGAGGGGTAGGACGGGGAGGAGGTTACCCGGCAGGGTCGTTATTCTGGTGACCAAGGGGACGATAGACGAGTACTACTTCAGGGAGGGGTATAGGAGGGCCCGGCGGGTCGAGAGGGTCCTGAAGCTCGCCTCGAGGGACTTGCCGGGAGTTCTGGTTCCGCGAAGGGGGCCTGAACCCGTGGTGGGTCATCCTTGGCCGTGGACCAATGTTGGAGGGTCGCGTAGCGGTAAAGCAGCCTCAATTGAGGAGCGTAAACTTAGGTTTCGCACATCGACAGTCGGTCCTACAAATTATTTCCCATAAAGTATATATTTATGATTTTAAAATTAGGATTGTGGCGCTTGAAGGACTCGTTGATCTCGTCAGGCAGCTTAGAATGAAAATCGAAAGTCACCGTGACATGTTACAGAAAAGCGAGACCCTGACAAGGTACGTGCTCATCGACCCCTTCCTGAGGGCGCTAGGTTGGGACACCGAAGACCCGAACCTCGTCATACCCGAAGTCTCCACTCAGGCCGGAAGACCTGACTACGCGCTTCTGCTGAACGGCCAGAGGATCGCGTTCATAGGTGCTAAGAGCCTGGGGAAGGAGGAGGACTTGATTCAGCAGGTGTCATACTGCGTGTCGGAGGGAGTGAGATACTTCATCGCGACCGATGGGGCGAAGTGGGAGGTCTATGACACCCAAGTGCAGAAGCCTCTGCATGAAAAGAAGATCGCAGAATGGGACATAAGGAAGATGGAGCCGGGCGAAGTCATCAGGAACGCCTTTTCGATAATGAGGTACGCCGGCATAGGCAGTCCTCCTCCTACCGTAATTGCGCCTCCTTATCGTGACAGGAAAGGTCTACCGCTAAGTGAACTTAAACCCAAGAAAGGAGAACCGTTACGTTACAAGTCGATAAGATTCCCTGACGGTAAGGAGTATGAAATTAGAGTGTGGAAAGATATATTGACCAGATGTGCAGAGTGGTTGCTTGAAACTAAACGGTTGGATAAAGACAAATTACCAGTACAGACGACATCCCGTCGTGGCTACCGTGTTCTGATCAATGATACTCCTGAGCACAGGGATGGAAAAAGTTCCGTAGTCCTAAAAAAGTAGATGGCTTATATGTTGAGACATATTATTCCAGTAAGGATATAGTAAAACATTCCATACGTCTTCTAAAGTTGCATTCGGTAAATCCGGACGAAGTAGACCTATTTTAACGACTAGTCCACTTGTTGAGAGATGACCTCCCTTACGAAGGAGGTGTACATGCTTCTCCTGACCGCAGGCAGGGCAGGGATGACGCTGGAGGACGTCGCGCAGGAGCTCGAACTCGAGCCCTCTAGGGCCCGGTCAGTCCTCAGGGGCTTAATGAGGTCGAGGAGGGTGGTGAAAGTGAGGGGCAGGTACGTCGCATCGTCCGCGGTGAGGTCGAGGTTCGCTGGAGGGAGGCTCCTAAAGGTCGAGGTGGAGCGTGTTTACAAGGGGTTCGCGGTGGTAAAGGTCAACGACCGGTTCATGGCAAGGCTCGAATCCACTAACTACTACGGCCCTGTGGGTCTGATCAAACGTGGGAGTGCCTTCATCGCTAAGGCCACTATAACGCGCATCGACGACAAGACCAACATCATCGTTCACGACGTTGTCCAGAAACTCGATTGAGCGGGTTCTCGTCTTCAACTCCGAGCGTTAGCGGTGTAGGTCGCGCATGATGCTTCTCAGCACTCTTCCTTTGTCGGTAGGCCTCACCGCAAGAGACCTGCCCACCCTTTCCACCTCGACGAGCCCGAGCCTCTCAAGTTTCCTTACCCTCCTCCAAGCAGAAGACTTGGGGAGATCCAA
>JANXED010000019.1 GCA_025058175.1 Candidatus Calditenuaceae archaeon | reverse complement strand
TCCCAGACGGGGATTGGCTCGGGACGGCGTGGGGAGCGGAAAATCGGCTCGGAACCTCACGAAGAGGATTGAAAGCGCAGCGGCGTCTCGACCGCGGGTAAATCGCGCTCTGCGAGAGAACCTCACGAAGAGGATTGAAAGGTGAAGTTCTATTTGTTTCAAGATCCAGAGAATTATTTGTTCGCTGAACCTCACGAAGAGGATTGAAAGCACACTTTGCTCATCGACTCAGATTTCATGCTTCTACCAGTGAACCTCACGAAGAGGATTGAAAGCTTACATCAACAAACCCCCGCTGACTATTCATCAAGGTGCTAAGAACCTCACGAAGAGGATTGAAAGTCGGCGCCGTGGTCGCGGTAGTAGCGATCAACCCGGAGGAGAACCTCACGAAGAGGATTGAAAGCATTTGTCGGTGCAGACGATAATGCAAATTTTACAAAAGAACCTCACGAAGAGGATTGAAAGCACGACGCGCGCCGTTTCGTTGACCGCGGCCGTGATCGTGGAACCTCACGAAGAGGATTGAAAGCACGGCGTGCATCTCTACTTTTTCACAGAGAGCGAGGTCGAGGAACCTCACGAAGAGGATTGAAAGTGCAGGAATGCGTTATAGTCAGCCGCGCTCGTGAAGTCAATGAACCTCACGAAGAGGATTGAAAGACGGTCACCTCGCTCGTGGAAAAGTCCCGCGTCGTCGCGGAACCTCACGAAGAGGATTGAAAGACTAAGAAAATCTCAATCTCAATTGTCTCGATCGTCTCGGAACCTCACGAAGAGGATTGAAAGAGCTGACAGCGGCGGGTCGTGCTTTCGTGCAGCAACTAAGAACCTCACGAAGAGGATTGAAAGGGAGTCTCAGAAGCTGAAGTGGTGCAGACGTTTTTAGCAGAACCTCACGAAGAGGATTGAAAGGTCGACAGGTCGGTAAATCAACGATAATCGCGATCAAAGCGAACCTCACGAAGAGGATTGAAAGCGATATATCACTAAGAGCCCGGCGCGCTGAAGCCGGTACAGGAACCTCACGAAGAGGATTGAAAGGTGATTTCTCTTTTGCCTGCCCTCAATATACCAGCCAGGAACCTCACGAAGAGGATTGAAAGAGCGCATCAAGGCGCGTCTCAAGACGCTTGAAGCGAAGAGAACCTCACGAAGAGGATTGAAAGCGCGGTCCTCCGCGGTAAATTATGACAAGCCCGGCGCGCTGAAGAACCTCACGAAGAGGATTGAAAGCAAGCCCTCGCGCGCAAAGTGCAGTGTCGCTTCATCCGTGAGAACCTCACGAAGAGGATTGAAAGTTACAGCGGCCCTTCTCGGGCCCTTCGGCGCCGTCACTATTGAACCTCACGAAGAGGATTGAAAGGGTGATCTTTGACGAAGCAGCGTTCATGCCCGAAGAAGTGAACCTCACGAAGAGGATTGAAAGCGACTCGACGTCCCGCGCGAGGACCTCGACGGAAACGGGGGAACCTCACGAAGAGGATTGAAAGGGACGCATTCTCAAGTAGTAATTCGTGCCCCGCGCTACTGAGAACCTCACGAAGAGGATTGAAAGACATAGATCACGCGGTTCTTGAGCCGCCAGCGATCTTCTGAGGAACCTCACGAAGAGGATTGAAAGTTGATTTTCGTGACGCGGATCAAGACAGATGAATACAGAACCTCACGAAGAGGATTGAAAGGAGCTCATCTCTACTGTTTATACAATTGAAGAGAACGTGAGAACCTCACGAAGAGGATTGAAAGGCGTGTCATAATCTACGTCGGGGACTTCGATGGAGCTAACACAGAACCTCACGAAGAGGATTGAAAGCGACAGAGATCCCACCAACCACCCGCGGCGCCGTGGGGCCTATGAACCTCACGAAGAGGATTGAAAGCTGAACTGCTCGATCAAGAGATCACGCGCGACTGCGTAGCCGAACCTCACGAAGAGGATTGAAAGTTTCGCCCGTGGGCTCGCGTCGCTGCTTGAACACGCCCGCAGCGAACCTCACGAAGAGGATTGAAAGAGCGTCTTGATTGCCTCGGCGAGCTGGAGCAATTCTTGGAGAACCTCACGAAGAGGATTGAAAGCTGGCGGCGCGTGCTGGATGCTCTCCTCCCCGAGCACCGAACCTCACGAAGA
>JANXED010000018.1 GCA_025058175.1 Candidatus Calditenuaceae archaeon | reverse complement strand
ATGAGGTTCCTGGTACATTACCGACATCTATGCGGAGTCTGCTGGTGACATCTTTCAATCCTCTTCGTGAGGTTCACGGGTTAAAAATTACTGCAGGATCTGTAGCTGAAGGTCATGTCTTTCAATCCTCTTCGTGAGGTTCGTGAAGAGTAGGGGGGAGGGGCCCTCCCCCTTGATCGCTCTCTTTCAATCCTCTTCGTGAGGTTCGCGAGTAAGTCACAGCGTTCAGGTGCGTCAAGAACTCGACCGCTTTCAATCCTCTTCGTGAGGTTCCGCGCTATCCTCGTCCGCACGCGAAAGACGAGAATATGTCCGAGCTTTCAATCCTCTTCGTGAGGTTCCTGGAGAGGTCGTAAGAACTAACCAACTGTAATAAAAGCGACCTTTCAATCCTCTTCGTGAGGTTCTACGTTTTTGGGCTAACAATAGAACATCATGCCCCGTTTCTTTCAATCCTCTTCGTGAGGTTCCGTGATCTCGTCGCTCGCGTTGTCAACTCCTTGCAGCACGACACTTTCAATCCTCTTCGTGAGGTTCGCCAGGCCCACTCCACTCGTGACAGATCAAGACACGCCCCGCTTTCAATCCTCTTCGTGAGGTTCTTTTCGATAGACCAGCTCCCTGGAATGTCGAGGAGGCCACTTTCAATCCTCTTCGTGAGGTTCCTCAGGTCCGGCATAAGCTCGCTGACGCGCTCACGAAAATCTTTCAATCCTCTTCGTGAGGTTCTTATGCACGATAACGAGAAAGTTGAGATCCATCTCCGCGTGCCTTTCAATCCTCTTCGTGAGGTTCAGCTATGGACTGTTGCCAATAACGTGCCCGCGAACAAAATTCCTTTCAATCCTCTTCGTGAGGTTCAGAATACCACCTCCGCCCCAGGGATTTTGCTATTCTTCACCATCCTTTCAATCCTCTTCGTGAGGTTCTTTTCTTAGGTGGCGGCACGGCCGCGACCCTCCAGCCACGCTTTCAATCCTCTTCGTGAGGTTCATACGCCCCGGGTACCCGCGGGCTCGGGGGGAAGTCCGAATCCCGCTTTCAATCCTCTTCGTGAGGTTCTCAACATACTCGTCGATCTTTGCGACTTTGCGGACGACTTTCAATCCTCTTCGTGAGGTTCCTGGAAAAAGCCCGAGGTCCACCGCGCGTGGGCCCTTCTCAGCTTTCAATCCTCTTCGTGAGGTTCTTCACGATCGTCGAGGGGCGCAAAGTGCCGCTCGTGTCAGCGCTTTCAATCCTCTTCGTGAGGTTCCGGCTTCAGCGCGCCGGGCTTGTCATAATTTACCGCGGCTTTCAATCCTCTTCGTGAGGTTCAACGACGCTTCTCAGAGATTTCCTACGGCAATACGGCTACCTTTCAATCCTCTTCGTGAGGTTCCGGGCAATCTACATTAGTATACTGTAGATTGTCGCTCGGCTTTCAATCCTCTTCGTGAGGTTCTTCGCGATCGAAGACGTCATCGAATACTTCACACTCGTCCTTTCAATCCTCTTCGTGAGGTTCGTCGGCGGCGTGCCCGCCGTGAGCTGCGAAAATGTTAACTTTCAATCCTCTTCGTGAGGTTCGCGTTTCGAATCATCGCGAAGAACCTGCTCTTGGTATGGAAACTTTCAATCCTCTTCGTGAGGTTCTCGAGAAGAAACTGAAAGAACACGAGAATGAAGGACGTCCTTTCAATCCTCTTCGTGAGGTTCCCTCGACAGTCTGTCGGCGCGTGAGGAATTCGCGCCACGTCTTTCAATCCTCTTCGTGAGGTTCTGCGACTTTGCGGCCGCGCACGGCTGGCCCGTTCAGTTACTTTCAATCCTCTTCGTGAGGTTCAGAACGATTATGTTCAGCTCTTTCGCCGCTCCCACGCCGTGCTTTCAATCCTCTTCGTGAGGTTCTGGGTCCGTGACGTCATCGCGCTCCCGCCGCACACGCTGGCGCTTTCAATCCTCTTCGTGAGGTTCACATGCGCGAAGTGGTGCTCACGGCCGTGCTCGAGCTTTTGTCTTTCAATCCTCTTCGTGAGGTTCGCGACTTTGCAGACGCGCATGGCTGGCCCGTCGCGCTCCTTTCAATCCTCTTCGTGAGGTTCCCCGACCCTCGGCGGCCGCTGCATCCGCGCCGTCCCCGTCTTTCAATCCTCTTCGTGAGGTTCAGGAATGCGGTAATGCACGGCGTAGGTACTGCGCATATCTCAACACTTTCAATCCTCTTCGTGAGGTTCAAAGAGAGTGTCATTCTAATTTTAGATAATAGCGGTAGTACT
>JANXED010000017.1 GCA_025058175.1 Candidatus Calditenuaceae archaeon | reverse complement strand
TCATGAGGTTCCTGGTACATTACCGACATCTATGCGGAGTCTGCTGGTGACATCTTTCAATCCTCTTCGTGAGGTTCACCAAAATTCGAGCAGGGGCGATCAGGCACGTCTCTTTCTTTCAATCCTCTTCGTGAGGTTCACAATGAATCAGGCAAAAGTCACGCGCTACATCTATTGTCACTTTCAATCCTCTTCGTGAGGTTCAGGGCGATTACCGATTGATGCTCGTGGGCGATATTCATTACTTTCAATCCTCTTCGTGAGGTTCGCTCAGTCCAGCGCAGGGCCCTTCTCCCACGCTGCGTTTTGCTTTCAATCCTCTTCGTGAGGTTCGCAAATAGTTCATGAAAGCTTCAGCGAAGAATTTGCCCAACCTTTCAATCCTCTTCGTGAGGTTCGCGATGAGATCACGAGCGTGGCCGAAGGGCTGAAAAAATTCTTTCAATCCTCTTCGTGAGGTTCTTTCAAGACGCACTGCGGCTCGCCAGCGGTCCGTATAAGCTTTCAATCCTCTTCGTGAGGTTCACGGGCGAGAAAGAGCACACGCTCGTGATGCTCGCTCGCTCCTTTCAATCCTCTTCGTGAGGTTCGTAGATAGAATAAGATCTGCGACACTACTATCACTTGCTTGCTTTCAATCCTCTTCGTGAGGTTCGCTGTAAAGCTTCAAATCAAGCGAATTGATCAATTCAGAAACTTTCAATCCTCTTCGTGAGGTTCGACGAAATGTATTACGAGCTCCGCGAGTGGGCTTTTGGCTACGCTTTCAATCCTCTTCGTGAGGTTCGCGGGCCCGGAGGGAAGCCCGAATCCCGCGGTCGACGACCCTTTCAATCCTCTTCGTGAGGTTCCGCGTCCACGTCTACGTCTACGATTCTGCTGTCTTCGCTTTCAATCCTCTTCGTGAGGTTCCAAGATGTCGACCTCGCCGTCTCCGGCGAGCCATTCGAGTTTGCTTTCAATCCTCTTCGTGAGGTTCCGCGAGATCAGTCGTGCGCGAGACGACGTATTATCTCGTTTCTTTCAATCCTCTTCGTGAGGTTCGGGGAGCGGTAAGCGATGATCGATCTTTACAATCGCATAATCTTTCAATCCTCTTCGTGAGGTTCACACGAATGCACGCGGGTAAAATTCGCCGATAATCTCGCTCACTTTCAATCCTCTTCGTGAGGTTCCGATCGTCGAGGAGCGCAAAGTGCCGCTCGTGCCCACGCTTTCAATCCTCTTCGTGAGGTTCTAGTGTATTTTGTTGTGGGCTCCGCGTGATACAAATGAATGCTTTCAATCCTCTTCGTGAGGTTCCGCGTAGTTATACGCCGGCAGCTCGTCCCCACCAGCTATGCTTTCAATCCTCTTCGTGAGGTTCTCTCGATGACCGTGATGTTAGCCTCGGGGATGCCAGGCACTTTCAATCCTCTTCGTGAGGTTCCAACCACTCAAGAGCGGGCCCTATCGCACTCCACACGAGATGCCAGGCACTTTCAATCCTCTTCGTGAGGTTCGGCGCAATCAAATATAGAAGCCGACCGCCTGTATAGTACTTTCAATCCTCTTCGTGAGGTTCCGCGAAAGATACGACCCGGGTAACCGCGGGCCCGGGGGGAAGCCTTTCAATCCTCTTCGTGAGGTTCGGTGGGTCGGAAAGGACTGAAGCGAAAGACGCATCACGGAACCTTTCAATCCTCTTCGTGAGGTTCTCAGCATAGAGATAGACTCGGAAATACCTCGCTGACTCGAGCTTTCAATCCTCTTCGTGAGGTTCTTTCCTGAAACGCAAAGACACAGTCACGGTCACGCGGTGCTTTCAATCCTCTTCGTGAGGTTCATCATACAGTAACGTCACCATCACACGCGTGACAGTGAACTTTCAATCCTCTTCGTGAGGTTCGCTGCATAGAGAGAAGCGCGTCGTCGTGGCTCTCGAGCCGGCTTTCAATCCTCTTCGTGAGGTTCTTTGCGACTTTGCGGACGCGCACGGCTGGCCCGTGCCGTTGCTTTCAATCCTCTTCGTGAGGTTCGTGTATAGCTGGTCGGAATAGAACTCATGTTTACAGAACCTAACTTTCAATCCTCTTCGTGAGGTTCCCATTACGACGAAGAAGACTACGCGCGCTTTCGCGAGCTACTTTCAATCCTCTTCGTGAGGTTCTCGATTGACTATGAGTATGATGAAGATCTAGTTACCTTTCAATCCTCTTCGTGAGGTTCCGATGTTCACGATACGTGTCGCGTGTCACGAGATGAAATCTTTCAATCCTCTTCGTGAGGTTC
>JANXED010000016.1 GCA_025058175.1 Candidatus Calditenuaceae archaeon | reverse complement strand
AAGAGGATTGAAAGTGGAAAAAGTAGCACCGGTACGGCACGGCGCCGGCTTGAGAACCTCACGAAGAGGATTGAAAGCTGGAGCTCATCTTCGATGATCGTGAGCGCGATCTCATCGTCGAACCTCACGAAGAGGATTGAAAGACGGGCTTCTACTCGACTTTTTGCAGCACGCGCGTTTGAGCGAACCTCACGAAGAGGATTGAAAGATCGAGACGCGCTCCTCGCCGACGAGCTTGATCACGGCGGGAACCTCACGAAGAGGATTGAAAGCGGGGTCTTTTGTCCGTGTTGTCATGCGCGTGCGCGACAGAAGAACCTCACGAAGAGGATTGAAAGTGCTCGTTCGCAAAATCGCAAAGCTTTACGAGTATGTCGAGAACCTCACGAAGAGGATTGAAAGATCAAGCGCCGACCCGCGAAACCCACGCCGCACACGACCGCGGAACCTCACGAAGAGGATTGAAAGGCGCAGATGATGATGCGTTTCGAATCATCGCGAAGGACCTGAACCTCACGAAGAGGATTGAAAGTGAAGATCACGATCGAGCCGGCGGGCTCGACTAGCGGAGAACCTCACGAAGAGGATTGAAAGGTCGGGTTCCCAACTCGCCTAAGCATGAGCGCTATCCCCCGCGAACCTCACGAAGAGGATTGAAAGATTCAATGCATCATAGTATGCTCGGCTCGCATCTGCATGGAACCTCACGAAGAGGATTGAAAGCCGCGTGGTCCGCCGCGGGAAATCACGACGAGCCCAGCGGAACCTCACGAAGAGGATTGAAAGATGGGATGCTCAACTGTCCAATCTCGGTTTGCAAGATCAACGAACCTCACGAAGAGGATTGAAAGTGCTAGCATTACCAGCGCACGGTAGCGACAATCTACATTATAGGAACCTCACGAAGAGGATTGAAAGGATTTGTAGATTTTCATTTTGTCATTATCATGCTCCGAGCCCGAACCTCACGAAGAGGATTGAAAGGGGGCGCACTACGTCACGATCGAGGTGGGTGGGAGGCTCGAGAACCTCACGAAGAGGATTGAAAGGCGTATAACTACGCACATTTCATATTACACGCAATTGAAGAACCTCACGAAGAGGATTGAAAGTAAGTTACGGTTAAGGGTTTTACAAGACACCGGGCCGCAATGAACCTCACGAAGAGGATTGAAAGCGGCTGAGGTGAAGCGGCAGGTTGAGGAAACCGCTCTAGGAACCTCACGAAGAGGATTGAAAGCTAGCCGTTTCCCTCGTAACGGCCCTTCGCGGGCCCTTCAGGAACCTCACGAAGAGGATTGAAAGGTACCTTTCTTGATGATTTTCGCGATCCGCACTTTTAGAAGAACCTCACGAAGAGGATTGAAAGATTTCATCTCGCGACACACGACAGCTATCGTGTACATCGTGGAACCTCACGAAGAGGATTGAAAGTGGACAAAGAACTAGAACGGGTTGAGGACGAGACACTCAAAGAACCTCACGAAGAGGATTGAAAGCGACTTATAGGGCAAAAGCGTTTGCATATTTCGCACGCGCTCGGAACCTCACGAAGAGGATTGAAAGCCGTGAGCTGTGCGAATGATAGCGGCGTGATTCTATACCACTGAACCTCACGAAGAGGATTGAAAGTAGACGTCGCCCGCGACGTCGGCGACGGCGAGCGTGATGCGAACCTCACGAAGAGGATTGAAAGATGCTCCTTTCCGTGCTCCACTTGAACTGGATTAGCGTAGAGAACCTCACGAAGAGGATTGAAAGTGGCTTCTAGCGTCTTGAGACGCGCCTTGAGGCGCTCGGGAACCTCACGAAGAGGATTGAAAGAGCGCCGATCCGCGATCCGGCCCGACCTCTACATTACCCATGGAACCTCACGAAGAGGATTGAAAGAAGTCCATGGCTTTTTGTATCGACGCGTGTCGTAATAGATGAACCTCACGAAGAGGATTGAAAGCGATCACGCTCACGAGATCAACGGTCGCGGACTCGATGTCGGAACCTCACGAAGAGGATTGAAAGGACACTCCAAGAAACCGTGGGAGGCGAGCTCGACTGGCCGGGAACCTCACGAAGAGGATTGAAAGCGCAAACCCACGGCACGCGCCACGCGTGGGATAGGTTTTTTAGGAACCTCACGAAGAGGATTGAAAGCATCCTCATCGTCATCATCATCGTCGTCATCCTCCTCATCCGAACCTCACGAAGAGGATTGAAAGGACACCGGGCCGCAATCCAGCCCGACCTCTACATAACCGCGAACCTCACGAAGAGGATTGAAAGTTCTCAGCGGGAAATTCCTCGCTGAAGCGCGGCGGCGAAGAACCTCACGAAGAGGATTGAAAGGCAAATCTCCATGACGTCTTTCGCCGATGTTATGTACCTCTAGGAACCTCACGAAGAGGATTGAAAGAGCGAAACCCATCCATCCACGCGCGCAAATAGTTCATGAGAACCTCACGAAGA
>JANXED010000015.1 GCA_025058175.1 Candidatus Calditenuaceae archaeon | reverse complement strand
TTTCAATCCTCTTCGTGAGGTTCCTTCTCATAGCAGAGTACCATCGTCGCCGTGTCCGCTCCCGCCTTTCAATCCTCTTCGTGAGGTTCCTCCGGCTGAAGGTGGGGCGCATCGCTGCGATGGTGCACGCTTTCAATCCTCTTCGTGAGGTTCGCGGATACAGGTAGATGACCCCGAAGAATTGCTGAATAATCCTTTCAATCCTCTTCGTGAGGTTCTGTGGAATCGTCACTCACAGCGCTACATCTATGTTGTCAACTTTCAATCCTCTTCGTGAGGTTCGCACCTCGTGTCTCCAGGAGAACCTCTCGTACTTCACCTACTTTCAATCCTCTTCGTGAGGTTCCACAAAGCTTCTCGTCTCGTTAAACGCGGCGATTTTCCTCGCCACTTTCAATCCTCTTCGTGAGGTTCGCACATTCACATCAGCCTGCTGCGCGATGATCTCGAGCCTTTCAATCCTCTTCGTGAGGTTCTCACTGAGCGGGCACTCACGATCACGGCCGGTTACGACCCCTTTCAATCCTCTTCGTGAGGTTCTCACGCAGCTCGTCGAGTGAGGGCGGCTCAGTCCAGCGCTCTTTCAATCCTCTTCGTGAGGTTCTTCACGAGACGGATCCGGGGAGAAGGAGACGATCGATCTTTCAATCCTCTTCGTGAGGTTCGGAGTTCAATTGTGAGAGTGCCTGTCGGGCTCCCATTTCTTTCAATCCTCTTCGTGAGGTTCTATGGTCGCAGTGGTATGATCTAGTGAAAGACCTCACTTATGCTTTCAATCCTCTTCGTGAGGTTCCTATGGCCTCGCGCAAACCCCACGGCGCGCGCCGCGCGTGCTTTCAATCCTCTTCGTGAGGTTCTCCATGCAAATGCTAATAGTGGATGGTGGGATGGATCTCTTTCAATCCTCTTCGTGAGGTTCCCGGAGCCGAAGCGTTACGAGATCGGCGAGAAGACCCTGATCTTTCAATCCTCTTCGTGAGGTTCTTCAATAATTCCTACAACTACAACTTCTATTAACTTTCTTTCAATCCTCTTCGTGAGGTTCCAGACCGTGACCAAAACCCTGGTCGGGCGGCGCATGCGAGCTTTCAATCCTCTTCGTGAGGTTCATAAGATGCGATGCTCGATCTCTCGCGCACCCACTTTTTTCTTTCAATCCTCTTCGTGAGGTTCTAAAGTCGTGATGGACTCAGAAAATACGACCCGAGTACCCGCCTTTCAATCCTCTTCGTGAGGTTCTTCGCCCTCGTCGTCGGTCGTGACGTTGACGCAAAGATCGCTTTCAATCCTCTTCGTGAGGTTCAGATCCCGCCCACCACCCGCGGCGCCGTGGGGCTCATTGCCTTTCAATCCTCTTCGTGAGGTTCGTCTTTCGTGTAAATTTCACTATAAGTGCGGAATGTGATCGCCTTTCAATCCTCTTCGTGAGGTTCAGAAGAAGCGACGCGCTGGCGCTACGTGTTCTACTATCACATTCTTTCAATCCTCTTCGTGAGGTTCCGTCTCGCGAGATGAAATCGTCTCTACGAGCCGAAATTTCTTTCAATCCTCTTCGTGAGGTTCAACCGCGTGATCTACGTGGGCGCAGGCGGTCAGATCCTCGCTTTCAATCCTCTTCGTGAGGTTCGCTGATCGTCTTTTTGCTTCATCTCTCTTCAGCAGACACCGCTTTCAATCCTCTTCGTGAGGTTCGGAGAGGCGCTTGACGAGAACGCGCGGAAAGCTGAGATCCTGCTTTCAATCCTCTTCGTGAGGTTCTACTGATCCCGTCAAACGTGACCGACTACGACGCAGAGCTACCTTTCAATCCTCTTCGTGAGGTTCCGAGAGCGGCCGCCCCCGCTGGTCGGCGCGCGACTCCACGAACCTTTCAATCCTCTTCGTGAGGTTCGGACACGACGACAGCGACTCTCTGCTACGAGAAGTCAGAGCTCTTTCAATCCTCTTCGTGAGGTTCGCGACTGCGAAGCCCACCTGATTCTTCATGAACAGCACCGCGCTTTCAATCCTCTTCGTGAGGTTCCCTGAAGCAGAAAGACACGGTCACGCGGTGAGGACGTGCTTTCAATCCTCTTCGTGAGGTTCCTCGGGATGATGTGCGGCCGATCGTCGATTATGTCCACGAACTTTCAATCCTCTTCGTGAGGTTCCACGGTCGGCGCGTGAGGGAGAGCACGACGATGAAAAAGACTTTCAATCCTCTTCGTGAGGTTCTGACTTTTTCGATGTCGCATGCGAATTCAAAACCTTAACCTTTCAATCCTCTTCGTGAGGTTCATGTACATATGGTATCCAATTCCACCACGCCATTTCACGAACTTTCAATCCTCTTCGTGAGGTTCGACCAGCGAGGACGGCCGCTCTCTACGCTGATTCAGTTCAAACTTTCAATCCTCTTCGTGAGGTTCACTTGAACCCCGCCGATGTGCGTGTCTTCTTCTATCGCCGCTTTCAATCCTCTTCGTGAGGTTCGGAGCAGCACGGCCCGGACGGCGGGAGGATTCATCTTGAGAACTTTCAATCCTCTTCGTGAGGTTCTCCTAGTATAGTCGTGACAGATCAACAAAATACGCTCCCTTTCAATCCTCTTCGTGAGGTTCCGAGCCGATTTTCCGCTCCCCACGCCGTCCCGAGCCAATCCCCGTCTGGGAT
>JANXED010000014.1 GCA_025058175.1 Candidatus Calditenuaceae archaeon | reverse complement strand
CTTTCAATCCTCTTCGTGAGGTTCTCAAGCCGGCGCCGTGCCGTACCGGTGCTACTTTTTCCACTTTCAATCCTCTTCGTGAGGTTCGCAGTCTTCACGGAGCGCCTCGTGAGTTTTGCAGACTGGAGGACTTTCAATCCTCTTCGTGAGGTTCTGTGCGATTTTGCGGACGCGCACGGCTGGCCCGTCCCGCTGCTTTCAATCCTCTTCGTGAGGTTCAAAATGTAGTTAGACGGGTGTAATGCTACTTCATTTAGTGCTTTCAATCCTCTTCGTGAGGTTCTCGACATACTCGTAAAGCTTTGCGACTTTGCAGACAACCACTTTCAATCCTCTTCGTGAGGTTCAGACGAGAAGCTTTGTGAAGAACGGATCAATAGAGACCTTTCAATCCTCTTCGTGAGGTTCTCTGTCGCGCACGCGCGTGGCAGCATGGACAAAAGACCCCGCTTTCAATCCTCTTCGTGAGGTTCCGAGCTCTCGCTCGTCGCCGTGCCCGGCATCCCAGAAGCTACTTTCAATCCTCTTCGTGAGGTTCCCTGAACGAGCGAGCATCACGAGCGTGTGCTCTTTCTCGCCTTTCAATCCTCTTCGTGAGGTTCAGAACATTGTCTTATTCGATAAGTTGTGGACGAAGCTTTTCGCTTTCAATCCTCTTCGTGAGGTTCGATGGCAGCGAAAGCTGACCAGAACGCCTCCCGTGGCCGACCTTTCAATCCTCTTCGTGAGGTTCCGCAACACGCGCGCTAGCTGTGCGAGCGCATCGTCTATAGTCGCTTTCAATCCTCTTCGTGAGGTTCAGCCGGTACAGTCGCTTTATAGCCGGCATTTTGTAGCCGTTCTTTCAATCCTCTTCGTGAGGTTCATTGGTATTAGCGACCTCGCGACCGCCCTCGTGGAGCCCGCACTTTCAATCCTCTTCGTGAGGTTCTTGAGCTAAAAGCTCAACTCTACATTACCCAAATCACATCTTTCAATCCTCTTCGTGAGGTTCAGAGAAATTGCGGGCTCGATGACGATTGACTTCACGAGCGCTTTCAATCCTCTTCGTGAGGTTCCTCACTCATCTCACTCAAGCTCACGCGGCGGTGGCGATTCTTTCAATCCTCTTCGTGAGGTTCATGTTCTGACACCAAATGAGATCATCGCGGCAATTCAGCTTTCAATCCTCTTCGTGAGGTTCTGTCGTGTTCTGCTTGTTACGTTTTTGAGCTAACAATCTTTCAATCCTCTTCGTGAGGTTCGCGAGCAGAACCCGAAGCTCATCGTCGCTAAACCGAGACGCTTTCAATCCTCTTCGTGAGGTTCCGTGATCGAGATGGTCGAGGGGGCGCCAGAGAAAGATCATTACTTTCAATCCTCTTCGTGAGGTTCTTCAGTTTAAGTGGAGCACGGAAAGGAGCATCGAGCGCATGCTTTCAATCCTCTTCGTGAGGTTCGGGGGCGCGGACGAGGGCGTGCCCGAGGCGAGCGAGGTCAACTTTCAATCCTCTTCGTGAGGTTCTTCAAGATAAGTTTCAGCACCAGCTCACGGATTTCTTTTGCTTTCAATCCTCTTCGTGAGGTTCGATGTGAAAGCTGACATGTTTCACCTCCCGTTCCGCGACCTTTCAATCCTCTTCGTGAGGTTCTTGAGATCCCCCACCTCAAGACCGTGACCAAGGCCCTGGTCCTTTCAATCCTCTTCGTGAGGTTCCTCACCTCGGCGAGCGAGGCCCAGCGCCGCGCGAGGATCCTTTCAATCCTCTTCGTGAGGTTCTAAATTGCGAGTGATTGACTTTGACTCGCTCACGACCGCTTTCAATCCTCTTCGTGAGGTTCCGTTTTGGGCGGCTCACGACCGGATACTTGAGAGAACTTTCAATCCTCTTCGTGAGGTTCCGATCACGGCCGCCGTCGACGAAGCGGCGCGTGTCGTCCTTTCAATCCTCTTCGTGAGGTTCGATGGGGAGGAGAGCCCCGATCGCGAGCAAGACGATGCCGATCTTTCAATCCTCTTCGTGAGGTTCGCCGCTCGCGAGGCGTTTCGGGCGGCCGCTCCTCGCTTTCAATCCTCTTCGTGAGGTTCACCGTACCATGAACTCCGCGAGTATCTCGCGGTCCGGCGATCTTTCAATCCTCTTCGTGAGGTTCATACGTTTTGGGCCGCTCACGACCGGATACTTGAGAGAACTTTCAATCCTCTTCGTGAGGTTCCTAATGCAATTGTAATTGAAATAGTGACGGCGCCGAAGGGCCCGACGACTTTCAATCCTCTTCGTGAGGTTCTCGCGCACGGCGCGCTCGCTGGAGCCGTGACCGTCTCGCTCTTTCAATCCTCTTCGTGAGGTTCAGAAAGGAGCGCGGGTCGGGCGCGTTCTCGTGAATGAGCACTTTCAATCCTCTTCGTGAGGTTCAAGGGCCCACGCGCGGCGGACCTCGGGCTTTTTCCAACCGCTTTCAATCCTCTTCGTGAGGTTCACGGTCACGGCCGCCGTCGACGAGGCGGCGCGCGTCGTCCTTTCAATCCTCTTCGTGAGGTTCTTATCGAAATCGCGCGGCTATGTCTTTGACGAGATTAGCCTTTCAATCCTCTTCGTGAGGTTCGGCGCCGAAGGGCCCGACGAGGGCCGTTACGAGGGAAACTTTCAATCCTCTTCGTGAGGTTCTTTTTCATCGTCGCGCTCGCACTCATGCGCCAACCGTGGCGCCTTTCAATCCTCTTCGTGAGGTTC
>JANXED010000013.1 GCA_025058175.1 Candidatus Calditenuaceae archaeon | reverse complement strand
GAGGATTGAAAGTGACTTTGCTTCACGAGCTCGTTCACGTGGCCGGCGGTGAGAACCTCACGAAGAGGATTGAAAGGTGGGCTCACGTCGCTGCTTGAACACGCCCGCAGCCCACATGAACCTCACGAAGAGGATTGAAAGTAAATATCGAATTGCGTGGTCTTAGCTGATATGTGGAGCCGAACCTCACGAAGAGGATTGAAAGTCACGGCGTGGATGATCTCTTCGGTGTCTGCTGAAGAGAGAGAACCTCACGAAGAGGATTGAAAGTGCGAGCTGTGCTGCTCCGCGGCCCCGCGGGCGTGGGAGAACCTCACGAAGAGGATTGAAAGCATTTGCAAGCGCGGACGATAATGCAAATTTTACAAAAGGAACCTCACGAAGAGGATTGAAAGGAGGCACTGCGGAAATCGCGCGAGAACGTCGTTGTTTTAGGAACCTCACGAAGAGGATTGAAAGCCAGGTGCAAAACCGTACGGTTCGTAAGGGTAACTTATTCGTGAACCTCACGAAGAGGATTGAAAGATGTCTCACTATATCTAGCCTCTCGCCGCGTTTAGTCGGCAAAGAACCTCACGAAGAGGATTGAAAGCGACGACAGTGGGAGGGATCTCCGGCCGCGTCGCTTCAGAACCTCACGAAGAGGATTGAAAGCGCAAAGAGCCCGTACAATCCGTACGCGCGCGGCTTGAGAACCTCACGAAGAGGATTGAAAGTACAAGAAAAACTGCACAAAAAAGAACAACGCGAGCGCTAGGAACCTCACGAAGAGGATTGAAAGGTGATCAGGAATGCTAGCGAGTTAATTGTTGAAAAGATGTGGAACCTCACGAAGAGGATTGAAAGTGGAGGAGGTCACGCGGCGAGGGGGCGAGCTTCAAGAGCTGGTAGAACCTCACGAAGAGGATTGAAAGACGCTCACGGTCACCTCGCTCGTGGAAAAGTCCCGCGAACCTCACGAAGAGGATTGAAAGTGGAGGACCGCGAGGCGGGAAAGTCGCTGAGCTGACAGATGCGAACCTCACGAAGAGGATTGAAAGTTCGACGATGGAGTGTCGCAGCGCATCGATGCCGCTTTCGAGGAACCTCACGAAGAGGATTGAAAGGCGAGATATAAAATCACGGCGATAAAGCGACTGTACCGTCGAACCTCACGAAGAGGATTGAAAGTTGTTTTCGAGAAGCGACTCGCCCGCTACAATCTTCAGGAACCTCACGAAGAGGATTGAAAGTGAACATCACGGCCCTCCGCTACGCGCCTCCACATACCAGGAACCTCACGAAGAGGATTGAAAGACGGTTATAAATGGCCGGCGATACATCGACTTTTCCGGCTTCGAACCTCACGAAGAGGATTGAAAGCACACGACCGCGACGTAGGGTGCGCGGCTGAACCTCTCAAAGAACCTCACGAAGAGGATTGAAAGGAGCGGGTAAAGTTCTTCGAAACGCCACAACTGCACGGGCGAACCTCACGAAGAGGATTGAAAGTTCATGAACAGCACCGCGTGGTAGGTCGTCACGCCACCGGAACCTCACGAAGAGGATTGAAAGACAGCTTGTAAAATACGTGATTCGTGGTGCTCGGTGAGGAAGAACCTCACGAAGAGGATTGAAAGTGTAGATTTTGCAGCACGCGGCCGGGACCTTGACCCTCGCGAACCTCACGAAGAGGATTGAAAGTCGATTATGTCGACGAAGGGCAGCTTGTAAGCGCTGAAGTGAACCTCACGAAGAGGATTGAAAGCTCAAAAAGCTCAACACGAGCGTAGCTTCAGTATGTCGAGAACCTCACGAAGAGGATTGAAAGTGCTTTCTTGCAAGAACTAAAGTAAACGTTTTTTTCTTGAACCTCACGAAGAGGATTGAAAGTGAGACTGAAGGCGGGGGCCACGGGCTGACCGAGGAGGAGAACCTCACGAAGAGGATTGAAAGTTTCCCTGGCAACAGCCCTTCGCGGGCCCTTCAGCGCCGAACCTCACGAAGAGGATTGAAAGCGAAAGCGGAGTCGATGCTATAGTTGAGAAACGCACAATTGAACCTCACGAAGAGGATTGAAAGGAAGCAGAAAGATACAGCCGTCACGCGAGAAGAGCGGCGGCGAACCTCACGAAGAGGATTGAAAGCTACCGTCGCGGGTCTGTTGTGCAATTCGAGGGCATAGAACCTCACGAAGAGGATTGAAAGAGCGAGCTCTGCCCGCACGCCACGTGCAGGGAGGGGGGCACGAACCTCACGAAGAGGATTGAAAGAAAGTTTGTAAAATACGTGATTCGTGGTGCTCGGTGAGGAGAGAACCTCACGAAGAGGATTGAAAGTTGATACTGTTTCATAAAACAGTCTACTCCATTGTTAACGAAGAACCTCACGAAGAGGATTGAAAGTCCTACGTATCCCCAGCGGGCGAAGAGCTCGGAAGGCGGGGAACCTCACGAAGAGGATTGAAAGGCACTGCAGATCATGCAGTCGACTGCGAGGGGCACGAATTACTGAACCTCACGAAGAGGATTGAAAGTTCGGTGCGATGTATATCATCACATCGCGCCGCCTCATCGCGGCGAACCTCACGAAGAGGATTGAAAGCGTCGTAATGTTTGACGTCAGCGAGAAGAACGCAGCCCTCCTCGGAACCTCACGAAGAGGATTGAAAGACAACTTGTAAAATACGTGATTCGTGGTGCTCGGAGAGGAGAACCTCACGAAGAGGATTGAGAAACACCGACCCCTCTCGAAGCTTCTCTCACAGCAGACAACGGAACTCCGCCTGA
>JANXED010000136.1 GCA_025058175.1 Candidatus Calditenuaceae archaeon | reverse complement strand
AGCCCGAGCGTACTAATGAACGTCGCCGATGAGCATCAGGCGGTAATCGCCGGAACCTCACGAAGAGGATTGAAAGCCCGAGCGTACCTAGCGCGGTTACGGTCTGGACTAACCCGACGGAACCTCACGAAGAGGATTGAAAGCGCTCACAATTTCTTTCAGTAAGTCTTTCATCCGCTCCAGAGGAACCTCACGAAGAGGATTGAAAGAGCTGCACAACTGAAAAACTTACTGAAAGAAGTCGAGAGGAACCTCACGAAGAGGATTGAAAGACTGCGAGGGCCGCATGTATTCATCTGTTTTGATCCGTGAACCTCACGAAGAGGATTGAAAGCTTATACTATTCAGCCGGTTATTCAAAGATATCTTTTGTTGGAACCTCACGAAGAGGATTGAAAGCGCTCATCGAGCCGTCCGCCGCTCACCTCGAAAAGCTTCGTCGGAACCTCACGAAGAGGATTGAAAGCGTCTTCTCCATGTGAATGTGCAAACGTTGATCGTC
>JANXED010000135.1 GCA_025058175.1 Candidatus Calditenuaceae archaeon | reverse complement strand
CACACGAAGAGGATTGAAAGACGACAGCTCCTACCCTTGGTCCTGTGGTCGCCGTAGCGAACCTCACGAAGAGGATTGAAAGGGATGCTTCACGCGTCGCGCGAAGACTACCTCCCCGTCTACCTCAGAACCTCACGAAGAGGATTGAAAGCGCGTGGGATGCCGATGCCGCGGTCGCGCGAATCAGACGGAACCTCACGAAGAGGATTGAAAGCCACGTTGATCGTGAGACCCTGCTCCGCGCCCTGCAAAGAACCTCACGAAGAGGATTGAAAGTCAGATCCGGCATAAGCTCGCTGACGCGCTTACGAAGATCGGCGAACCTCACGAAGAGGATTGAAAGCGACGTACTCGTAAAGCTTTGCGACTTTGCGGCCACACACGAACCTCACGAAGAGGATTGAAAGTCCTCCGGTCTGCAATCACGAGGCGCCCGTGAAGAACGACGAACCTCACGAAGAGGATTGAAAGTCGCTTCAGAGTTCAGCGCGAAATCAACGAGCA
>JANXED010000134.1 GCA_025058175.1 Candidatus Calditenuaceae archaeon | reverse complement strand
ATATCTAAGCCGTTCAAACCAGTTTGAAAACCAATCTAAAAGTTTTAGTAGCTGATGGGGTTTGGAACCTTACCCCATAGCTACACGGTCTCAGCCAAGGTTAAACATCCTTAACCGCCACGGTAATCCATTCAGACTCTCTTTTCAAACCATCAAACAACTGGTTTTCTGAGACAATCCTATAAATTGCAACGAAACGATGAATGTTTCCTTTCTGAGTCCGTTAGCATTGAATTTCAGCCTCGCTACCCGTGATATCAAGAATCGTCTTCGCTAACTCACTTAGTGACATTGCTACACCTATGGGTAATAGAAATGTGTTTATGACTGCAGCTGGGTTTTCAGCATGAAGCGCATATGTCGCCGCAGCGTCTTCAGCATGAGTGTAATCTCTTATTTGTGGGCCAGTCCCGTGAATTGGTATTATAGCTTTTTTGTGAATGCACATTAAAACTGAAAGACGATAAATTTGTGTCAACTTACGACTCTCCTTCTCCTCCCATA
>JANXED010000133.1 GCA_025058175.1 Candidatus Calditenuaceae archaeon | reverse complement strand
GGCCATGGAATGAAGCGGGGTAGGTTCACCGTTCCGGGTGATTACGGGCTGGCGGCGTTCGTGATGGTAGTCCCCGTGCTCTTAGGAGGTTCCGTTCGTGTGACAGGTCTGGACCCCTCGCTGCCACAGGCCGACGCGGCCATCGTCGACATACTGGAGAAGATGGGAGCACACGTGAGGCACGGGGAGGGATATGTAGAGACGTACGGCTCTACGATCGAGGGGATCGAGGTGGATTTGCGAGACGCCCCGGACCTGCTACCCGTGGTGGCGCTCTTGGGGCTGTTCGCCGAAGGCAGGACGGTAATCAGGGGCGTCAAGCACGCTAGATACAAGGAGAGCGACAGGGTGGCTGTTCTGGCCCGAGAACTCGAGAAGGCCGGTGCAACGGTCTCAGAGTTCGAGGACGGTCTGTCAGTTGCGGGTGGGACGGTCAACGACGCCGTTCTCGATCCAAGGGACGACCACAGGCTGTTCATGGCCTTCGCGGTCCTCTCCGCCGCCA
>JANXED010000132.1 GCA_025058175.1 Candidatus Calditenuaceae archaeon | reverse complement strand
CACGAGGCGCTCGGAACCTCACGAAGAGGATTGAAAGGAAAATCGCGTCGTGTTTTTGGGTCACGCGATGCCTGCCGGAACCTCACGAAGAGGATTGAAAGTCACTCGACGAGCTCCGCGAGTGGCGAGCCCTGCTTCTCGCGGAACCTCACGAAGAGGATTGAAAGAGCTTCGCGTTCATTGTCGGTCGTGACGTTGACGCAAAGAGAACCTCACGAAGAGGATTGAAAGTTGCCTCTCCTGCTTGAGGCTCGCGCGCTCAAAACCCACGAACCTCACGAAGAGGATTGAAAGCTAATCCAGACGGCGGCACTTTATTAGCGTCGTTAGGTTCTGTGAACCTCACGAAGAGGATTGAAAGAGCACATCAAGGCGCGTCTCAAGACGCTTGAAGCGAAGAGAACCTCACGAAGAGGATTGAAAGCGGCGGGTCGAGGGATCGATCGATCTGTATCTGAATCCGCGAACCTCACGAAGAGGATTGAAAGCGCTACGACAAAACGGCGTGG
>JANXED010000131.1 GCA_025058175.1 Candidatus Calditenuaceae archaeon | reverse complement strand
AAGAGGATTGAAAGTGAACATCATTTTATCGCTGAAAATCTCCGCCTCCTCAGCGAACCTCACGAAGAGGATTGAAAGCGGAGGCTTATCGTCGCTATCCCACATGGGTTGAGACGTTAGAACCTCACGAAGAGGATTGAAAGCGTAGTCTCTCAGCCGCGCGATCGTGTGCGGCGGGAGCGCGAGAACCTCACGAAGAGGATTGAAAGCGTGGAGTGTTATGTCACCATCGACGACCAGCTCCGCGCTGAACCTCACGAAGAGGATTGAAAGCGTGGGACTTCTTTGAAGTCAACGTAGTCTCTCAGCCGCGCGAGAACCTCACGAAGAGGATTGAAAGCTTATTGTTATGACGATGCCAGACCCTACTACATCGATGGAACCTCACGAAGAGGATTGAAAGGTAGTTGCTATATCCGTCATGAATGGCACCCCGTCTGAGGAACCTCACGAAGAGGATTGAAAGCATTCTCTAGTTCCGCAGGCAAATAGAGATAGCCGTTTCGGAACCTCAC
>JANXED010000130.1 GCA_025058175.1 Candidatus Calditenuaceae archaeon | reverse complement strand
CTCGCAGACGACCGTCGTCCTCGCGGGCGGGTCCTTCCCGAAGTACTGGGAGTAGACCTCGTTCATCGCCTGGAAGTCCTCCCTCCTCCTGATGTAGACGTTGACCTTGACGACGTCCTCCAGCCTGCAGCCCGCCGCGCCCAGTATCGCCTTCACGTTCTCGAGGACCTGCCTCGTCTGCTCCCTAATCCCTCCCTCGACGACCTTCCCCGTCCTCGGGTCGATCGGTACCTGTCCCGCGACGAAGACGAGGTCCCCTGCCCTCACCGCCTGGGAGTAGGGCCCGACCGGCCTCGGGGCCGACTCGGTGAATATCACGCGCCTCACGTCGTGCCCTCCACTACTCGGTCGCGTGATAACGTTATCGGGCGAGGGGTGGTAACCGGCGCGCCCTCACGCGAGCAGCTTAACCTCGGGGAAGAACGGGATGACCTTGTGGTTGACCAGCCCTAGCCAGAGGAGCCCTCGGCCTGCTTCGGCCTCGCGGGCCTGACCAGGAGCAAGTTGTCCCTCTTCCC
>JANXED010000012.1 GCA_025058175.1 Candidatus Calditenuaceae archaeon | reverse complement strand
CTCGCCCCCCGCTGTGTAGACGTTCTTGAACTTCTCCGTTCTTTCAATCCTCTTCGTGAGGTTCCGTGGGGCTTATCGCGGGCAATTCGCTCATGAGACGCGCTTTCAATCCTCTTCGTGAGGTTCGACGAAGCTCGTGGCTGACGACGCGAAAAGCTCTGACGACTTTCAATCCTCTTCGTGAGGTTCTCCTCGTCCTCCTCGCCACGGCCGGCCTCGGCCTCGCTTTCAATCCTCTTCGTGAGGTTCGTTCAGGTCAAACTGCTAGAGATGCGACGCGAGTTTCGCTTTCAATCCTCTTCGTGAGGTTCTGCAGTACCGTTTCGGTCTTGATGAGGCGGACGAGTTCACTGCGCTTTCAATCCTCTTCGTGAGGTTCCTCGTCAAGCGCCTCTCCTAAGACCTCCTGGCCCTGCACCTTTCAATCCTCTTCGTGAGGTTCAACACACCAATCGCGCTCGCACGGAAGAACCGAGTGTACCTTTCAATCCTCTTCGTGAGGTTCCCTCGCCACGGCTGCATTCCTCGAGGCCGCGATCATGCAGTGCTTTCAATCCTCTTCGTGAGGTTCCGGAAGCATACATCACTAGAGTCACGATGAGTTCGAGCGGCTTTCAATCCTCTTCGTGAGGTTCCTCGCTGCAGAGACGCGCGAAGCATTCGCACGAAACGCGCCTTTCAATCCTCTTCGTGAGGTTCGATCGGACCACCACGCGCGCGTTGCATCTCTAGCACTTCTTTCAATCCTCTTCGTGAGGTTCGACGAAAATAGACAACTGCAGTATCGCTTCGGCCTCGATGCTTTCAATCCTCTTCGTGAGGTTCCTTTGCGTCAACGTCACGACCGACGATGAACGTGAAGCTCTTTCAATCCTCTTCGTGAGGTTCGCAGCCCACATCGCTTCGTAAGTCTTCACGACGGGGAAAAACTTTCAATCCTCTTCGTGAGGTTCGTCGTCGTATGTTAATGAACGCAGCAGCGCATAATCTTTCTCTTTCAATCCTCTTCGTGAGGTTCGCCTTCAGTGACGGCATGCGCGGCCGTGCCTCCACCGACGCCTTTCAATCCTCTTCGTGAGGTTCGATTTTCGCCTGGCTCAAAGAGCAGGTGACAAAGATTCTTTCAATCCTCTTCGTGAGGTTCCTGCATGACTTGTAACGCGGGCACGTTTTGTATTGACCACTTTCAATCCTCTTCGTGAGGTTCCAATTTATGCAGAAGACGCGCCAGAAAGTCATAATCTACGTCTTTCAATCCTCTTCGTGAGGTTCAAAGACACCACGGCGGAGGCTTATCGTCGCTATCCCGCGCTTTCAATCCTCTTCGTGAGGTTCGTATCGAATATGACCACGCAAACTCTGCAAACTCGGATCCTTTCAATCCTCTTCGTGAGGTTCTGCAGCTTCAGTGAACGTTCTCTGATTTCGCGTCATCAGTGACTTTCAATCCTCTTCGTGAGGTTCTGGGGGCAAAGGGCTCGACGATGATCCTCACGTCGCGCAATGTCTTTCAATCCTCTTCGTGAGGTTCAGCGAGGTGATCGGCGAATTTTACCCGCGCGCATTTGTGTCTTTCAATCCTCTTCGTGAGGTTCCGCAGCTGTCGCGAAAAAGCGACGCGATGTGATGATATACGCTTTCAATCCTCTTCGTGAGGTTCTGTGTGTATCTTAACACCCCGGCGCTTGAGCTCCGTGCTTTCAATCCTCTTCGTGAGGTTCTCGTGAACTCGCGCGATCAACGTAAGCCGATCAAGCGCCTTTCAATCCTCTTCGTGAGGTTCCGACCACGACAGTGACAGGTTATCCGATGGGGTTTAGACTGAGACTTTCAATCCTCTTCGTGAGGTTCGCATACAGTAACGTCACCATCACGCGCGTGACAGTGAACTTTCAATCCTCTTCGTGAGGTTCGGCTTCAGCGTGCCGGGCTTGTCATAATTTACCGCGGCTTTCAATCCTCTTCGTGAGGTTCCTTCGAGCATCTCGCTTCAAACATGTTGTTTCTCTACGTGTTCTTTCAATCCTCTTCGTGAGGTTCTCGCGTCGTCTACCGTGGCGACGGGAGTGCCCGCGGCTTTCTTTCAATCCTCTTCGTGAGGTTCAATTTTGTGAAGAGTCGCGAGAGCCCTCGCCCTCGTCCTCTTTCAATCCTCTTCGTGAGGTTCATTGCTTGACCCCGCGGCGATAGAAGAAGACACGCAAATCTTTCAATCCTCTTCGTGAGGTTCCCGATCCCCGATGTAGGGGCGCCTCTGCTCACATTCCACGCTTTCAATCCTCTTCGTGAGGTTCGCGGGATCAGTAGAAATTGCTTGACGTCGTCAAGCGTCGCGTACTTTCAATCCTCTTCGTGAGGTTCCACTCGAAGGCTCCTCGCACAGCGTGCACGATACTATCAATAACTTTCAATCCTCTTCGTGAGGTTCGACGGGGCCCTCGTCAAGCTCAGCCATCGTCTGATAAGTCCTTTCAATCCTCTTCGTGAGGTTCCTGTACCGGCTTCAGCAGGCAGGCTTCATCGTGATTCGCGTCTTTCAATCCTCTTCGTGAGGTTCTTCGCTGACTTTTTCGATGTCGCATGCGAATTCAAGACCTTGTCCTTTCAATCCTCTTCGTGAGGTTCTGATGTATGCGACCGAAGTGATAGCTATCGTCTTCTTTCCTTTCAATCCTCTTCGTGAGGTTCGCGAAGGCCTTCAGTCTCAGGGCCCTCGCCCGCGCCACGGTCTTTCAATCCTCTTCGTGAGGTTCAATGCAGCCGGTAAAGTCGGTGTATTGCCGGCCATTTATACCTTTCAATCCTCTTCGTGAGGTTCCCACCAATCAGTTATCCCTACGAGCCATATGGTTTTACGCCCTTTCAATCCTCTTCGTGAGGTTCTTGATCAAGCAATCAAAGAGAACATAACTCAGAGCGACCGCTTTCAATCCTCTTCGTGAGGTTCC
>JANXED010000129.1 GCA_025058175.1 Candidatus Calditenuaceae archaeon | reverse complement strand
ACATCCTTTAAGAGGCAGGCTGAAGAACTTTACACTGCGATGAGGGGTCTGGCCAGGTCGATCCTCTGGAGATGAGAGCGATCTTGAGCGCCGAGCCCTTCCGAGGCTGAGAGAGAACTTCACGAGGTGGTGACCGCTGTCGAGCCTTGACCGCGCCTATCGCCCTGACCTAGCACGGGCTGAGGGTGCGTACGCTCCGAGCCTTAAGCAATGGTTGAAGAGGGTCGAGGGTAGAGGCGGCCCTGCTGAAGTGGAGGCACAGAGTCGCGGACGCTCACGTCGTGCTGGGCGTTAAGCTGAAGGAGTGCACCGAGGACCCGTTCACGATGCAGGAGCCGGAAAACGTCATCGTCAACGCCCCCGAGATGGTCCCGTTAGGGGTGGAGGACGTGAGACTCGCGGGCTTGCGTGTGTTGAGTGAGAGCTTGGAGAACAGCAGGCCGGTGGGTAAGGAGCCTGTCGCTGCGATGTCGGAGGAGTTTGAAATAGGTGCGTAACTTTGAGGTGTCGCTCAACTGTC
>JANXED010000128.1 GCA_025058175.1 Candidatus Calditenuaceae archaeon | reverse complement strand
CAATCCTCTTCGTGAGGTTCTTTCGCGTTTTATGATCGCATTTGGAATGACCCGACCCTCGGCTTTCAATCCTCTTCGTGAGGTTCGCGGATTCAGATACAGATCGATCGATCCCTCGACCCGGCGCTTTCAATCCTCTTCGTGAGGTTCTCGTCACGAAAAGCGATCGCCCACGTGCGCTCGCCGCGGCTTTCAATCCTCTTCGTGAGGTTCTTTGCAACTTTGCAGACGCGCATGGCTGGCCCGTCTCGCTCCTTTCAATCCTCTTCGTGAGGTTCGTCTGAAAATTATGGCGGGCGAGGCGCTTCTAGAAAACAACTTTCAATCCTCTTCGTGAGGTTCCCGTGCAGGAGCTGCTCCAGCTCGCTGAAGCGATAAAAGTCCTCTTTCAATCCTCTTCGTGAGGTTCCGACGTATATCATCACATCGCGTCGCCTCATCGCGGCTTTCAATCCTCTTCGTGAGGTTCCCGCCCGCGTCGAAAGGCACCAGACTCAATCTCATCTCTTTCAATCCTCTTCG
>JANXED010000127.1 GCA_025058175.1 Candidatus Calditenuaceae archaeon | reverse complement strand
CCTAAGCCCTGCGCCTTTGACCAGGCTTGGCTACCCCCGCTCCGCGGTTGAGATCCCCCGAGGTGGATTTAACCGTAGTCTGCGGATCAGACCTCTCGCGCTTCCATCAAAATCGTGAGACTTTGCCTCCCTTCGGACGCACCTATATATCACGAGGCGCCCTCGCCGCGTTGGGTTGGGAAGCCTCTCGGTCGTCGTCCTCACTAGGAACTCCGAGAGGACGATCGGCCAAGTCCTCGGAGCGCTCGTCGGGAACGAGGACGTCCTCGACCATGTGGTGATAGTCGACGGCAACTCCCGCGACAGGACGATCGAGATAGCGCGCGGCTTCTCCGACAGGCTGGATGTCGTCTTCCTCAGCGACGAGGGTAAGGGACTCGGGTACGCGAGGGACATCGGGTGGAGGGCCACCGATTCGCCCTACGTCATGATGCTGGACAGCGACGTCGTGGTCCGGAGGTGGTTTATGGAGGAGGCCGTCGAATTACTTCAGCGGGACGGGCAGCTCGGAGGGGTCTCAGC
>JANXED010000126.1 GCA_025058175.1 Candidatus Calditenuaceae archaeon | reverse complement strand
CTGCACGACCTCGAGCGTCTGCGAGCTCTCGCTCTTTCAATCCTCTTCGTGAGGTTCATCGCTGCGATGGTGCACGAGGAATGATCTCTTACGAGACCTTTCAATCCTCTTCGTGAGGTTCCCCGCGGGAACGGACACGGACACAGCGACTCTCTGCTACGAGCTTTCAATCCTCTTCGTGAGGTTCTCGCGAGCGCGGGTCGCTTATCGTATGAAAGATGCCACTTTCAATCCTCTTCGTGAGGTTCCTCGGAGCATGATAATGACAAAATGAAAATCTACAAATCCTTTCAATCCTCTTCGTGAGGTTCAACGTAAAGCTGCGTAAGCAAAAGAACGAGATTTTCATCGTCTTTCAATCCTCTTCGTGAGGTTCCGTGTCGGCGGGCGTGAAGACGTGTTGATAAGCGACGACCTTTCAATCCTCTTCGTGAGGTTCTGCGGGGCATCGCGCTCAGAGAATGCGAGAGAGTCGTGTATGGTAAGATTGTCTCGGAGAGGGTCCTAGGCTGTGGAGCCGCCTGAA
>JANXED010000125.1 GCA_025058175.1 Candidatus Calditenuaceae archaeon | reverse complement strand
GGATTGAAAGTGGGTATAACACCACCACCAAAATTTGACTATGATGAATTCGAACCTCACGAAGAGGATTGAAAGAAGCGGTACGGGCCAGCCGTGCGCGTCTGCAAAATCGCACAGAACCTCACGAAGAGGATTGAAAGCGGACAATCTACATTACTATAGTATACTAAGGTAGATTGGAACCTCACGAAGAGGATTGAAAGCTTTCCTAGTACAGTCGTGACAGATCAAGACACGACTCGTCGAACCTCACGAAGAGGATTGAAAGAAATTTCGCGATTCTAGACCGAGTTTTCGTCACGACGCGAACCTCACGAAGAGGATTGAAAGGACGATGGCTGAGCTTGACGAGGGCCCCGTCGCGGTTCTCGACGAACCTCACGAAGAGGATTGAAAGGCGATAAAGCGACTGTTCAGGCTGCAGCGCGCTGGGCTCCGAACCTCACGAAGAGGATTGAAAGTGGGTATAACACCACCACCAAAATTTGACTATGATGAATTCGAACCTCACGAAGAGGATTGAAAGAA
>JANXED010000124.1 GCA_025058175.1 Candidatus Calditenuaceae archaeon | reverse complement strand
AGAGCTCCTCCAGCGTCAGAACCCGCTCGTTGAACAAAGAACCTCACGAAGAGGATTGAAAGGCTATACACCGGCTGTACCGGCTGCAGCGTGCAGGGCTCGTCGAACCTCACGAAGAGGATTGAAAGTTTCCTAGTATGGTTGCGATGGACGCGAAAGATACGCTCCGAACCTCACGAAGAGGATTGAAAGCTGTGAGCTCGGCGACTTTCCCGCCTCGCGGTCCTCCACGGAACCTCACGAAGAGGATTGAAAGATGGGGTTTAGACTGAGACGGATCACTGCAGCTGGGGCTGGGAACCTCACGAAGAGGATTGAAAGTTTAAGAACCGCCACGGATGTGGGCGCGGACAATCTACATTAGAACCTCACGAAGAGGATTGAAAGAGGATCTTTTCGATCCCCGAACGTGTTTGCTCTGATGGTAGAACCTCACGAAGAGGATTGAAAGGAAGCAGAAAGACACGGTCACGCGAGAAGAGCGGCGGGAACCTCACGAAGAGGATTGAAAGGAGCTTCGCATTCATCGTCGGTC
>JANXED010000123.1 GCA_025058175.1 Candidatus Calditenuaceae archaeon | reverse complement strand
GAAAGAACTAGAACCTTTCAATCCTCTTCGTGAGGTTCCTGTTCAGGCTTCAGCGGGCAGGGCTCGTCGTGATTTACCGCTTTCAATCCTCTTCGTGAGGTTCTTACCATAAAATGACGAAACCGTGTGAGTCTTAGTTTCTCCCTTTCAATCCTCTTCGTGAGGTTCCATTAGCTTATGCGACCCCCCGACCGTGACCCCCGTCTCTTTCAATCCTCTTCGTGAGGTTCAGGGGGGCACGAGGAGCGTGCTTAAGAACGCTTCTAAGTCTTTCAATCCTCTTCGTGAGGTTCTCAGGCTGCAGCGGGCAGGGCTCGTCGTGATTTATCGCTTTCAATCCTCTTCGTGAGGTTCTCCTCACCGAGCACCACAAATCACGTATTTTACAAACTGTCTTTCAATCCTCTTCGTGAGGTTCATGAAAAGTGCCTTATTCAAGCCAGACCCCGGATCATTCTTTCAATCCTCTTCGTGAGGTTCACCGTACTCGCTTACACCTACCCGCGCGGCGAGCGCACGTCTTTCAATCCTCTTC
>JANXED010000122.1 GCA_025058175.1 Candidatus Calditenuaceae archaeon | reverse complement strand
GTGAGGTTCGTCCTCGTCTTCTCCCTCGGCCACGCCCTCGCTCGCCTCCTTTCAATCCTCTTCGTGAGGTTCATCCGTTCCATAGCGATAGAAAGAGAAATGAAGCGTTTCTAACTTTCAATCCTCTTCGTGAGGTTCGTAATAGAGATCCTTTTCCTCTAAAGCCTGCCTAAGTGCCCTCTTTCAATCCTCTTCGTGAGGTTCTTGATGGCCGGCATTTTATACCTGGTGGGGAAAAGTTCTTGGAACTTTCAATCCTCTTCGTGAGGTTCTCACAGCGTTCAGGTGCGTCAAGAACTCGACCGCAGCGCTTTCAATCCTCTTCGTGAGGTTCGGGCCGAGGAGGGGGAGGATGGCAGAACTGACTCAGTCGGAGGGGCTTTCAATCCTCTTCGTGAGGTTCCGTGGGGTAACTACACATTCCCGGTCTATGAAGTATGGAGCTTTCAATCCTCTTCGTGAGGTTCTTAGTCAGGATTTACTCGAGCGAGGGGAATGGCTACTATCCTTTCAATCCTCTTCGTGAGGTTCACAACGACGTTATCTCTCGATCGCAGTA
>JANXED010000121.1 GCA_025058175.1 Candidatus Calditenuaceae archaeon | reverse complement strand
AAACGGCTCCATACATCCTGTTCCACTCCTCGTACCTCTTCAATGTCTCTTTAGAGATCGAGGGTCTTCTCTTCCTTATTGCCTCCTGAAAGTCCTCATGGGTGATCTCAGGAATCTCGTCCTTCCCCTCCTCGAAGACCCTTCTGAGGGCCATGGCCTGCGAGTCCAGACAGATGGAGAAGATGTCCGCAGGAGAGTAACTCTCCAGAAGTTCAGAGAGCAAATCGATGTTGACGTCACCAGATAACCTAAGGCGTTTGGTGTAGTGCTGCAGCGTCATGAGTCTGACCTGCTTATTGGGCGGTGGAACGTAGACCCTCTTCTGAAACCTCCTGATGAAGGGCTCATCGAGGTTCCAGGGCTTGTTGGTGGCTGCAATGAGGAACAGCAGCGTTCGATCGAACTTGCTGAGGATTCCGTCCATCTCGGCCAGCAGTTGTGCCCTCACACGAGCCTCGCCTCCGACTTCGACTGCCCTGTAGCTAGCTATCCAGTCTACCTCATCGATGAAGACTATGACCGGTTTGCCCTGCACTGCCTCTGACCGCGCCGACCTG
>JANXED010000120.1 GCA_025058175.1 Candidatus Calditenuaceae archaeon | reverse complement strand
CCTGTGGGTGAGCGTTGCCCTTTTGGGAACCCCGGTTGTACCCGATGTAGAGACCAGCATGGCTGGGTCGTCGGCGCGTCCCTTCTCGAGCTCCTGCTCGACCGCATCCGAGTCCTCTCCCCCCATCGCGAGGACTTCGTCGAACGATATTATGCGCGGGTGATCTCTATCCTTGTACCTGAACATCCCCTTCGGGTCCCTGTAGATGACGTACCGGAGGTATGGCATCTCGTCCGCGCGCATCAACACTTTGTCGACCTGCTCCTGGTCCTCTGTGAATATCACCGGGGCCTTCATGATGTTCATTTGTGCAGCCACCTCGTGGGGCAGAGAATCTGCGTAGATGGCCCCTCCGATCCCGCCGAGCGATTGCGCGGCCAACCCCGTCCAGAACTGGTGCGGCCTGTTGTCTCCGATGGTCGCCACGACCGTCCCACTTTTAACGACACCGAGGACCTTAAGCCCCGCTGCGTACCGCTTCACGTTCTCGTAAACCTCGGACCACGTGTATTCCCGCCAGACGCCGAGCCGCTTCCACCTTGCCGCCACCTTGGAGCCAGACGACC
>JANXED010000011.1 GCA_025058175.1 Candidatus Calditenuaceae archaeon | reverse complement strand
CTCCGTGACGTCAGAACCTCACGAAGAGGATTGAAAGTGACCTATGTATTGGAAGTCTAGTGTAGCTGTGTAGGTTGCAGAACCTCACGAAGAGGATTGAAAGCGACGGAGCGGTCTGGGAAAACCCGGCTCAACAGATATCGGAACCTCACGAAGAGGATTGAAAGTACCGCGGTATTCTTCTTCACTATAGCTGACCCAGCCGTGGCTGAACCTCACGAAGAGGATTGAAAGACGAGGCGCCCGTGAAGAACGACGAGGGCCCTCCTCGTCGAACCTCACGAAGAGGATTGAAAGCAGGATCACAGAATGAATATTCGATTTGCGAACTTAGGAACCTCACGAAGAGGATTGAAAGTCGGCGACATTCACTACGGTAACGAAGCGTGTCGACGTAGAACCTCACGAAGAGGATTGAAAGCGGGTTTAGGAGGGCCCCTTCTCGAGCACCTGAAAGAGGAACCTCACGAAGAGGATTGAAAGTTTACCTCCACGGCGAGAAAGAGCATCCGCTCGTGATGCTCGCTCGTGAACCTCACGAAGAGGATTGAAAGTTTACCTCCACGCGCGAGACCGTCCTCGCTTACGCCTACCGAACCTCACGAAGAGGATTGAAAGTGATCGTGTCCCAATGCATCGCGACGATGGGGAGAAGAGAACCTCACGAAGAGGATTGAAAGGCCACGAAGACCGCCGAATCGTAGACGTGGACCTCGACGAACCTCACGAAGAGGATTGAAAGTTCTCATATCAAGAGCAGGTTCTTCGCGATGATTCGAAAGAACCTCACGAAGAGGATTGAAAGGTGGGATACTCGCGATAAACAATATGTCTGTCGTACGTGAACCTCACGAAGAGGATTGAAAGCTTGAGCAATTCGTTACGTAGCTCGCGAAAGCGCGCGTAGTGAACCTCACGAAGAGGATTGAAAGATTTCGTGCGGATTAAGATAAAGATCGATCGATCCCTCAAGAACCTCACGAAGAGGATTGAAAGTGGCTCTTAAATCGTCTGTAGCGCGTCTCGGGGCAGAGAACCTCACGAAGAGGATTGAAAGGTTAGCAGAAGCGTGGGCCGCGATCAACAGTCTACTGCAGAGCGGAACCTCACGAAGAGGATTGAAAGTGGTCTCTCTCATATACTAAGCGACCCGCGCTCGCGAGAACCTCACGAAGAGGATTGAAAGTAACAACGAGCTCTTTGGTCTGAGCCCGCTCCGACCAGAACCTCACGAAGAGGATTGAAAGTCTATCGTGGAGGACCGCGAGGCGGCAAGGTCGCCGAGGAACCTCACGAAGAGGATTGAAAGACGCGAGCTCGCTAGCGCTCTGGAGGCGCGGGGTCTTTACGAACCTCACGAAGAGGATTGAAAGGTCTCGTAAGAGATCATTCCTCGTGCACCATCGCTGCAATGAACCTCACGAAGAGGATTGAAAGACCTCGAGAAGCTTCGCCCACAGTTTGTCGAATAAGACAAGAACCTCACGAAGAGGATTGAAAGCTCTCGAGGAAAACGCGAAGATCATGATTGCCCAGCAAAAAGAAGAACCTCACGAAGAGGATTGAAAGAGGTCCCGCAGCATCGCCCGCGCCTCGTCGGGCTTCACGAGGAACCTCACGAAGAGGATTGAAAGAGCGAGCAGAGGGGAAAGGGTAAATGATCGATCTTTACAGAACCTCACGAAGAGGATTGAAAGGGCGGGCTCCACGAGCGCGGTCGCGAGGTCGCTAATACCAAGAACCTCACGAAGAGGATTGAAAGCGGCGTTACTGCGCGGCGGCATACACGAGTTTTTGTTCGAGAACCTCACGAAGAGGATTGAAAGGCTTGGATGGTATCTATGTACAGTTGTGTGAGCAAAGAACCTCACGAAGAGGATTGAAAGGTCGTGAAGACCTACGAAGCGATGTGGGCAGCGGGCGTGGAACCTCACGAAGAGGATTGAAAGCAGAGCCCACGGCGCGTTCAAGATGAGTCTGCCACCCGGCGAACCTCACGAAGAGGATTGAAAGGAGCGGTACGGGCCAGCCATGCTCAGCGGCAAAATCGCGAACCTCACGAAGAGGATTGAAAGCGCGGTTCATCGCGAGGCCGCTCGCGAGGCGTTTCGGGGAACCTCACGAAGAGGATTGAAAGATTTCACCCGAGGTGGCCGCGCGTGAGTGCGGATTTCTCGCTGAACCTCACGAAGAGGATTGAAAGCGACGATGTAAGTGGCTAAGTAGGGATAGTTCTGCTCATTCGAACCTCACGAAGAGGATTGAAAGGGTGGCACGAGCGGCGCAGATTCTCTAATTGCTAGCTAAAAGAACCTCACGAAGAGGATTGAAAGCCGAATCGCGCCGCCACGTCCCCACCGATGGCCTCGCTCAAGGAACCTCACGAAGAGGATTGAAAGGGGCAATTCGCGCTTTTTGCGTGGGTGCAGGCTACCGCAGAACCTCACGAAGAGGATTGAAAGCCTGTGCGAGCGCCGCGTTTAACATAGTTTCCTCGAGAACCTCACGAAGAGGATTGAAAGATTTCAGTCTGCAAGATCAACTGCGAGGGCCGCATGTATTGAACCTCACGAAGAGGATTGAAAGCAGTTGGACGGGCCAGCCGTGCTCGTCTGCAAAATCGCAGAACCTCACAAAGAGGATTGAAAGCGCGGTCCTCCCTCGCGAATCACGACGAAGCCTGCTTGCGAACCTCACGAAGAGGATTGAAAGGCCGTGGGCGCGGTCACGTGGCGAGAGGGCGAGCTTCGAACCTCACGAAGAGGATTGAAAGCACGCGCACCGTGCCGTGGGTTTGCGCGATTGGCAATAGCGTGAACCTCACGAAGAGGATTGAAAGTTGTCGCTATAAAATTAGTAGCATCGCCAAAAGAATATGATAAGAACCTCACGAAGAGGATTGAAAGAGTAACCGCGGGCTCGGGGGGGAGCGGGAATTCCGCGGGGA
>JANXED010000119.1:251-567 GCA_025058175.1 Candidatus Calditenuaceae archaeon | reverse complement strand
AGGACCCCTACAAGAGGGCAGACGTCAGGAACTACTCGGTGAAGGAGATCGAGGAGGTAACGGCATGACGTCGGGATCTGGTCTCGTCAGAGGTCCTCAACCAACCTGACCCCTCTCAACTTCTTGTATGCGGCTACCCTCCTGTTGACGAACTCCATCAGCTCCTCCGGCGAGACCTTTCCGGCGTACTCGGGCTTCAGCACGACCTTTGCGATCGGCCTCTCTCCCACCTCCGGGTCAGGCTCGCCGACAACGAGGGCTCTGTCCACAGCCGGATGCCTCTTCAGCATCTCCTCCAGATCCCTGGGGAAGACCG
>JANXED010000119.1:0-241 GCA_025058175.1 Candidatus Calditenuaceae archaeon | reverse complement strand
TATCATCCTCTTCTTCACGCCCCTGAAGTAGAAGAGGCCGCGATCGTCGTATGTGACTAGGTCACCGGTCCTCAGCCAGCCCCCGGACAAGGCCCTCGCCGTGTCCTCGGGATCGGCGTAGCCCAGCATCAACCACGGTGACCTGACGATCAGCTCTCCTACCTCACCGGGCTTGGCCAGGCTACCGTCCTCCTTGACCACCTTGACCTCGACCGAGGGGAAGGGCCTCCCCATCGTCCCG
>JANXED010000118.1 GCA_025058175.1 Candidatus Calditenuaceae archaeon | reverse complement strand
ACCTTTCGATGGTTCTCGAGGCGGTTCGGAGGTGGGACCCAGACGAGGCCGCGAACGTCATCATGATGGACGAGGAGGTCGACAGGCATTACTTCACACTCGTAAGGGCAGTAAGAAGCTACGCGCTGGGGGCCTCCTCACCGAAGGGACGTGGTCTCTCACCGATCAGGCTACTCGATATGAGGATGGTAGCGAAGTTCATCGAGGACGTGGGAGACAGAGCGGTAAAGGTGGCTGAGGTGATCAGGTCAAACTCCACTTCAGCCGATTCGGGCGGCAGCCTCTCGACGCGTCTTCACGAGGCCGCGCTGCCCCTGGTGGAAACTCAGAAGATGGCCTTTGAGGCCTTCATGAGCTACGACTCGAACCTCGCTAACTCGGTGATCACAAAGGTCACCGAGGTCATGCAGAGAATCACTGACTTGCAGGCTTCAGAAGAGGCCGCAGCTCTAAGACCCCATCAGCTGATAACATCCGAGCTTCTGCGGGTGTGTGACGATCAAATCGACATAGCAGACATAGCGGCCCCTTTCCCCAGGAGTTGAGTTACCCCGTGCCGAACGAATCTATTTC
>JANXED010000117.1 GCA_025058175.1 Candidatus Calditenuaceae archaeon | reverse complement strand
TCGTGAGGTTCGTGGCGCTCATCATTCGCGTTGAAAAGATCGCGCGCGCCCGCCTTTCAATCCTCTTCGTGAGGTTCACCCTCCAGCCACGCGGTCAACATCCCGGCGAGGAGGCCTTTCAATCCTCTTCGTGAGGTTCTAGGAGTGCGGCGCGCCTGGGCCGTGAGGTCTGGTTCATTCGTCTTTCAATCCTCTTCGTGAGGTTCACGCTAGCATCCGCTTTAGACGCGGACGCGAATTGATACTTTCAATCCTCTTCGTGAGGTTCCGTGAACTCGCGTGATCAACGTAAGCCGATCAAGCACTTTCAATCCTCTTCGTGAGGTTCGTCGTCTGGAGTGCGATAGGGCCCGCTCTTGAGTGGCTGCTTTCAATCCTCTTCGTGAGGTTCCGTGATCGCGAGAAAACGGCCCTCGTCCACGACGATGTCTTTCAATCCTCTTCGTGAGGTTCACCGCGTCTCGCGTGTCTATGTCGACGCGACGGGGCTCTTTCAATCCTCTTCGTGAGGTTCCGAGAGCTTTCAGCACGTTTTGTGTGCGCGTTTTATCAAAGAACTTTCAATCCTCTTCGT
>JANXED010000116.1 GCA_025058175.1 Candidatus Calditenuaceae archaeon | reverse complement strand
GAAGCCGGTACAGGAACCTCACGAAGAGGATTGAAAGCGCGCTGACGCGAAAGCGTGGTCGGTCGTAGACTGATGAACCTCACGAAGAGGATTGAAAGATCCGCTTTCCTGAAACGCAAAGACACGGTCACGGTCACGGAACCTCACGAAGAGGATTGAAAGTATACTGTTCAGCCGGTTATTCAAAGATATCTTTTGTTGAACCTCACGAAGAGGATTGAAAGGACCAATCCCCCGAGCGCGAAATACTCGCAGAGTTCACAAGAACCTCACGAAGAGGATTGAAAGACGTTTTTGCGCAGCAGCTCCATTGCAAAATATGCAGAGAACCTCACGAAGAGGATTGAAAGCGAATAGTAGACTGACTTCACGAGCTCGCGGCGCCCACAGAACCTCACGAAGAGGATTGAAAGCTTAGTGATCTTTGACGAAGCAGCGTTCATGCCCGAAGAACCTCACGAAGAGGATTGAAAGCCAGTCCGCAAACTCACGAGCCGCTCCGTGAAGAAGGGCGAACCTCACGAAGAGGATTGAAAGAGATGTCAGGGTAGGGTCGTGGTGCAGGCTCATCACGC
>JANXED010000115.1 GCA_025058175.1 Candidatus Calditenuaceae archaeon | reverse complement strand
ACTCGACGCGCGTGTGGAGTTCAATCTTTCAATCCTCTTCGTGAGGTTCGACTTAATGTACAAATTGCTACCGAGTGAAGTAACGAGGTCCTTTCAATCCTCTTCGTGAGGTTCTGAGGAGTCTCAACTGAAATCATATTCACAGTTTGCCTTTCAATCCTCTTCGTGAGGTTCTCGCTAAACCGAGACGAGGCGTGTTCATCGTCTATCAAGCCTTTCAATCCTCTTCGTGAGGTTCATAAGAGATAGAGAGAGTGCCATGAGCGCGGTGCAAATGCACCCCTTTCAATCCTCTTCGTGAGGTTCAAGGGGAACGGTAAATGATCGATCTTTACAATCGCATTATCTTTCAATCCTCTTCGTGAGGTTCGGCAGAACATCAGCGACTTTAGCAGTGATAAAGACTGCAGAACTTTCAATCCTCTTCGTGAGGTTCTTGGTAGCCGAGCGGGTAAAGTTCTTCGAAACGCCAAAGCTTTCAATCCTCTTCGTGAGGTTCCGTTCTATCGTTGACCGAACAAATCTATTTTTCGTTTTTTCTTTCAATCCTCTTCGTGAGGTTCCTTTCACCAGCTTCACGGCGGGGGA
>JANXED010000114.1 GCA_025058175.1 Candidatus Calditenuaceae archaeon | reverse complement strand
TCATGAAAGTAGCTGATGTGAAAGTCAAAGATTTCCGAGTGAGGCGCGCATGACCCCGCACGAGCTCGCCAGCGCCCTGGAGGCGCGGGGTCTTTACTACCCCGCTCCTGTGACGCGGACTCTCGCCGCCCTTCTCAAGATGAATCCTCACGCCGTCCGCGCCGTGCTGCTGCGCGGTCCGGCTGGGGTCGGAAAGACTGCGCTGACATACGCTATCGCAGAACTTTTGTCAGCAGATTACATTTACTATCAAGCGACACTCTCAACTTCAGAAGACGACTTAATGTACAAATTGCTACCGAGTGAACAGACCCGGTCGGGAGTCGAGAAGGTCCTCGGTCCCCTGCCGGAGGCACTACTGAGATCACGCGAGAACGTTGTTGTTTTAGTGTTAGATGAATATGATAAAACGAGACCCTCCGCCGACGCGCTTCTGCTTGACTTTTTGCAGCACGCGCGTCTGAGCGTAAGAATGTCAGCTGAAGAGCGTATAATCACGGGTCGAAAAGAGAATTTAATCGTGTTCTTGACGTCGAATGATGAACGTGAGTTTTCTGAACCACTTTTCCGTCGATGCGTGACAATCACAATACA
>JANXED010000113.1 GCA_025058175.1 Candidatus Calditenuaceae archaeon | reverse complement strand
CCCCTGCCGCGACTACCGGCACAGGACAGCTACCAGTTATCAAGCGTATCTCATCAGGATTCGAGGAAGGCATTGGGACCTTTACCACGTCGGCCCCCAGCTCCGCCCCCACCCTCGCGACATGCGCGATCACCGCCGGGTCATTTGGATTCTTCACAATCTCGCCGCGCGGATACATCATCGCGATCAGGGGCATCCCCCACTCATCGCATTCATCGGCCACCATCCCGAGCTTCGACAACATGCTCTGCTCATCCTTGTTCCCGATGTTTATGTGGAGGGAGACGGCGTCGGCTCCGAGCCTGATGGCCTCCTCGACGGTCCCCACCAAGACCTTCCAGTTCGGCGACGTCGAGAGCGATGTGCTACCGGATGCGTGCATTATAAGCCCGGCTTTTATCGGCTTCGGGAGGCTCTTTATAATACCCTTATGGACTATGATGGCCGTCACGCCGCCTTCATCCACCTTCCTGATCGTGTCGTGGATCCTATCGATGCCCTTCATCGGGCCAGAGCTGACCCCATGATCCATCGGCACGCACAGCATCCTGCCCCTATACAATACCCTGCTGAGCCTAACATCCTTGCCCCAGACCAACCTCACCACCTCCCA
>JANXED010000112.1 GCA_025058175.1 Candidatus Calditenuaceae archaeon | reverse complement strand
GAGGAGGTTCCTGTTGAGCTCCGTCCTCCCGGCCGTGTCTATCAGGACTGCGGGCACGCCGTGGGCCTTCGCGCTGACGATCGAGTCCACCGCCACGGCCGCGGGGTCGGCGCCGTACCTGTGGCTGACGCACCTGACGCCGACCCTCTCCGCGAGGAACCTCATCTGCTCGATCGCGGCCGCCCTGAACGTATCTGCACAGGCTATGACCGAGGGGATGGAGTTCGACTTGAGGAAGTTGGCGATCTTCGCGACCGTCGTCGTCTTCCCGCCGCCGTTCGGCCCGACGAAGAGTATCGGAAAGGGCTCGCCTGTGGAGGCGTGGTGGGCCTTGACCTCCTTCACCAGCTCGAGGGGGTCGGCGTCGAGGAGGACCGACTCGAGGGCGCCCCTCAGGGCCTCGAGGACCGCGGCCCTCCTGTCGGAGAACCTGGGCAGCCTCCTCCTCCTGAGACTCTCGCTGAGGGCGCTTACGATCGACTCGGCGGCCTCGAAGGACACCTCGTTCGCGACCAGCTGGACCTTGAGCTCGTCGAGGACCTCCGCGAGCTTAGACTCCGAGAGCTCCTCGGTCGTCAGCCTTTCGACAGCGACCCGGAGGGCCCTCCTAAGTCCC
>JANXED010000111.1 GCA_025058175.1 Candidatus Calditenuaceae archaeon | reverse complement strand
AGGTTCCTATTCAGCCGATTATACCAAGATATCTTTTGTTTAACGAGCCTTTCAATCCTCTTCGTGAGGTTCACCCACCTCGCTTGTTACCCTTTCTCCAAATACAAGGTATCTTTCAATCCTCTTCGTGAGGTTCTGACTTTTGCCAGATTCATTATCGCCGACAAAATATACGTCTTTCAATCCTCTTCGTGAGGTTCAGAGGCGTCGTTTCACCCGTCACGAAGACCGCTGAATCGCTTTCAATCCTCTTCGTGAGGTTCACACGTTACTCGTGACAGATCAAAGCACGCCCCGAGTAGCCGCCTTTCAATCCTCTTCGTGAGGTTCTCGTCACTCGGGCGGCCGGCCTCGGCCTCGTGGTCGTCGCCTTTCAATCCTCTTCGTGAGGTTCAGAGAAGAGGCTGTTATATCATACTCTGTCTTAAGTTGTTTGCTTTCAATCCTCTTCGTGAGGTTCAGAGATCGAGCGACGCGAGTTAGAGAAAGCGTTGAGCCTCGCTTTCAATCCTCTTCGTGAGGTTCTGGAAATGATCAACTCGCTCAACACGTTTCGTCTGCTGTTCTTTCAATCCTCTTCGTGAGGTTCGCGGATTGATCAATTCAAAAAGGTCCGGTCTGGCG
>JANXED010000110.1:348-625 GCA_025058175.1 Candidatus Calditenuaceae archaeon | reverse complement strand
CAAGAATGGGTGGCCACGGCGGCCGTCAACATCGTCTTCACCGCCGTCGTCGAAAGAACACGCGTCAAATACGGCGACAGAGCCCTTCAATACGTTTTTCAGGAGTCGGGCCACGCCGCCGAGAACGTCTACCTCCAGGCCGAGTCTCTGGGGCTTGGATGCGTGGTCATCGGTGCATTTTACGAAGATGAGGTGCGTGCTGTTTTGAGGGCTTCCCGCGACGAGCTTCCGGTCTACGTGATGCCCGTTGGAAGGCCGGCTTAGACGGCTGACCGTC
>JANXED010000110.1:0-338 GCA_025058175.1 Candidatus Calditenuaceae archaeon | reverse complement strand
TGTATTTTCTCGTCGATGGGTTTGAGCTGCTTTTCGAAACGCCGGGCTCTGGGTTTCGGCTGCACGACTTGAAAGGAGATGGATGGATCGGCTACCGTCTCGGCTACGCCGGGGCCGTGATGCTCGTCGTTGCGCAGGCCTACCTCTTCAGGCCCGGGCTGCTGACCAAGCTGACGTGGCTGGAAACCCACTGCTACCTCACAACCGCCGGCGGAATACTCATACTCGTTCACTCGGGCTTTCCTTTCTCCTTCGGATACTGGAACCCTTTCGAAAGAATCTATCCATGGCTTGGGCTATATGGATTGGTCGGCGTACAGGGTCTCGCCACATGGCTC
>JANXED010000010.1 GCA_025058175.1 Candidatus Calditenuaceae archaeon | reverse complement strand
TTCGTGACGCTTTCAATCCTCTTCGTGAGGTTCCGTTCTCTCGAAGCCACGGACCAGATTCGTGAAACTTTCAATCCTCTTCGTGAGGTTCGCAACTGTACATAGATACCATCCAAGCCGCGCTGAGAAAGCCTTTCAATCCTCTTCGTGAGGTTCTTAAAATAAAAGCTTTTAACTTCTTGACACTCATGACAATCTTTCAATCCTCTTCGTGAGGTTCCCTTAAAGCCGCCGCCTTTCCCGGCACGGCCGGTCATCTTTCAATCCTCTTCGTGAGGTTCCTAGAATATGCGTCGAAGAAGGGCTGGCCCGTCAGCATTCTTTCAATCCTCTTCGTGAGGTTCGCTGAAGCGGGGTACCGAATATGACACAAACTCGGATCCTTTCAATCCTCTTCGTGAGGTTCAAATCACCCTCCCGCCAGACGACCTTCACCAGCTTCACGGTCTTTCAATCCTCTTCGTGAGGTTCGCCGCGTCAAGGTCTGTGCTATCGTTTGCCTGTCCCCCGACTTTCAATCCTCTTCGTGAGGTTCAGATGCGATGCTCGATCTCTCGCGCACCGACCTTCTTCTTTCAATCCTCTTCGTGAGGTTCCTCAAAAATTGATTTTCCCGCGATGGCCGCGCGCGATAAACTTTCAATCCTCTTCGTGAGGTTCGAAAGCGCTCGTAGTCTTCTTCGTCATAATGATCTTTCTCCTTTCAATCCTCTTCGTGAGGTTCTTGCTGCACCGTGAACCCTTCGCCTTCGCGCAGTGTCAGCTTTCAATCCTCTTCGTGAGGTTCAGTCTACGACCGACCACGCTTTCGCGTCAGCGCGGGACCCTTTCAATCCTCTTCGTGAGGTTCTCACGCGCCGACCGTGACGACGAGGACGAGGGTGACTTTCAATCCTCTTCGTGAGGTTCAAAGTGCTAGAGATGCAACGCGCGCGGGGGGGTCCGATTCCTTTCAATCCTCTTCGTGAGGTTCTCCAGCGTTGGGCCCTTCTACCGCGCTGGGTTTTGAGACTTTCAATCCTCTTCGTGAGGTTCTTCGGTCTTCTAAAAGTTTGCAGACGTCATCATAGTTCAACTTTCAATCCTCTTCGTGAGGTTCCCATTTTTTGTTATATTGCGTGATAGTGTATTTTGTTGTCTTTCAATCCTCTTCGTGAGGTTCCGACAATCTACAGTATAGTATACTGAAGATTGTCTCCAGCACTTTCAATCCTCTTCGTGAGGTTCCGCACGTCCTCACCGCGTGACGGCTGTGTCTTTCTGCTTCCTTTCAATCCTCTTCGTGAGGTTCCTCGACAATGGAGTGTCGCAGCGCATCGATGCCGCTCTCGCTTTCAATCCTCTTCGTGAGGTTCTGATGAAAGCGTCGAGACCTGAACGAGCGAGCATCGCGAGCCTTTCAATCCTCTTCGTGAGGTTCGACGATGAACACGCCTCGCTTCGGTTTGCTGACGATGAGTTTCCTTTCAATCCTCTTCGTGAGGTTCCGTTTGCGGGTTTGAGGGCTCTGAAGTTGAACTCGGCGACGATCTTTCAATCCTCTTCGTGAGGTTCAATACAAAACGTGCCCGCGTTACAAGTCATGCAGTCGACTGCGCTTTCAATCCTCTTCGTGAGGTTCTGATTACAAACCATCCTCGGCCGTGATCGTGCCTCCTGCGTCTTTCAATCCTCTTCGTGAGGTTCCGAGATTATCGGCGAATTTTACCCGCGCGCCTTCGTGTCTTTCAATCCTCTTCGTGAGGTTCGTCGTCGACCCAGCGCGGCGTGTAGTCTTTGACTCCGTCCTCTTTCAATCCTCTTCGTGAGGTTCCTCGCTGGAGCCGTGACCGTCTCGCTCGGAGGTTTTCTCTTTCAATCCTCTTCGTGAGGTTCGCTCAAGATAACGCGGATTGATCAATTCAAAAAGGTCCGGTCCTTTCAATCCTCTTCGTGAGGTTCGCGGACAAACAGCTCGAGAAAGCTACGAAAGAACACACCGCTTTCAATCCTCTTCGTGAGGTTCTCGCTCGAGATCACGAACGCGGTCGCGGACGATTTCTACACGCTCTTTCAATCCTCTTCGTGAGGTTCTTTAAATAGGTGCACGGTTGCACGGTTTGCACGGTTTTCTTTCAATCCTCTTCGTGAGGTTCGATGAATCCTCACGCCGTCCGGGCCGTGCTATTGCGCTTTCAATCCTCTTCGTGAGGTTCGCAATATCGAATCGAGTATGAAGCTGAATTCGTTGACGACTTTCAATCCTCTTCGTGAGGTTCCCGTGAAGAAGGGCCCTTTTCCGGTCTGCAAACCCACGCTTTCAATCCTCTTCGTGAGGTTCGTAATTGAAATAGTGGCGGCGCCGAAGGGCCCGCGAACTTTCAATCCTCTTCGTGAGGTTCACATTATAGTATAATGAAGATTGTCGCTCCCGCGTCCCCTTTCAATCCTCTTCGTGAGGTTCGCGCGCGAGACGGGGAGGGGGTACTGGCTATAAAAGTACTTTCAATCCTCTTCGTGAGGTTCCATCGGCGGGGTTCAAGTCAAAGTGCTAGAGATGCAGCGCCTTTCAATCCTCTTCGTGAGGTTCGCCTTAAAGCCGCCGCCCTTTCCGGCGCGGCTGATCATCTTTCAATCCTCTTCGTGAGGTTCGTCGTCACGAAAAGCGATCGCCCACGTGCGCTCGCCGCGGCTTTCAATCCTCTTCGTGAGGTTCCAGGGTAGCGCGATGATCCACGAGCCATTCGAAAACCTGACGCTTTCAATCCTCTTCGTGAGGTTCCAGTCATTTTAGCGACCGATCTCAACTATCCACTTGAGTCTTTCAATCCTCTTCGTGAGGTTCCGGGGCTGTCGTCGGGTTAGTCCAAACCGTGATCGCGCTCTTTCAATCCTCTTCGTGAGGTTCACACGTGATGCTCGTTGATTTCGCGCTGAACTCTGAAGCGACTTTCAATCCTCTTCGTGAGGTTCCGAGCCGAATTTCCGCTCCCCACGCCTC
>JANXED010000109.1 GCA_025058175.1 Candidatus Calditenuaceae archaeon | reverse complement strand
TGTGCTGGGAACCTCACGAAGAGGATTGAAAGCAGCGGGACGGGCCAGCCGTGCGCGTCCGCAAAATCGCACGAACCTCACGAAGAGGATTGAAAGGCGCGAGGACGCGGAAAAGATCAAAGCGCGTGTGGACGAACCTCACGAAGAGGATTGAAAGAGTATGGTTGCGATGGACGCGAAAGATACGCTCCGGGTACCCGCGAACCTCACGAAGAGGATTGAAAGAGGGTGTAGAAATCATCCGCGACCGCATTCGTGATCTCGGAACCTCACGAAGAGGATTGAAAGCGGACCAGCTCCGCCGTGGGGATCGCTCTCATGCAGACGCGAACCTCACGAAGAGGATTGAAAGTCAAGCGACTGTACCGGCTTCAGCAGGCAGGCTTCATCGGAACCTCACGAAGAGGATTGAAAGCGAGCCGTTTGAAAAACGGACACGGGTTCGGGAACGGTAGGAACCTCACGAAGAGGATTGAAAGTTAACATTCTCGCAGCTCACGGCGGGCACACCGCCGACAGAGGAACCTCACGAAGAGGATTGAAAGCGGGCACGCCCTCGTCCGCGCCCCCGTCCGCGGCCTCGGTCTCGGAACCTCACGAAGAGGATTGAAAGATGAAGCAATGTGGGCC
>JANXED010000108.1 GCA_025058175.1 Candidatus Calditenuaceae archaeon | reverse complement strand
CATGATAATGACAAAATGAAAATCTACAAATCTTTCAATCCTCTTCGTGAGGTTCCGACCAGCGAGGGCGGCCGCTCTCTACGTTAATTCAGTTCAAGCTTTCAATCCTCTTCGTGAGGTTCTTTTCAAACGGCTCGTGGATCATCGCGCTCCCCTGCGGCCGTAACTTTCAATCCTCTTCGTGAGGTTCGTTTAAATAGGTACACGGTTGCACGGTTTACACGGTTTCCTTTCAATCCTCTTCGTGAGGTTCGCGTTTCGAATCATCACGGAGGACCTGCTCCTGATATCTTTCAATCCTCTTCGTGAGGTTCCTCCACGAGCTCGTTCACGTGGCCGGCGGTGACGAGCTGACTTTCAATCCTCTTCGTGAGGTTCCTGCAGGGAGTTGACAACGCGAGCGACGAGATCACGAGCGCTTTCAATCCTCTTCGTGAGGTTCGCTCTGTTTTTAATCGCGAGGGCCTCCACGACGGAGGCGTCGCTTTCAATCCTCTTCGTGAGGTTCTCTTGACGCACCTGAACGCGGTGACTTACTCGCGGACACCTTTCAATCCTCTTCGTGAGGTTCGGTCGTCTACATACTCGATCCGCGTCGGACGGACTTTCAATCCTCTTCGTGAGGT
>JANXED010000107.1 GCA_025058175.1 Candidatus Calditenuaceae archaeon | reverse complement strand
CCGATGATTGCGCTGTCCCTTTCGACATCACCGAAGAACCTGATCGCCGCTTGAACGTTGGCAGGGATGTCCCTGAAAGCGGGAGGAGTCTGAACGACGACCACCCTCGCCGAGAGGGCCCTACATGCGGACATCGTCACCTCCCAGCTCTCCTTCACCTCCGCTGTTGACTTCAGGAGACCATGCCCGTCCCTTGGCTTAACGTTCGACCTCCTCCAAGTGGGGCTTTCCTTGGGATGAGAGACGCCTTGGAAGGCCTTCATCGTGAACGTGAAATTTGGTGGCGCCTCCCTCTTCCACCTCTGAAGCGTTGACTCTCTGATCACCCTGTAGAAAACCGTCTGCAGCTCAACCGCAGTGAGCTTTTCGTAATATTGCCTCTTGCTGACCGGGTAGCCGCAACAACCTACTGTGACCTTCATCGCCCTACTAGGCTCCTCATACCTTCGAGCAGGTCCTCGACGGATGGGGCTTTAGAGACGATCAACGGTATCCTCTCGAGCTGGCTTATTCGAACAGCCAACGGGTCAACAGAGTCCGCGCCGACGGGCCCATGAAGAACTACTGCCTTGGGTTTGAGGGGGAAGACCCGGATCGCCACCATCGGCGACCGGCCGGTGGTGACGTTCGTG
>JANXED010000106.1 GCA_025058175.1 Candidatus Calditenuaceae archaeon | reverse complement strand
TAAGCAGCAGCCGTTCCCCGCTTAAGTTAAAAAGGGAGGAGGAGTTGACGCCTTGGATGGAGCTGAAAACCATCGGCTACGTCAGAGTCGAAGCCGACGACGACTACGTGAAACAGCATGCGGGTGAGCTGAAGGGCCGTGTCGAAGTTCTGCCCGAGTATGAAGAAGCTCTCGACGGAGTGGAAAAATACTCCCACATCTTCATCATCTCCGTCTTCCACAAAGCACCTCCAGAGTACAGAACCATGCTGAAGGTGAAGCCGAGAAGGCTGCTGAGGCTGGGCCTGCGTGAGGAGGACCTGCCCACGCTCGGAGTTCTTTCGACAGACTCGCCTGTGAGGCCCAACCCCATCGGCTTGACTCTCGTCAAGCTGGTCCGCAGAGAAGGCCGCATACTCTACGTCGAGGGCCTCGACCTCTTCGACGGCACACCGGTAGTAGACATAAAGCCTTACAGGCCTGACTACAGGGCTGAGAGCTACAGCTTCCCCGAATGGGTTAAGCTTGACGCAAGGGCTTCGGTTTGAAGGCTGAAGACGACGACTACTCCTGTCCCAGATGCGGCTACAGGCTGAGCATACCGACCAAGCCGAGCGACTCGAAGGTCAGCAAGATATGGAGCCTGTACTGTCCTCGA
>JANXED010000105.1 GCA_025058175.1 Candidatus Calditenuaceae archaeon | reverse complement strand
ATTTACTTTCAATCCTCTTCGTGAGGTTCTTCTTCAGTGAACGTTCTCTGATTTCGCGTCATCAGTACCTTTCAATCCTCTTCGTGAGGTTCTGCGTGGTGCCGCGTCTGCATGAGAGCGATCCCCACGGCTTTCAATCCTCTTCGTGAGGTTCTAACAACGAGCTCTTTGGGCTGAGCCCGCTCCGCCCATTCGCTTTCAATCCTCTTCGTGAGGTTCTCGATATTGTCGGTAGCGTGAGGGCCGCCGCGAGGGTCACTTTCAATCCTCTTCGTGAGGTTCTGAGCCGCTCGCGCGACGCATTTTCGCGCGCCTCGCTTTCAATCCTCTTCGTGAGGTTCGGAGCGGACACGACGACACTCTGCTACGAGAAGACAGAGCTCTTTCAATCCTCTTCGTGAGGTTCGCGTTCTATCGTTGACCGACATCTTTTTTTTTGTTTTTCTTTCAATCCTCTTCGTGAGGTTCCTGACACCAAATGAGATCATCGCGGCAATTCAGAGAATTCACTTTCAATCCTCTTCGTGAGGTTCGGGGAGCTCGACTGGCCGGTCGCGGGTGAAGATCGCGCGTCTTTCAATCCTCTTCGTGAGGTTCTAGGAGTGCGGCGCGCCTGGGCCGTGAGGTCTGGCTCA
>JANXED010000104.1 GCA_025058175.1 Candidatus Calditenuaceae archaeon | reverse complement strand
CCGCGCAGTAACGCCGAAGGCCTTACGCCGGAACCTCACGAAGAGGATTGAAAGGAAACGGTTCAGCACGACCCGCACCAGCTCCCCGGTCGGCGAGAACCTCACGAAGAGGATTGAAAGCGACTCGACCTCCCGCGCGAGGACCTCCACGGAAACGGGGAACCTCACGAAGAGGATTGAAAGCGGCCGCATCTCTCGAGGCTGCGATCATGCAGTGGGGGAACCTCACGAAGAGGATTGAAAGACGGCGCGTTCAAGATGAGTCTGCCGCCGGGCTGCAGCACGGAACCTCACGAAGAGGATTGAAAGTGACTGCAGTCACAGATGAAGCGACACTGCACTTCACGCGTGAGAACCTCACGAAGAGGATTGAAAGGAGCGCGAGACGGTCACATATTTGTATGGTGTCATCGGTGAGAACCTCACGAAGAGGATTGAAAGCGCCACGGCCGGCCTCGGCCTCGGTCTCGTGGCCCTCGCCAGAGAACCTCACGAAGAGGATTGAAAGCTTGTACGGACCGCTCGCGAGACGTAGAGCGTTTTGAAAAGAACCTCACGAAGAGGATTGAAAGCGCGGTCTGGCTTTCCGCGAGCTCTCGCTCGTGGCCGTGCCCGAACCTCACGAAGAGGATTGAAAGCGGCGCAGTAAGAA
>JANXED010000103.1 GCA_025058175.1 Candidatus Calditenuaceae archaeon | reverse complement strand
GAATAGAAGATGGGAACCTCACGAAGAGGATTGAAAGGAAGCAGAAAGATACAGCCGTCACGCGAGAAGAGCGGCGGGAACCTCACGAAGAGGATTGAAAGTACAAGCGGTTTTTCCACGAGCCCGAGCGCGTGAAGGAGAACCTCACGAAGAGGATTGAAAGCTGACTTCGTGAAGCTTCATCCACAACTTATCGAATGATACGAACCTCACGAAGAGGATTGAAAGAGTGTGGGCAGGTTGATTCGCACGGTACTGAACAAATCTAGAACCTCACGAAGAGGATTGAAAGGCCGGTGATGATACCCGCCAGCGAGGGCTTCACGATGTACGGGAGAACCTCACGAAGAGGATTGAAAGATACCTCGTGTTGGCAGAAAGGGCGACAGGTGAGGCGGGTGAACCTCACGAAGAGGATTGAAAGTGGCCCCAGAAATGAGGACGATTTCTCCGTCAGCGTGAACCTCACGAAGAGGATTGAAAGTTCACGACTGACCTGCTCGCGCGTGATGGACGACCACTTCATGAACCTCACGAAGAGGATTGAAAGCGCGACTGGCGTGTTCATGAAGATCAGCGCGATCTGCTGCAGAACCTCACGAAGAGGATTGAAAGCTTATCGTATGAAAGATGCCACGGTGGGTCAGTAAGGACGAA
>JANXED010000102.1 GCA_025058175.1 Candidatus Calditenuaceae archaeon | reverse complement strand
CACGAAGAGGAGTGAAAGCGTATCGTGCAAATCGTGCAATCGTGCAAGTATTTAAAGAACCTCACGAAGAGGATTGAAAGCAGACGGGGGCGCGGACGAGGGCGTGCCCGAGGACGAGGAACCTCACGAAGAGGATTGAAAGTAGGTCGCCTCCCGCTTCACACCAAAGTACCGGTTGAACGAACCTCACGAAGAGGATTGAAAGTTCACGACCGACTTGCTCGCGCGTGATGGGCGCCCACTTCATGAGAACCTCACGAAGAGGATTGAAAGACAGAGGCACGGCCGCGCATGCCGGCGCTGAGGACGCGAAGAACCTCACGAAGAGGATTGAAAGGCTGCGCGATGATCTCGAGCCTGCGAAGAAGACGCGCCGGGAACCTCACGAAGAGGATTGAAAGAAAGCGGATGCTAGCGTAGATATTTCTTCGCACTATGATTAGAACCTCACGAAGAGGATTGAAAGAAAAAACGCGCGGTATTTCGAAGCTTATTCTGTAGTTCTGCGAGAACCTCACGAAGAGGATTGAAAGTAAACTAACGGGCCAGCCCTTCCTCGCTGCATATTCTAGTAGAACCTCACGAAGAGGATTGAAAGCTCGACGATGGAGTGCCGCAACGCATCGATGCCGCTCTCGGAACCTCACGAAGAGGATT
>JANXED010000101.1 GCA_025058175.1 Candidatus Calditenuaceae archaeon | reverse complement strand
GCTCTGCGAGAGTTTTCATCCGCCACTGAACCTCACGAAGAGGATTGAAAGGATCGAGCGCGAAGTGCGCGAGAGGGTCACGGAGCGAAAACGGAACCTCACGAAGAGGATTGAAAGCGTCTACGATTCGGCGGTCTTCGTGGCGGGAGAAACGGAACCTCACGAAGAGGATTGAAAGGGCAGGCCGTTCAGGAGCAGATAGAACTTCTTGAGCTCGTTGAGAACCTCACGAAGAGGATTGAAAGCCCATGCGCGCAAATAGTTCATGAAAGCTTCAGCGAAGAACCTGCCCAGAACCTCACGAAGAGGATTGAAAGCAATATCAGCTCAACAAAGCGGCAAGACGGCTCGACGTTGAGAACCTCACGAAGAGGATTGAAAGGATGCGATATTTCTTTTGCCGCGCGAAGACGAGAGCTTTGCGGAACCTCACGAAGAGGATTGAAAGCAAGCCCGGAAAGTCTGGCGAGGGCCACGAGACCGAGGCCGAACCTCACGAAGAGGATTGAAAGGCTGTCGTCGAAGAGGGCTGCGTTCTTCCCGCTAACGTCTCTGAACCTCACGAAGAGGATTGAAAGCGGGTGGTGGGCGGGATCTCGGTCGTAGTGAACGTCACGCAGAGGAACCTCACGAAGAGGATTGAAAGTTGGGGGTCAAG
>JANXED010000100.1 GCA_025058175.1 Candidatus Calditenuaceae archaeon | reverse complement strand
CCGGGTGCGTTGCGGTACCGCTGCTATTTTTCCACTTTCAATCCTCTTCGTGAGGTTCGTGGCAATGAACGGAGCCGCTCGTGGGTTTGCGGACTGGCTTTCAATCCTCTTCGTGAGGTTCGGCGCCTCGTGGGTTTGCAGACCGGAAAAGCCCTTCTTCACTTTCAATCCTCTTCGTGAGGTTCCCTCGTGGGTTTGCGGACCGGAGAAGGGCCCTTCTTCACTTTCAATCCTCTTCGTGAGGTTCATCGCGCTGAACTGCAATTGTGCGTTTCTCAACTATAGCATCTTTCAATCCTCTTCGTGAGGTTCCCCCAACCGGTATAAATGGCCGGCAATACACCGTCTTTTCCTTTCAATCCTCTTCGTGAGGTTCGCAGACCGGAGGGGGGAGGGCCCCTCCCCCTACCCTTCACTTTCAATCCTCTTCGTGAGGTTCTTTTTTTGGTGATAATTATGCACGACGACGAGAAAATCTTTCAATCCTCTTCGTGAGGTTCTTCTTCAAGAGAAGAAGCTGTGATACCATATTTCACCTGCCTTTCAATCCTCTTCGTGAGGTTCGTCACACGTTACTCGTGACAGATCAACAAAATACGCCCCGCTTTCAATCCTCTTCGTGAGGTTCCGAGCCGAATTTCCGCTCCCCACGCCTCGAC